>NZ_SPKJ01000030.1 GCF_009866965.1 Propylenella binzhouense | reverse complement strand
GCAGCCGCGCCGGGCGCGCCGCGCGCTGCGGGTGCCTCGGCGGGAGCCGCCGGACCCGCGGCGGCCGGCGCCGGTTCGCTCTCGATCTCGGCCTTGAGGTTCTTGGCGAATTGCCCGATCAGCTGCCCGGCGACGCTCTGGATCATGCCGACGCCGCGCCCGTACTGCGCCACGCCGCCGGAGAGGCTGAGATCCGTGTCGACATTGACGCGCGTGCCGGCCCCGCTCGGCTCCAGCCCGAAGGTCACCGTGGCGTTGGCGCCGCCGCGTCCCTTCGCATCCGAGCCCTGCGCCTTCACGCGCGCGGTCCGGCCGGCGGCGTCGACCGCCTCGAACTTGGCGGTCCCGACGAAGGTCAGCGCGACCGGCCCGAGGCGGACCGACACCCTGCCCCTGTAGGTCTCGGGATCGATCGTCTCCAGGAGTTCGGCGCCCGGCATGCAGGGCGCGATCCGCTCGATGTCCATGAGCACCGCCCAGGCCCGGTCCGGCGGAAGCGGTACGTCGAAACTGTTCTTGAGCTGCATTTGAAGGTCCTCGAGGCGGGTCCCGGCCGCGGACCGGGACGGCACGCCGATATGCACATTTTGGAGACACTAGCCAAAAAGTGAACACTTGGCCAGACGCGGCGCCGTCCAGCCCTCGTCACGTTCGCCACGCGGCATCGCGCGATCCCGCTTGACGGCGCGCGGGCCCGCATGAAAGCAGGATGAAGCAGGAACGCGGGTCGAGACCGGCGGGAGAGGAGGATTCATGGGCTTCCGGTATGACGAGATCGGCGACCGGCTGAAGGCGTTCCGGCTCGGCTCCGCGCTCAGCGCCGACGAGATCGCGCGCCGCATCGGCATTTCGCGGACGGCGCTCTACCGGCTCGAGAAGGGCGAACTCGTCAAGCTCGAGACGCTCGAGAAGCTGTCCGACCTCCTCGAGGTCTCCGTTCCGACCCTGCTCGGCGTCGGCATCGAGTGGATCCCCTCGGCGGTGAGCTATTTCGAGCGCACCCGGCAGGTGGAGGAGAAGGCCGAGCAGATCGTCGTGCTCGCCGGCCCGATCTCGTTCCTGCTCGCCTCCGACCGCTTCGAGCAGAGCCTCGAAATGGTGCTCAACGAGAGCATTCCGGAGGATGCGAGCGACCGGGCGCGCGCGCTCGCCGATATCGGCCAGATCATGGAGCTGCTGCGCGAGCGCAAGAGGGTCTACCGGCAGCGCAATCCGGGGATCGTGAACCTCATCTCGGCGATGGATATCGAGCGCTTCCTCCGGAACGGCTTCATCGGGCGCACCTTCCTGCCCGAGAAGGTGCTCGCCGAGCGCCGCGCGCTGGCGCGCGCCGAGGTGGAGCATTTCGCGTCCGTGATCGAGGACGAGCCGATGGGCGTCCAGATCGGCCTCGTCACCGGCACGCTGCCGCATACCGGCTTCCAGATCTTCCGGCAGCCGGACCGCAAGATCCTGACGATCAGCCCGTTCCGGCTCGGCGAGCAGCCGAACATCCGGCTCGGCGTCGCCATGCTGACCTCCGCGCCGGAGGCGCTCGCGCTCCACGAGCGCTCGGTGAAGGAGATGTGGCGGACCGCGCTCAAGGGACGCGCGGCCTCCGAATATCTCCGCGAGCTTCTCGCCTCGAACGGCAGGTCGGCACGGTAGGCCGGCAAGGCGCGTCCGGGCCCGCTTCCCCGGGCCGGACTGTGCGGGGAAACGGCAGTTTCGTGCGCGGAGGGACCGGCTCGCCGCCGGCCCGCAGGCGCTATCGCGCGGCCTCTCCGATCGCCGCGCGGGCATGGGCGAGCGTCTCCTTCGGCGTGGCGTAGAGGTCCGCCACGAGCTCGTCGAGCTCCTTGCCGGTGATCGGGCTGACCTCCAGACCGCGGGCCTCCGCCTCGGCCAGGAAGTCCGGGTCCTTCATGGTCGCCTCGAAGGCCTTGCGCAGCGCCTCGGCACGCTCGGGCGGCAGGCCGGGAGGTGCCGCATAGGGCCGCCCCATGACCTGGCGGCCGAGCACGAGCTTCAGCACCTGCTTCTGCTCGTCCGTCTGCGCGATGTTCATGACGTTCGGGACGTCCGGCAGGTCCTCGATCGGGTGCAGCGACATCTGGAGCAGGATGTTCAGCTTCTTGTCGCGCACCCAGTCGGCCTGCGCGGTCTTGATGACGTTCCAGGACCAGCCGCAGCGTCCGTCGACCTCGCCGCGCTCGATGGCGAGCGTCATCTCGTTGGTTCCGGGATAGCCGGTGACGAGCTCCATCGGCACGTCGAACAGGCTCTTCACGACGCTCGAGAAGATGTCCGGATCGGACCCCGAACCCTCGCCGGCCACCTTGAACGGCGTCTTCTGGGCGTCCTCCCAGGTCTTGACCGGGGAGGTGTGCCAGGTGACGCAGACGCTCTTCTCTTCCGCGATGCTGCCCAGCCAGGTGAACTTGGAAGGATCGAACTGGGTGCTGCTGGTCCCGATCAGCGGTTCCATGGCGAGCCCGCGCGCGAAGGTCCCGAACACGGTGCCGTCCTTCGGCGCCACGTTGAAGATGTAGTTCGCCGCCTTCAGGCTGCCGGCGCCCGGCATGTTCTGCGGAACGACGGTCGGGTTGCCCGGGATGTGCTTGCCCATGTGCTGCGCCAGCACGCGGGAATAGGTGTCGTAGCCGCCGCCGACGCTGTAGCCGATGATCAGGTTGACGGTCTTCCCCTTGTAGAAGTCTTCGACGGAGTCCGCCTTCGCCTGGCCCGCGAGCGGCACGGCCAAAGCGAGGAGCAGGCTCGAGGCGAGCCGAGTGAGCATTGCAGGTTTCCCTTCCTGTGTTCCCCGATTTCGGAGGCCTCATCCCGAGGGATGCCCCTGGCCCCGTTGCGCCAGTTCATCGCGCCAAAATTGGCAAGTCAACGCCATTCAGGAATTCGTATCATTTTTTGGAAGATCGCGCGGAATCTAGACACTCCACGCTGATGTCGCCCGCGCATCTCCCGGCCGGAGCGCCTGCGCTGGCTCCCGCCCGATGGCGCGGCGGGCCTCATCGGGCGAAAGAGGCAGGACGGACGCTGCCGGGAGCCAATCTGTACGAAAAACGGGATTCAGGCTTGATTTCTGAACCGCGCCCGATGTCAATGATGCGCTGCACTACGCACCGAATTGCCGCCCGGCAAGCGCCGGCGGCGCATCCGAGCCCCAGGTCGCCCGCATGAAGCACGTCGAGTATCCGGCTCCCCCGCCAGCGCGCGAGCGCCGCGTGATCGGTCACGGCGTGACGCGGATCGAGGACCGCCCGCTCGTCACCGGACAGGGCGCGTTCGCGGGCGACATCAATTTCCCGCGGCAGATCCATATGCGCGTCGTCAGATCCGCTCACGCCCACGGCCGGATCCTCGGCATCGACGCGGAGGCCGCGCGCGACACGCCGGGCGTGGTGGCCGTCTGGACGCATGACGACATCGCGGACCTGCCGCCGATCGACTTCCGGGACCCGACCGCCGAGGTGCTGAAGCCCTATCGCCAGCCGGTGCTCGCCGCGGGGCGCGTCCGCTATGTCGGCGATCCCGTCGCCGCCGTCTTCGCCGAGGACCCTTACCTGGCCGAGGACGCAGCCGAGCGCGTCGCCGTCGACGTCGAGCCGCTCGACGTGGTGGTCGACGCGGCCGGCGCGACCGGCTGGTTCGGGGACGGGCTCGGCAGCGAGCCGATCGTCGTCGACTACAGCTACGGAGACATCGCGGCGGCGTTCGCGGCGGCGGCCGAGATCGTCGAGCTGGACCTCGCGATCGGCCGGCATTCCGGCGTCCCGATGGAGACCCGCGGCGCCATCGGGCGCTACGATGCGCGCAACGACATCCTCGAGCTCTTCGGCGCCGCCAAGGTGCCGCACCGGAACCGGGAAACGCTGGTCCGAATGCTGAAGCGGCCCCCGGCCTCCATCCATCTGCACGAGGGCAATGTCGGCGGCGGGTTCGGAATCCGCGGCGAGCTCTATCCGGAGGACGTGCTCGTGCTGGTGGCGGCGATGCGCCTCGGCCGCCCCGTGAAGTGGATCGAGGACCGCCGCGAACACATGATGGCGGCGAACCAGTCGCGCCAGCAGCGCCACGTCGTGCGCGCCGCCGTCGACGCGTCGGGCCGCCTTCTCGGCCTCGACGCCGTGATCTACCACGACCAGGGGGCCTATGTGCGCACCCACGCGGCGCGCGTGGTGGGGCGGACGATGAGCATGCTGCCGGGACCCTACCGGATCCCGGCCTACCGCGCGTCGGGCCGGTACCGGCTCACCAACAAGACTCCGGCCGCCACCTACCGCGCCCCCGGCCGCTACGAGGGCACCTTCGTGCGCGAGCGCCTGATGGATGCGGTAGCCGAGCGGCTCGGCATCGACCGGGTCGAGATCCGGCGCCGGAACCTCATTCCGGGCGAGGCGATGCCCTGCACCATCGCGTTCGACCAGCCGGGGGCCGAGGCGCTTGCGCTCGATTCCGGGGATTATCCCGCGCTCTTGGAAGCAGGGTTGCGGCGGTTCGGATGGGACGAGCTCCAGGCGGAGATCCGCGGCCGCCGCGAAGCCGGCGAGGCGGTCGGCCTCGGCGTCGCCACGTTCCTCGAGGAGAGCGGCCGCGGCCCCGCGGACGGCGCCCGCGTCAGCGTCGACACCAGCGGCACGGTCGAGGTGCTGACCGGCGGCGCCTCGGTCGGCCAGGGCTTCGCCACCATCATGGCCCAGATCGCCGCCGAGGCGCTCGGCGTCGCGTACGGCCGGATCCGGGTCATCCACGGCCAGACCGACCGGATACCGTACGGCATCGGTGCCCATGCCGCGCGCGCCACGGTGCTGACCGGAAATGCGGTGCATGTCGCGGCGACGAACCTCCGCCGCAAGGCGCTCGAGGTCGCCGCGGAGATCCTGCAGACGCCGGCCGATCTCCTCGCGATCGTCGACGGGACGATCCGCCGGAACGACGTGCCGGCCGGCCCCTCCATCTCGCTCGGCGACCTCGCGCGCCGGATGGCGCCCGGATCGGAGGTGCTGGGCGATCGCGATCCCGGCCTCTCCGCGGAAGGTTGGTTCAACACGGACGAGACGGTCTTCCCATACGGCGCGCATTTCGCCGTCGTCCGCGTCGACCGCGACACCGGGCAGGCGGTGGTCGAGCGTTTCCTCATCGCCTACGACGTCGGCCGCGCGATCAACCCGCTCCTCGTCGAGGGGCAACTCGTCGGCGCCTGCGTCCAGGGGCTCGGCGGCGCCCTCCTCGAGGAGTTCACCTATTCCGAGACCGGCGAGCCGCTGGCGGTGACCTTCGCGGATTACCTGATCCCGACCGCGTCCGAGGTGCCGCCGATCGACTGCCTCATCGCCGAGGACGCGCCGAGCCCGCGCAACCCGCTCGGGGTGAAGGGTGCGGGGGAAGGCGGCATCAATGCGGTCGGCGCGGTGGTCGCGAGCGCGATCGACGATGCGCTCGGCATCCCGGGCGCGGTGACCCGGCTGCCGGTCACGCCGCGCCGCGTCCGGGAGATCCTGCGGGCGCAGGCCGGCGGGGCGCCGGGTTGAAGCCGGCCGTGCTCCGTCGGTAGGGGCGCCGCATGGTGAGCTGGTCGGCGCTCTTCTTCCTGCTGCTGGCAATTGCCGCCGGCTTTGCCTGCCTCAAGGTCGGCGGGCCCGAGCTCCTGGAATCGAGCGCCGTCGACGCCGTCTGGCAGCTCCTCGACTTCGTGCCCGAGCTGACGATGGGGCTCCTCATCGCGGGCTTCAGCTCGGTCCTGCTGCCGCGGGAGAGGATCGCGCGTGCGCTCGGCGGCCAGTCGGGATTCCGGGGCATCCTGCTCGCCACCGCCATCGGCTCGTTCATGCCGGGCGGTCCGTTCGCCTCCTTCCCGCTCGTCTTCGCGCTGAGCCAGGCCGGCGCCGACATCGGCGCGCTGATCGCGTTCCTCGTTGCCTGGGCGACGATCGGCATCAACCGTCTCGTGGTCTGGGAAATCCCGCTGATGGGGATGAAGTTCGGCATTCTCCGGCTCGCCTGCAGCATCCCCCTGCCGATCCTGGCGGGTCTCCTCGCGCGCTGGCTCACCGTGCGGTTTCCCCTGCTGAGGGTGGAGCGGACCGATGATTGAGCCCGCGAGCCTCCTCCTCTTCGCCCTCACGATCGTGCTCGGCACGCTCGTCCTGCTGAAGCGGCGCGAGCGGCTCGGCGACGCGCTCCGGCTGGCCGGCCGCCAGGGCGGACGGATGCTGATCCCGCTCTGCCTGGCGGTCTTCGTGGGCTCGGCCCTCGCCCGTCTGGTGCCGACCGAATCGATCGGCGCCCTGATCGGCGCGGAGAGCGGCTGGCGCGGGATCGCGGCCGCGTCCCTGATCGGCGCCTTCGTGCCGGGCGGCCCGATGGCGGCCTTCCCGATCGCCCTGCTGGTCTGGCGCATGGGCGCCGGCCAGGCCCAGCTCGTCACCTTCCTGGCGGCCTGGTCGATCTTCGCCGTGCACCGCGTCGTCTCCTACGAGCTGCCGCTCCTCGGCGGCCGCTTCGTGGTCGTGCGGCTCTGCTCGTCATGGTTCCTGCCCCCGGTCGCCGGGGTGCTCGCCTCGATCTGGCTCGCCCTGACATGAGCCGGGACGTGAGCCGGGATGCGGGACGGCCGGGCCCGTCTCCGCCGGACGCGATCAGATCCGGAACTCGTCGCCGCGCTTTCGCCCCTGGGTGACCGGAACGAAGAGGTCGTCGGGGGACATCGGCCGGCGGATGAGCCCCTGCTCGTAGGAATAGCCGGCGAGGGTCGCGAGCGCATGCCGGTTGCGGTCGGTCAGCCCGTATTCCCAGGGATCGGGGCCGAGCACCTCCTGCTGCTCCTCCCAGGCCTCGCGGTACCAGGCGAGCGGGACGATGCGCGGATTCTCCATGCGCTTCATGGCGATCGCCTTCGCCTCGTTGAACGCGTTGAACATGTTCACGGCGACCCAGGGATACCGCTCGAGGACTTCGTTCTTGATGCCGAGCACATGCATGATCGGGAAGATCCCGGTCTTCCCGAAATAGCGGATCTCCTCGGCCTTGTAGTCCGGGAACAGGCGCGCGACGCGCGGGTCCTTGCTGACGAGCGGCTTGATGAGGCTCGAATGGATGAGCGCGTCGAGCTCGCCATCGGCGAGCATCGCCTCGACCGACCTGTCGTGCGGCAGCCGCGTCGTCCTCAGATCCGGCGGCGGCGTGAAATCGACGTCCTCGTCGAGCTCGGTGACCCATTCGATGGACCGGTGCGGCACGCCGTATTCGTGCTCGAGGATGCCGCGCATCCAGTGCCCGGCCGTGACGAGGAAGGATTTCAGGCCGACCTTCCTGCCGATCAGGTCGGTCGGCCTGGTGATGCCCTTCGTGGTGTTGATGTAGACGAAGCCGTGCCGGAAGCGCCGGTGCAGGAAGACCGGGAGGGCGTTGATCGGATAGCCGTTGTCGCGCGCGACGATGTAGGAGGAGGCCGAGGTCTCCGCCATGTCGAAGTCGCGGTTTCGCAGGAAGCGCCAGTGCCGCGTCGTGGAATCCATGCCGGTCAGCACCGTGAGCTCGATGCCGTCCGGCTGGACGATCCCCTCCTTCAGGGGACGCACGATCTCGTAGTCGCCGCAGGCGAGCGTCAGCTGAATCTTCTTCGACATTTCGGTCCGTCCTGGTGGTCGTGGGCAGCTCTTGCGGGCGGGGCGGGCGCCTCCGGGCCTCAGACGAGGCCCGTTGCGAAGCGCAGCGCGGGGAACTGGTCCCCGAGATAGGATTGCGGCCAGGGAACGTTGAAGACGTAGCCGAAGCAGATCCAGATGAAGGCGACGGTGATCACCGTCACGCCGACCGAATAGGCCCAGCTCTGCCTGAATTCGAAGCGGCTCTGGGCGAGCACGAGGACGAACAGCGCCGGCAGCAGCCCGACCAGCGCGGCGAGCACGAGGAAGCCGCCGAACCAGAGGAAGAACCGGAGCGGCCTGTTGGCGACGATCCAGGCGGCCGCGCGGCGGGGCGCGCTCATGCCGGCGGCCGTGTCCGGCTCCGCCGCGCGCGGCGCGAAGAGCTCCACCACGAGCGTCGCCAGCGCGAAGAAGAGGGCGGCCGAGCCGGCGATCTGGGGAACGATCCTCGCCGCGTGCGGCCAGGCCGTGGAGGTCCAGAGCGCCGCGGCGATCACGGCGATCACGGCGAGCGTGAAGAGCGCCTGTGCGCTCACCTGGAAGTGGCGGACGTGGCTTTTGCGGAGGTCGCGGATGGTGGCGCCGAGATGCGTCTTCAGCGGTCCGTAGATGACGTAGGCGGATGCGAGGAACACCGCCAGGACGACCGGGCGGAGCACCCATTCCCAGCCATAGGCCTGCGTGGAGATGAAGAAATAGCGCTCGAAGAGGGCGCCCAGCACGAAGCCGAGCATCATCGGCGGCCGCGGCCAGCCGTTCTCCTTCATGCACCAGCCGACGAGCCCGAAGATGGCGAGGGAATAGAGGTCGCCCCAGCTCGCCGAGCCCTGATAGGCGCTGATCACGATGAAGGCGATGACGAGCGGCACGAGCTTGCCGGCGCGCACGGTCGACAGGCGCGCGAAGAGCCCGCTTGCGGAGAGGCAGATGAGGGTGCCGATGACGTTGGCGAGCGTGAGGCTCCAGACGATCGAATAGGTGAGGTCGAGATGCTTGCCGAGCATTTCGGGGCCGGGCACCAGGCCGTGCAGCAGGAACGCGCTGAGGAGCACGGCCATGCCGGCCCCGCCCGGCACGCCGAAGGCGATGGTGGGCAGGAGCGCGCCGCCCTCCTTCGCGCTGTTGGCGGCTTCCGGCGCGATCACGCCCCTGATGTCGCCCTTGCCGAAGCTCTCGGCATTCTTCGAGAAGCGCTGCGCCTGGCCGTAGACGATCCAGTCGATGGAGGCGGAGCCGATGCCGGGGACGGCGCCGAGGAAGGTTCCGACCCAGGAGGAGCGCAGCACCAGCCCCATGTTGCGGCGCACCTCGCGGAGCCCCTCATATTGCGCCCGGAGGCGGAAATCCGGCTTGGCGCCGTCGCGCACGACCGAGCCGCGGGAGACGAAGAGCTCGATCATCTCCGGAACGGCGAAGAGCCCGAGGGTGAACGGGACGAGCGGCAGGTGGTCCCACAGGTAGAAGCTGCCGAAGGTCCAGCGCATGGTGCCGGTCTGCGGGGTGAAGCCGATCATCGCGATCATCAGCCCGATCGCGGCGCCCGCCAGGCCCTTCAGGGGCGCCTTTCCGCTCAGCGTGCCCACCATCGAGAGCCCGAACACGGCGAAGGAGAGGAGCTCCGGCGAGGCGAGGAAGAGGACGAGCGGCCGGATGATCGGGATGCAGAGGGCGAGCAGCACCGCGCCGAAGAGGCCGCCAAAGAGCGCGGCCGAATAGCCGGCGCCGAGCGCCTGCCCGGCGCGCCCGAGCTTGGCGAGGGCATGGCCGTCCATCACCGTCGCGGAGGCGCCGACCGTTCCCGGCACGCCGAACAGGATGGCGGGGATGAGGTCGGAGGTGGTCGTCACGGCGTGCATGCCGACGAGGAGGGCGAGCGCGGCATAGGGATCCATGCCGTAGGTGAACGGGATGAGGATCGCGAGCCCGATCACCCCGCCGAGCCCCGGTATGACCCCGATCACCAGGCCGATGAGCACGCCCCCGACGAGCGCCACCATGCGGTAGGGATCGAGCACGATGGCGAGCGCGTGACCCAGCATATCCATCCGTCACTCCCCACAGCGATCGGAGATGTTCAATTTCTGGCCACGAGAGCGGACGAAGCGCTTGGAAGGTGGTCGAGCCGGAATCCGCGCATGCCGCGAATGCCGCCGCATGCCCCGCCACGGCCTCGGAAAGCTCATCATGACAAGAGCTTACCCCTGGTTCCCCTCCCCGGAGTCCTGAGGGCGAAGCTCACGCGACAAGCTTTGCCCGGGCGGGGAGGCATGTCAACCGACTGTTCAAAAAAACGTACAAATCCCGCATCCGGCACGGCGGCCGGCAGAAGGGCCGGCAGAAGGGCCAAGAGGGCGGCCGGGGGACGGACGCCGCGCGGGCGCGCGTCCCGGGGTGCGCGAACCGGTCGCTGGTCGCCGGGCGTGGACCCCAGGAACTCCGAATGCGGATTTCTTCTTTTCCTGGAATGGACGTCCGATCGGTCGCTTTGGTCGTGAACGAGAAGGCCGGCGCGACGGCCGGAATTTCCCGCCGCGACCTCGCTGCCTTGTTCCGGGAGGCCGGCTTCGCCCCGCGCATCATGGAAGGCGCCGACGCGGCCGAGTGCCTGGCGGCGGCGCGGAGTGCCGGCGCGGACGCGATCGCCGTGCTCGGCGGCGACGGCACCGTGAGCCATGCCGCGCAGGCCCTCGCCGGGACGGGGATTCCGCTCGCGATCCTCCCGGGCGGCACGGCCAATCTGCTTGCGCGCGACATCGGCATGCCGCTCGACCTCGCGTCGGCGGTGGCAGCACTCGCCGCCGCCGTCCCGCTCGCCATCGATCTCGGCGAGGTGAACGGCCGCATCTTCGTCAGCAAGTGCACGATCGGGCTCGCCGCGACCTTCTCCGAGATCCGGCGCAGGCTGAAGGCGAGGATCGGCGCCAGGAGCTGGGCCGGCCTCGCGGCCGCCTTCCTGCTGCTGTTCCGGCGGGCGCCCCGGCTCCGCGTGCGGGTCAATGTGGACGGCGCGTGCGAGGAAGTGCGGGTCCGCTTCCTGGCCGTCCTCAACAACGAATATGACGAGGGGCTCGGCCGGATGTTCCGGCGCTCGCGGCTCGATGGCGGCCATCTGACCCTCTATACGGTGCGCCATATCGGCCCGCTCGGCTTCCTGCGGCTGGCGGCCCGCATGGCCGTCGGGCACTGGAAGAAGAGCCGCTATCTCCGCTATCGCCGGGCGGAGAAGGTCGAAATCGAGAGCCGGCGCCCGCTCCTCCACGTCACCATCGACGGCGATCTCTGCCGCCTCGCGCCGCCGCTCCGTTTCAGCGTCCGCAAGCGGTCGCTGGTGCTGATGGTGCCGCAGGGCCGTTCGCGGCGGCAGCCGGGCGCGCGCACGGCGAAGGCGGCCGGGACGAAGGAACGCGCGGCGGCTAGCGGGTCGGATTGGCGGAAGTCCGCCGGCTTCCTACCTGTGCCGTGCACAATTGACAGGTCGATATTCTGGTCCTACCGTATGACGGTACTCCTACCATACGGGCCTGACCTGAATCGGTCCGATCCAGAGCGCCCCGCCCGATGGCGCGGGGCTTCGTCGAGGACAGGACCATGAGCAACCTTCAGCACGAGACCGTGCTCGACGTCCGGCATTGGACGGATTCGCTGTTCAGCTTCAGGACCACGCGCGACCAGTCGTTCCGCTTCCGCAGCGGCCAGTTCACCATGATCGGCATCGAGATCGAGGGAAGGCCGCTGCTCCGGGCCTATTCCATGGCGAGCGCGCACCACGAGGAGACGCTCGAATTCTTCTCGATCAAGGTGCAGGACGGCCCGCTCACCTCCCGGCTCCAGCATCTGCGCGAGGGCGACGCCATCCTCGTCGGGCGCAAGCCGACCGGCACGCTGGTCTACGACAATCTCCTGCCCGGGAGCGCGCTCTGGCTGCTGTCGACCGGGACCGGGCTCGCGCCGTTTCTCTCGATCATCAAGGACCCCGAGACCTACGAGCGGTTCGAACGCGTGGTGCTCGTCCACGGCGTCCGCCACATCGCCGAGCTCGCCTACCAGGATCTGATCACGCGCGACCTTCCCGAGCACGAATTCATCGGCGAGGAGATCCGGGAGAAGCTCGTCTATTATCCGACGGTGACCCGCGAGCCCTACCGCAACCGCGGCCGCATCACCGACCTTGTCACGTCAGGCCGCCTGTTCGACGATCTCGCGACGCCGGCCTTCGACGAGGCGCGCGACCGGATCATGCTCTGCGGCAGCCCGGACATGCTCGCCGACATGCGCGGCCACCTGCTCGGGATCGGCTTCTCGGAAGGGAGCCAGGCCGAGCCCGGCCATTTCGTGGTCGAGAAGGCGTTCGTGGAACGCTGACCCGCGCCGGCCGGACTAGCTGTCCGCCGGTTCCCGGCCCGAATAGAGCGTGGTGAGGCGCGCCGCCGTCTCGCGCGCGACCGCGCCCAGGCTCTCGATCCGCTCTGCCGGCATCCGCACCGAGGGTGCCGAGATCGAGACCGCGCCGACCGGCTCGCCCCACTCGTCGAGGATGGCGGCGGCGACGCAGCGCATGCCCGGCGTGTGCTCCTCGTCGTCGATCGCGTAGCCGCGGGAGGTGGTCTCGGCGAGCCGCTTCATCAGCTTCTTGCGGCTGTGCGCGGTGTTGGGCGTGAAGGTCTCGAGCTCCAGCCGCTCCACGAGCTGCGCCTGGCGCTCCGGCGAGGAGGCGGCGAGCACCGCCTTGCCGGCGGCGGAGGCGTGGAAGGGCAGGCGGCGGCCGAGCCGGAAGAAGGCCCGCACGGCGGCGTGGCTCTCGGCCTGGGCGACGCAGACGATCTCGTCGCCGTCGACCACGGTCACGTTCACGGTTTCGTCGACCGCCTCCAGCACCTCGCGGATGATCGGGCGCGCTATCTCCGGCAGCTTGCGGATCCTGAGATAGGCGGAGCCCAGCCGGAACAGGCCGACCCCGACCATCCAGAGCCCGGTCGCCGGGTCGTGGCTCGCGAGCCCGCGGTTCTGCAGCGTCGCGAGCAGCCGGTGCACGGTCGAGACGGGGTAGCCGGTGCGCCGCGCGATCTCGCTGAGGCTGACGCCGTCCGCTGCTGCCACGGCCTCAAGGATGGAGATCGCCCGGTCGAGCGACTGCACCTCGGAAGCCGGCTCGCCGCCGGCCGACGCTGGGCGGCCCCGCCGCGGCCTCTGAACTGCCTGATCCTGCATGCGCTCCCTATACACCGCCGGAGCGCGGACGCTCCATCCGCATTCCGTCTGCGACATTTTCGAAGAGCGAGATAAGAACCCACTTGACGGAAAACATTTGATGGGATCAATTTCCATCAGACAGTAAATGAGACGAATTTCCACGATGCGGCCAAGTCGCGGGGCGGATCGTCTCCGGAGGAGGAACGGACATGGCTCGCATGACGGCGATGGAAGCGGCGATCCGCGTGCTGGAGAGCGAAGGCGTCGAGACGGCCTTCGGGATTCCCGGGGCGGCGATCCTGCCGTTCTACGATGCGCTTCGCGGCAGCTCGATCCGGCACTATGTCGTGCGCCACGAGGAGGGCGGCACGCATGCGGCGGAGGGCTACAGCCGCGCCGCGCCGGGCCGGATCGGCGTCTGCGTCGGAACCTCCGGTCCGGCCGGAACCAACATGGTGACGGGCCTCTATTCGGCCTTCGCCGATTCGGTGCCGATCCTGTGCATCACCGGCCAGGCGCCGCGCGCCAAGCTCCACAAGGAGGATTTCCAGGCGATCGACGTCGCCGCGATCACCGCGCCGGTGACCAAGTGGTCGGTCTGCGTGATGGAGGGCGCCCAGGTCCCCTGGGTGTTCCGCAAGGCGTTCCAGCTGATGCGCTCGGGCCGGCCCGGCCCCGTCCACATCGACCTGCCGATCGACGTCCAGAAGGAGATGATCGAATACGACCCGGAGGCGGACGGGCCGCTCGCCGTCGACCGGCCGAGCCCGAACGGCAATGCGGTCGCCCGCCTCTTCGACATGCTCGCCGAGGCCGAGCGGCCGGTGATCGTCGCGGGCGGCGGGGTCGTCCTCGCCGAGGCGTCCGAACTCCTCGTGGAATTTGCCGAGCTGACCGGCACGCCCGTGGTGCCGACCCTGATGGGCTGGGGGACGATCCCGGACGACCATCCGCTCAATGCCGGCATGGTCGGCCTGCAGACGCAGCACCGCTACGGCAACGCGAACTTCCTCAGGAGCGACCTCGTCATCGGAATCGGGAACCGCTGGGCGAACCGGCACACCGGCACCACCGAGATCTACCGCGGCGACCGCAAGTTCGTGCATGTCGACGTCGAGCCGACGCAGATCGGCCGCGTCTTCTGCCCGGATCTCGGCATCGTCGCGGATGCGCGGCTCGCGCTCGAGGCGTTCGTCGCCGAGGCGCGCCGCCGTGCGCTCCCCGACCGCGGCGGCTGGGCGGCCGAGTGCCGCGAGCGCAAGAGGACGATGCTCCGCCGCACCGATTTCGACGACAAGCCGATCAAGCCGCAGCGCGTGTTCCAGGAGATCAACAGGACCTTCGACGGCGATACCCGCTTCGTCACCGCGATCGGCCTCTACCAGATCGCCTCGGGCCAGTTTCAGAAGATCCAGAAGCCCCGCAACTACATCATCTGCGGGCAGGCCGGGCCGCTCGGCTGGGAGATCTCGGCCTCGACCGGCGCGAAGCTCGCCGATCCGTCGGCGGAGGTCGTGGCCGTGGTCGGCGACTATTCCTTCCAGTTCCTGATCGAGGAACTGGCCGTCGCCGCGCAGTACAACATCCCCTTCGTGATGGTGGTCCTCAACAACGCCTATCTCGGGCTGATCCGCCAGGCGGAGCGCGGCTATGGCATGGACTACGAGGTCCAGCTCTCGTTCCGCAACATCAACGCGCCCGAGATCGGCGAGTATGGTGTCGACCACGTCCGCGCCGTGGAGGCGTTCGGCTGCATCGGCGCGCGCGTCTTCAACCCGGAGGACATCGCTCCGACTCTGGAATGGGCGCGGCGGGAGGCGGCGGAGCGGCGGGTGCCGGTCGTGGTCGACATCATCACGGAGCGCGTCACGAACATCGCGATGGGCACCGAGATCGACAAGGTCGTCGAGTTCGAGGAGGTCGTGGACCTTCCGGCGCTCGAGCCGGCGGAGTAGGAACGGCGCCAGCACAGAGGAGGGAACGATGCCGCGCTTCTCGGCCAATCTGACGATGCTCTTTAACGAGGTGCCGTTCCTCGACCGCTTCGAGGCGGCCGCCCAGGCCGGCTTCCGCGGGGTCGAGTTCCTGTTCCCGTACGATTTCGCGGCCGACGAGATCGCCGCGCGCCTGCAGCGCCATTCGCTCGCGCTGGCGCTCCACAACCTCCCGGCCGGCGACTGGCCCGGCGGGGAGCGCGGCATCGCCTGCATTCCCGGCCGCGAGGCGGAGTTCCGCCAGGGCGTCGAGACGGCCATCGCCTATGCCAGGGCGCTCCATTGCCCGCAGCTCAACTGCCTCGCCGGCATCGCGCCGTCGGGCACCGATCCGCAGCTGGTCCGCTCGGTCTTCGTGGACAATCTGCGCTATGCCGCCGGGCGGCTCGCGGAAGAGGGGCTCAGGCTCCTGACCGAGCCGATCAACACCCGCGACATTCCGGGCTTCTTCCTGACCACCACCCGGCAGGCCCGCGAGATCCTGAATCTCGTCGGCAGCGACAATCTCTACATCCAGTACGACGCCTACCACATGCAGGTCATGGAAGGCGATCTCGCGCGGACGATCGAAGCCAATCTCGACCGGATCGCGCATATCCAGATCGCCGACAATCCGGGCCGGCACGAGCCGGGGACCGGCGAGATCAACTTCGATTTCCTCTTCCGCCACCTCGACGCGATCGGATATCCGGGCTGGGTCGGGTGCGAATACAAGCCGGCCGGCAGGACCCGCGACGGCCTGGGCTGGATGGGGCCCGTGCAGCAGCAACGCGCCGTCGCCTAGGGAAACGTCATGGATCTGGGTTTCATCGGACTGGGCGTCATGGGCCGGCCCATGGCCGGCCATCTCATCGCCGCCGGGCACGATCTCTACCTTCATTCCCGCAGCGGCGTGCCCCAGGACCTCGCCGGCACCTGCAGGGAGGCCTGCGCAACGCAGCGCGACGTGGCCGCCCGCGCCGAGATCGTGTTCCTGATGGTGCCCGACACGGCCGATGTCGAGGCGGTGCTCTTCGGCGCGGACGGGGTCGCGGCCGGCCTCTCGCCCGGCAAGGTCGTCGTCGACATGAGCTCGATCTCGCCGATCGAGACGAAGGCGTTCGCCCGCCGGATCGAGGCGCTCGGCTGCTCCTATCTCGACGCCCCGGTCTCCGGCGGCGAGGTCGGCGCGAAGGCGGCGAGCCTCACCATCATGGTGGGGGGTCCGGAGGAGGCCTTCGCCAGGGTCGAGCCCCTCTTCCGCCTGATGGGCAAGAACATCACCCATGTGGGCGGCAACGGCGACGGGCAGACCACCAAGGTCGCGAACCAGATCATCGTCGCGCTGACGATCGAGGCGGTGTCCGAGGCGCTCGTCTTCGCCGCCAAGGCCGGCGCCGATCCGTCCAAGGTGCGCCAGGCGCTGATGGGCGGCTTCGCCTCCTCGCGCATCCTCGAGGTGCATGGCGAGCGCATGATCAAGCGGACCTTCGCGCCGGGTTTCCGCATCGAGCTCCACCAGAAGGACCTGAACCTCGCGCTGCAGGGGGCGAAGGCCCTCAAGATGGCGCTGCCCAACACCGCCACCTGCCAGGAGCTCTTCAATGTCTGCGCGGCGCATGGCGGCGGCGGCTCCGACCATTCGGCGCTGGTGCAGGCGCTCGAGATGATGGCGGACCACGCCGTCGGCGCGGCGTCCGGCGGCGACTGACCGCCTCGCTACAAGTCGATCGTCGAGACCGGGATCGTGGCGCGGCCCCGGCGGGCCGCGAAGGCCGCGCTCGTCCCGCGGGCAGGAAAGGACGCGGAATGGCGCACTGGCTTCGCTTCGAGAAGGACGGCGGTTCCGGGTTCGGAACGCTCGCGGACGGCGCGATCGCCGTTCACGACGGCTCGATGTTCGACGACCCGCGCCCGACGGGCGAAAGGCTGCCGCTCGAAGCCGTCCGCCTGCGCACGCCCTGCGATCCCGGCAAGATCATCGCGCTCTGGAACAACTTCCATGCCCTCTCCGCGAAGCTCGGCGTCGGGATGCCCGCGGACCCGCTCTACCTCCTGAAGGCGCCGACGAGCGCCCTTGCCCCGGGCGAGACCATCCGCCGGCCGGCCGCCTATGCCGGAAGGATCGCCTATGAGGGCGAGCTCGGGATCGTGATCGGCCGCCGGTGCCGGGATGCGGCGCCGGCGGAGGCGGCCGCGGCGATCTTCGGCTACACCTGCGTGAACGACGTAACGGCGGCCGACCTGATCGGCAGGGATCCCCATTTCCCGCAATGGGCCCGGGCCAAGAGCTTCGACGGGTTCGGCCCGTTCGGTCCGGTGATCGCGACCGGGCTCGATCCGTCCGGCCTCGTCGTCCGGACGCTCCTCGACGGCGAGGAACGGCAGAACTATCCGATCGGCGACATGATCTTCCCGGCCGCCGAGCTGGTGCGGCGGCTCTCGCAGGACATGTCGCTCGAGCCGGGCGACCTCGTCTGCTGCGGGACCTCGATCGGGATCGGGAGCATGAAGGGGCCGACGAACCGGATCGAGGTCTCGATCGACGGAATCGGAACGCTGTCGAACACCTTCCTGTCCTAGCGACGTTTCCGCAATGCAAAAACGAATCCCGTTGACAGACTGGCATTATGTATACCACCATCCTTCCACCGGACCGGAGACGGTTCGGATCTGACCTCAAGGGAGGATGAGATGCGCGTCGAGCAGATCCTGCGGAAGAAGGGGACGAAGGTCGTCACGGTCCGCATGAACGAGAGCTTGCAGACCGCCGCGCAGCTGATGCGGCGCGAGAATATCGGTGCGGTCGTCGTGAAGGATGTCTGCGGCACCGAGGGGGAGGTCGTGGTCGGCATGCTCTCGGAGCGCGACATTCTGCGCGCCGTTGCCGATCGCGGCGCGTCCGCGCTCGCGCTGCCGGCCTCGGTCTTCATGTCGCGGCCGGTCATCTCCTGCGGTCCCGGGGATACGCTGGATGCCGTCCAGGCCCTGATGGACGAGCACCACATCCGTCACGTCCCGGTGCTCGACGAGCACACGCTGATCGGCGTCCTCTCGATCCGCGACGTGCTTGGCGCCGAGCTCGGCGGCGCCCGAGAGACCGTGCCACTCTCGTCCTGGCGGAGCGTCCGGGTCTCGACGCTCGGCGCCAGTTCGTAGCATGGCGGCAGGCCGGGCCCCGGCCGCCGCCGTCATTGACTCGTCCGGCCGCGGTTCGCACTATCCCGGACCGATGCCGGGCGGCGCGGGGCACCGCGCCGAGGCAACAGAGAACAAGCGGATCGCCGCAAGGCTCGTCCTGCCGCAGATCCGCGGAAGTGGGAAGGAAAGGTCGTGAAAGCCAGGAGCGTGATGACCAGCCCGGTCATCTCCGTCGGCCCGGACACGCCGATTTCTGAAATCGCCGCCCTTCTGATCGAACGCCGGATCAGCGGCGTGCCGGTCGTGGATGGCGGCGGCCGCCTCGTCGGGATCGTGAGCGAGGGCGACCTCCTCCGCCGCGCCGAGATCGCCACCGAACCGCGCCGCCCGCACTGGCTCGAGCTGCTGACCGACCGCTCGATCCAGGCCGCCGATTTCGTCAGGTCGCACGGCCTCACGGCCGCCGATGTCATGACGCGCGACGTCGTCACGGCGGACCCCGAGACCGACCTCGCGCAAATCGCGGAAACGCTGGAGCGGCGCTGCATCAAGCGGGTCCCGATCGTCGAGAACGGCACCCCGGTCGGCATCGTGAGCCGCGCGAACCTTCTGCACGGGCTGGTCGCCGGGCGTCACGCTCCGGTGGCCGGCGGGGTCTCGGACGATGCGATCCGGGACGCCCTCAACGAGGAGCTCCGCGACGAGGGCTGGATCGATCTCACGCGCATGAACATCGTCGTTACCGACGGCGTCGTCCATCTCTGGGGGATCGTGAAGTCGGATGAGCAGGCGCGCGCACTCGAAGTCGCCGCCCGCAACGTCGCGGGCGTCCAGCGCGTCGAGAACCATCTGGCGCCCGACCTCTTCACGAACGATTCCGGCTGATCGCGCCGGCCGGCGACGGCGGGGCCGCTCAGTCGGCCTCTTCCTCGATCTCCTCCATGTCGTCGTCCGAAAGGCCGAAATGGTGGCCGATCTCGTGGATCAGGACGTGCTCGATGATCGCCTCGATGCGCTCGTCGTGCTCCTCCCAATAAGCGAGGATCGGCCGGCGGTAGAGCCAGATGCGGTTCGGCATCGCGCCGGTGAAGGGCGTCGAGGAGCCGTGCGCGAGCCCGACCCCCTCGAAGAGGCCCATCAGGTCGAGCGGGTCGTCGAGCCCGAGATCCTCCAGCGCGTCGCGGTCGGGCAGCTCGGCGACCCGGATCTCGATCTCGCCGGTCAGCGCGCGGAACTCGGGCGGCAGCCGGCCGTAGGCGGCCGCCGCCATGCGCTCGAAGTCCTCGATGGAGGGAAGGCGGTACGGGGGAAGGCCGGGTCGCCGGCCGGATGCGTGCGACATGCCGGAAAGATAGGCGGCGGCGCGCACGGGCGGAAGCGTCTGCGTTCCGCGTTTCGCGCCGCTCCGGCCGTGGCCCGAAGTAGGACGGGCGGAGCCGTGCAGCCCCGCCCGCCCGTCAAGATCGGGTGCCGACGGTCAGGCCGTGCGGCCCCATTCCCTGACGTCGACGAAGCGCCCGGCCACCGCCGCGGCGGCCGCCATTGCCGGCGAGACGAGATGGGTGCGGCCCTTGTAGCCCTGGCGGCCCTCGAAATTCCGGTTCGAGGTCGAGGCGCAGCGCTCCTCGGGGGCGAGCTTGTCGGCGTTCATCGCGAGGCACATCGAGCAGCCCGGCTCGCGCCAGTCGAAGCCGGCCGCCCGGAACACCTTGTCGAGGCCCTCGGCCTCGGCCTGCGCCTTGACCAGCCCCGAGCCCGGCACGACCATCGCGCGGACCCGCTCGCTGACCCGGCGGCCCTCGACGATCTTCGCCGCGGCGCGCAGGTCCTCGATCCGTCCATTGGTGCACGATCCGATGAAGACGCGGTCGAGCGCGATGTCGGTCATGCGGGTCCCGGGGGTCAGGCCCATATATTTGAGCGCCCGCCATTTCGACGCCCGCTTCGTCTCGTCCGGGATCCGGTCGGGGTCGGGCACGAGGCCGGTCACGGCGACCACGTCCTCCGGGGAGGAGCCCCAGCTCACGATCGGCGGCAGGTTCGCGGCGTCGAGCCGCACCTCGCGGTCGAAATGGGCGCCTTCGTCCGAGGGGAGCCGCTCCCAATAGGCCCGGGCCATGTCCCATGCCTTGCCCTTCGGCGCGCGCGGACGGTCCTTGATATAGGCGTAGGTCGTCTCGTCGGGCGCCACCATGCCGGCGCGGGCGCCGCCCTCGATCGACATGTTGCAGAGCGTCATCCTGCCTTCCATCGAGAGCGAACGGATCGCCTCGCCGGCATATTCGATGACGTGGCCGGTGCCGCCGCCGGTGCCGATCTCGCCGATGATGGCGAGGATGATGTCCTTCGCGGTGACGCCGTCCGGCAGCGTGCCGTCGACGAGCACGCGCATGTTCTTCGCCTTCTTCTGGATGAGCGTCTGCGTGGCGAGCACGTGCTCCACCTCGCTCGTGCCGATCCCGTAGGCGAGCGCGCCGAAGGCGCCGTGCGTGGAGGTGTGGCTGTCGCCGCAGACGATCGTCATGCCCGGCAGCGTGAAGCCCTGCTCCGGGCCGATGATGTGGACGATGCCCTGCCGGATGTCCCGCTCGCTGTAATATTCGATCCCGAACTCGCGGGCGTTTTCGGCGAGCGTCTCCACCTGCAGGCGAGATTCCGGATCGGCGATGCCCTCGCTGCGGTCGGAGGTCGGCACGTTGTGGTCGACGACGGCGAGGGTCCGCTCCGGCGCATGCACCGGGCGGTGCGCCATGCGCAGGCCCTCGAAGGCCTGCGGGCTCGTCACCTCGTGGACGAGGTGGCGGTCGATATAGAGGAGGGCGGTGCCGTCCGGCTGCTGGTCGACGACGTGGTCGGCCCAGATCTTGTCGTAGAGGGTTTTCGGTTCGCTCATGGTCGTGTCTCGGAAATGCGTTGGTTCGGCGGCTCTTGCCGGCGCGTCGCGGCGCCGGTCACGCGGGCGTAATGAGCGAACCGTCGGCCGCGTGGAGGCGCGCGAAGAACCGCCAGGGCAGGCGCGCATGGTCGCAGATCGCGGCGAATCCGAGCGTCGTCCGCGCGCGCGCGGGCAGCGGCGCAACGAGGCTCGGGCCCATCCTGGTGTCGGCGATCGACGGCATGGCGGCTATATAACAGCGGCGCGCCGCGTTCACAATCGGCGCCGGGCCGGCGCTCAGCCGGCCATCGGCGCTTCTGCGGGACCGGCCTCCGCCTCGTCGCCGAACCCGTCGGGCCGTGCGAAGTCGCCCGTCGCGGAATCCATGACCCAGAGCTCGCCGGTGCTGATGTCGAACCAGGCCCCGTGCAGCGCGAGCCGGCCGCTGCCTTCCATCGCCGCGATGTCGGGGAAGGTCCTGAGATTGGCGATCGAGTGCCGGACGGAGATGCGCTCGAGCGCGGTCTCGCGCTCGGCGGCGGTCATCAGCGTGGTGCCGGAGAGCGTCTGCGTGGCGGGAGCGAGCAGGCTCACCCACTTGCCGATGAAATCGCCCTGCGAGAGCGGCTCAGGGCTCGCCTCGAGCGCCGCCTTGATGCCGCCGCAGCGGCCGTGGCCGAGCACCACGATATGGCCGACCTTCAGCACCTTGGTGGCAAATTCGAGGGCGGCGCTGGTGCCGTGGTACTCGCCGTCCGGCTCGTAGGGCGGCACCAGATTCGCGACGTTGCGGACGACGAAGAGCTCGCCCGGCCCGGCGTCGAAGATCGTCTCGGGAGCGGCGCGCGAATCGCAGCAGCCGATCACCATCACCGAGGGGCGCTGGCCCGTCTCCGCGAGGAGGCGATAGCGGGTGCGTTCGGCCTCGAGCCGTCCGGTCAGGAAGTTGCGGTAGCCTTCGAGGAGATGCGGCGGAAACTTGATCATGGCGGGTCCGGTTTGCGCCGTTCCGCGCCGCGACGCAACGCCGTAGCACGCGAATTCAGACGAGCGGCCGCGGCTTGAGGCTCGGTCGCGGCGCGAACCGCCGGATCGCGACCGGCGCCCGCGGCTGCACGAGCGCCGTCTGGAACTCGGCGAGCATCATCTCGTCGCCGCCCGCACGCGCGGTTGCCGCCACCACCTCGAACACGCTGGCGGCCGCCATTTCGAGCGCCTTGACGATGCCGCGCCCCTCCAGGAGCCGCGCGAGCAGGAGGGCGGCGAGGAGGTCGCCGGTGCCCTTCACCGCGGTCTCCACCGCCCTGTGCTCCGCCAGAACGGCGTCGCCCTCGGTCGACAGCAGGTTGCCGATATGGCCGCGCATCAGCGCCGGCACGGACGTGACGACCACGTTCGGGCAAGGCAGAAGCGCCGCGAGGGTGGCCGCATCTCCGGTCCGCCCGGGCTCGCCGGCGAGCCAGGCGCATTCGAAGGCGTTGGGCGTCGCGACGTCGGCGAGCGGCAGGAGACGGTCGCGCACCGCCGCCGCGACGCTGTCGTCGACATAGAGCCTGCCGGAATCGCCGATGACGGGATCGCAGACGAAGAGCGCGCCGGGACTGGCCTCCTTGAGGGCGCTGACGAGCCGCGCCACGGCCTCGACCTGGCCGGCATCCGCGAAATAGCCGCTCACCAGCCCCCCGACGGCGGGAAACCGGTCGGCGGCGCCGAGCGCGTCGAGCATCGCCGCGAAGGTGTCGCGGGCGATCGCCGTGCGCGGTCCCGGGCCGCGGCCGGGGTGGTGCGCGAGGAGCACGGTCGGCACCGACCACACCTCGTGGCCGAGCCGCTCGAGCGCGAAGGCCATGGCGCGGTTGCCGACGCTCCCGCGCGCCACATGGCTCGATATCGCAACGACCGGCGGACGCGGCATCAGATCACGGCCGCCTCGATCACCGGGCGGCCGGCGGCGATCCGTCCGAAGCCGAACAGGCCGAGGTCGATCGAGCGGTAGCTCCCGAACCGGATGAGTTCGGCCACGGCACGCCCGACGCCCGGCGCGTGCTGCAGCCCGTGCCCGGAAAAGCCGTTGGCGTAGAAGAGGTTCGCGATCTCAGGGTCGGGCCCGACAACGGCGTTCTGGTCGAGCGTGTTGAAATCGTAGTGGCCGGCCCAGGCATTCCTCACCTTCAGCGTCTCGAAGGCCGGGATCCGGCTGGCGAGCGCCGGCCAGAGGCGCTCCTCGAACATCGCGTGGTCGGGCTCGAAATCCTCCGGATCGGCCGCCGCGTCCTCCGCCTCGGGCGGCGAATATCCGGTGATGAAGCCGCGCCCCTCGGGACGTATCCAGACGCCCGACGGGTCGGCCACGAGCGGCATTCCCTCCGGCGCGGCCGGGCAGTCGACCACGAAGACGGAGCGCTTGCGCGGCTCGACCGGGAGCGTGCGGCCGGCGAGCGCGGCGAGCGCGCCCGCCGCCGTGCCGGCGGCGTTGACGAGGAGGCCGCATCCGACGATCTCCCCGCCGCCGAGCCGGACGGCGGCGATGCGGCCGCCGGCGGTCTCGATGCCGGCGATCCGGTCCGTGACGGCAGCGGCGCCGGCGGCGCGCGCGCCGTGCCGAAGACAGCCGAGGAGCGTCGCCGCATCGAACCAGCCTTCTCCGGCAAGGCCCAGAGAGCCGGCGCCGAGGCCAGCCGCCGCGAGCCAGGGGAACCGGCGACCGAGCGCTTCGCGGTCGAGAAGCATGACCTCCGCACCTTCGGCCCGCTGGATCGCGTGGTTGGCGGCGAGCGTCGGCGCGCCCTCCGGCGTCGCGAGGATCAGATAGCCGCCTTCGCGCAGCTGAGGGTCGAATTCGGGGCCGTGCTCCGCCGGGAGCCCTTTCAGGAATTCCAGCCCGAAGCGGGAGAGCCTGATGTTCTCCGGCGTCGAGAATTGCTGCCGGATGGAGGCGGCGGAGAGCATGCTCGCCGCGCGGCGGAAGGTCGGGTCCGGCTCCACGAGCGCCACGGTTCCGGGAAAGCCGAGCTCGCGCTTCAGAAAGTAGGCGACGGCCGACCCGACCGCGCCGCCTCCCGCGATCACGACGTCGAAGGTCCTGTCATATGCCATTCCGCCAGCTCCGCCCGGACGGCGCCGCCGTCCCGCTCGCGCGAATCGAGGCCCGATCCTTGCACGCCGAAGGGCCTCCCGCTAAAGCCCGGATATGACGAAATTCCGCCCGCGCCGATCCGTGCTCTATGTCCCGGCCGACAAGCCTCGCGCGATCGAGAAGGCGCGGACGCTCGCCGCCGACGCGATCATCCTCGACCTCGAGGATGCGGTCCTGCCCGAGACCAAGGCCGAAACCCGCGAGGCGCTCCGGGTGGCGGTCGCCTCGCTCAAGGGCGAGCGCGAGGTCATCGTGCGGGTGAACGGGCTTGAGACCGACTTCGCGACCGAGGACATGCTCGCCGCGGTCGGCGCCGGCGCCGACGCGATCCTCGTTCCGAAGATCACCGGCGCCGCCGACGTCCGGACCGCTGCCGCGGCGCTTGCGGATGCCGATTCCTCAGCCCGCCTCTGGGTCATGATGGAGACGCCGAAGGCGCTCCTTTCGGTCGCCGAGATCGCGGCCGCGGCGGAGGATTCCGCGGTTCCGCTCGACTGCCTGGTCCTCGGCACCAACGACATCGTCCTGGAGACGCGGGTCGCGGCGCGGCGCGACCGGGCGCCGCTGGTCCCGTGGCTCTCCGACGTGGTGCTCGCGGCGCGCGCCTTCGGCCTCGACGTCATCGACGGCGTCCTCAACGACTTCCGCGACGCCGCGCGCCTCGAGGAGGAATGCCGGCAGGCGCGCGATCTCGGCATGGACGGCAAGAGCGTCATCCATCCCTCCCAGATCGAGACCGCGAACCGCATCTTCACGCCCGGAGAGGCCGAAATCGCCGAGGCACGCGCCATCGTGGAGGCTTTCGCCAGGCCCGAGAATGCCGGCCGCGGCGTCATCGCCGTCGACGGGCAGATGGTCGAGCGGCTCCATCTCGGCCAGGCCGAGCGGCTTCTGGGCTTCGCGGAGGCCTTCGCGCGGCGGGGCGCCGCATGAGGCTCTATCGCCTTCTGACCGGACCGGACGATGCCGCCTTCTGCAAGAAGGTGTCGGAGGCGCTCAACAAAGGCTGGCGGCTCGAAGGCTCGCCGGCGCTGACCTTCGATCCCGTCCAGGGCCGCGTCATCGGCGCCCAGGCGGTGGTCAAGGACGTTCCCGGCGAATGGGACGATTCCATGAAGGGCGACGACTTCAAGCTCGGCCAGCAATAGCCGTCCGCAGCCGCTCCCTGCCGGCTTCCCCCCGCCCGCTGCCCTTGCCGTTCCGGGAACGCGGTCCATCCTTCCCCGGGCGCCGCGCCGTCGCGCGGATCAGCAACCTGAGTCAGGGAGGCACAAGAACATGATCCTGAGGATCTCGCTCGCGGCCGCGGCGGCCGCTCTCCTCGTGTCGCAGCCGGCGGCCGCCCAGCAGGGCGGCGCGGCGGAGGCGCTGGTCGCCAAGGCGGCCATGAAGGATGCCGACGGCAAGGACCACGGCACGGTGACCCTCACGCAGACGCCGTCGGGCGTGCTCGTCCACGCCGAGCTCACCGGCCTCACCCCCGGGCCGCACGGGTTCCACTTCCATGCGGTCGGCGAGTGCACGCCTCCCTTCCAGTCGGCCGGCGGCCACTACAATCCCGACGAGGCGAAGCACGGCTTCGTGAGCGAGGACGGCCCGCATGCCGGCGACATGCCGAACATCTTCGCCGACGGATCGGGCAATGCGACCGCCGACGTCCTCACGGCCTTCGTGTCGCTCGACGAGAACGACGAGAACTCGCTCTTCGACGAGGACGGCACCGCGATCATGGTCCATTCGGGGCCGGACGACTATCGGACCGATCCGGCAGGCGGATCGGGGAACAGGATGCTCTGCGGCCTCGTGGAATAAAAGATACCAGCGGCTGGCGCTAAGTCGCGTCCGCCGCGGCAATTTTGTCATTTTATTGCGTCGCATCATTTGAACTCGCGCGCGCTTGGCTCTATGAGCGTGTCCACATTCGGATACCGCAGGAGCTCCGGCCATGGCGCAGACCGACGTGAAGGCGGCGCGACCCCTCTCGCCGCACCTCACGGTGTGGCGACCAACGATCACGTATGTGATGTCGATCGTCCACCGCATCACCGGCGGCGCCCTCTATTTCGGCATGCTCCTCCTCGCCTGGTGGCTGGTTGCGATCGCGAGCGGGCCGGAAGCCTTCGGCACCGTCGACCGCTTCCTCGGATCCTGGTTCGGCATGCTGATCCTGTTCGGCTTCACCTGGGCCCTCCTGCACCACCTGCTCGGCGGCATCCGCCATCTCATCTGGGACACCGGCGCCGGTTTCAGCCGGGCGGGCCGAAACGGGCTCGCCTGGGCGACCATCATCGGGTCCGTCCTGCTCACGATCCTCGTCTGGATCGTGGGCTTCGTCGCGCGTTAGGAAGAGCGAGATGCGTACAGCGCTTGGAGAAGTCCGCGGCCTCGGCTCCGCCAAGGCGGGTACCGGCCATTTCGTCGTTCAGCGGCTGACCTCGGTCAGCGGCGCCATCCTCATCACCGCCTTCGTCATTCTCGTGATCGCGCTGAACGGGGCGAGCTACGAGGAGGTGCGCGCCACGCTCGCCTCGCCGCTGGTGACGGTGATCATGCTCGGCGCGGTCATCTCGACCGTCATCCACATGCGGATCGGCATGCAGGTCATCATCGAGGACTACGTCCACGGCGACCTGCCGAAGCTTGCGCTCGTCGCCGGCAACTGGATCCTCGCCTGGGCCATCGGGCTCACCTGTATCGTGGCGATCCTGAAGATCGCCTTCGGAGGCTGAGATGGCCGAACCTGCCACAGCGAACGGGGCGGCGCCGGCCGTCAACGGACGCGCCTATCCCGTCACGGACCACGAATTCGACGTCGTCGTCGTCGGCGCCGGCGGCGCCGGGCTCCGCGCCACGCTCGGCTGCAGCCAGGCCGGCCTGCGGACCGCCTGCATCACCAAGGTGTTTCCGACCCGCTCGCACACCGTCGCGGCGCAAGGCGGGATCGCCGCCTCGCTGGGCAATATGGGTCCGGACGACTGGCGCTGGCACATGTACGACACCGTCAAGGGCTCCGACTGGCTCGGCGACCAGGACGCGATCGAATATCTCTGCCGCAACGCGCCGGAGGCCGTCTACGAGCTCGAGCACTGGGGCGTGCCGTTCTCGCGCACGGAGGACGGCCGGATCTACCAGCGCCCGTTCGGCGGCATGACCACGAATTACGGCAAGGGCACCGCGCAGCGCACCTGCGCCGCCGCCGACCGCACCGGCCACGCCATGCTGCACACCATGTACGGCCAGGCGGTCCGGAACTCGGCGCAGTTCTTCGTCGAGTACTTCGCGATCGACCTCCTGATGGACGATGGCGCCTGCCGCGGCGTCGTCGCGCTCAGCATGGACGACGGCACCGTCCACCGCTTCCGGGCGCGCAAGACCATCCTCGCGACCGGCGGCTACGGCCGCGCCTACTTCTCGTGCACCTCGGCGCACACCTGCACCGGCGACGGCAACGCGATGGTGCTCCGCGCCGGCCTGCCGCTGCAGGACATGGAGTTCGTGCAGTTCCACCCGACCGGCATCTACGGCTCGGGCTGCCTCATCACCGAGGGCGCGCGCGGCGAGGGCGGCTATCTCACCAATTCGGAAGGCGAGCGCTTCATGGAGCGCTACGCGCCCTCGGCGAAGGACCTCGCCTCGCGCGACGTCGTCTCGCGCGCCATGACGATGGAGATCCGCGAGGGCCGCGGCGTCGGCAAGGAGAAGGACCACATCCATCTCCATCTCGAGCATCTCGATCCGGCGGTGCTCCACGAGCGGCTGCCGGGCATCTCCGAGACGGCGAAGATCTTCGCCGGCGTCGACGTCACGCGCGAGCCGATCCCGATCCTGCCGACCGTCCACTACAACATGGGCGGCATCCCGACGAACTATCACGGCGAGGTGCTGACCAAGGTCGACGGCGATCCGGATGCGGTCGTTCCCGGCCTGATGGCGGTCGGCGAGGCCGCCTGCGTGTCGGTCCACGGGGCGAACCGGCTCGGTTCGAACTCGCTCGTCGACCTCGTCGTGTTCGGCCGCGCGGCCGGCCAGCGCTGCGCCGATACCGTGGCGCGCGGGGAATCGCATCCGGAGCTTCCGGAAAGCGCCACCGACGTCGCCTTGACGCGGCTCGACCGCGCCCGCCACGCCAATGGCGGCACGCCGACCGCCGAGCTCCGCAGCCGGATGCAGCGCGTCATGCAGAGCAATTGCGCCGTGTTCCGCACCGGCGAGGTGCTGCAGGAGGGCCATGAGCTCATCCATGACGTCTGGCGCGGCTCGGACGACATCCGCGTCAGCGACCGGTCGCTGATCTGGAACACCGATCTCATCGAGACCCTCGAATACCAGAACCTCATCATCCAGGCCGTGGTGACCATGGATTCGGCGGTCAACCGGACCGAGAGCCGCGGCGCGCATGCCCGCGAGGATTTCCCCGACCGCGACGACGTGAACTGGATGAAGCACACGCTCGCCTTCTGCGACCAGTCGGCGCACACCGTCGCGATCGACTTCCGGCCGGTCCACACCTACACGCTCACCAACGACGTCCAGTACGTCGAGCCGAAGAAGCGGGTCTACTGACGCATGGTCCAGCTCACACTCCCGAAGAACTCAACCATCACGGAAGGCAAGGTCTGGCCGAAGCCGGCCGCCAGCAGGACCAAGGAGTTCCGGATCTACCGCTGGGATCCGGACGACGGCCGCAATCCGCGCATCGACACGTTCCACGTGAATGTCGACGATTGCGGGCCGATGGTCCTCGACGCGCTGCTCTGGATCAAGAACAAGGTCGACCCGACGCTCACGCTCCGCCGCTCCTGCCGGGAGGGCATCTGCGGTTCCTGCGCGATGAACATCGACGGCATGAACACGCTCGCCTGCACCAAGGGCTATGACGAGGTGAAGGGCGCGGTGAAGGTGTACCCGCTGCCGCACATGCCGGTCGTGAAGGACCTCGTGCCGGACCTCACGCGCTTCTACGCGCAGCACGCCTTCATCCAGCCCTGGCTGAAGACCGCCTCGCCGACCCCGCAGAAGGAATGGCGGCAGTCGCGCGAGGACCGCTCCAAGCTCGACGGGCTCTACGAGTGCATCCTCTGCGCCTGCTGCACGACCTCCTGCCCGAGCTATTGGTGGAACGGCGACCGCTATCTCGGGCCTGCCGCGCTGCTGCAGGCCTATCGCTGGCTGATCGACAGCCGCGACGAATCGACCGGCGAGCGCCTCGACGATCTCGAGGATCCGTTCCGGCTCTATCGCTGCCACACCATCATGAACTGCGCCCAGACCTGCCCGAAGGGGCTCAATCCGGCCAAGGCGATCGCCGAGATCCGGAAGATGATGGTCGAGCGCCAGGTCTGACCGCGGCGCCTCCCGACCGCCGTCCGGGCCAGCCTCAGCGGGCCGCGACCGGCTTGCCCGGCGGGGCGGCCTCAGGGCTCTCCGGGCTGCGGGGCGGGCCGGGGATGCCTTTTCCGCCGCCCGCCTTCTCGCGCGCGAAGCGGACGCATTCGGCCACCATGGGCGCGCAGAAGGCATAGCGCCCGGAGATCGAATCGTTCGCTCCGGAATAGCCGATCCGCGTTACCTTTCCGTTCTGGAACACGACCTGCATCCGGCAATCGCCGCCGCCGTTCACGTTCATCGAGGCGCCGACGATGGTCGGCAGCACCGGGAGGCTGACGCCGACGGAGGACGCCGTCGTCTTCTCGTAGCTCCAGATCTCGAGCGTGTTCTGCTCGTAGCGTTTCGAGGGGAAGCCGGCGCAGAGGCGCATCTCGTTCTCGTTGAGGCCGACAAGCGCGGTGCGCGCCTCCTGGACAGGGCCGAACCGGGACGTGACGCAGCCGGCGAGCAGCACCGGGCCGAGCGCCACCGCCGACGCGCGAAGAACCGTGCGGACGAAAGCTCGTGCGCGCATCGCTCGTGGCCTCTGTCTCTGTGGAGGCACTCTTCGTCGAAGCCGCCGCTCCGCGCTCCCCATCGGCCCGGCGCCGGCGCCCTGTTTGACGACTTAGGCTGGCCGGCCGGGCCCGCAACCCGTCCGGCACCGAAAATGCTGCGCTGCGTCAGGAGCGCGCAGGCGCATCGCGAACCGGGCAGGCGGTCTTCGCGATCGCGGCGTTTCGTCCTAGGCTCCGACCCGTGAAGGAGATCGAGGGGACGTTTCCGTGATCGACCATATCGGCCTCGGCTTTTCCGATTTCGCGGCCGCCAGGCGCTTCTACGTGGAGGCGCTCGCGCCGCTCGGCATCGGCGTGGTCATGGAGGTGACCAAGGCGGAGACGGGCGGAAGCTACGAGGGCGCCGGGCTCGGCTCGGCGGGCAAGCCGTTCTTCTGGGTCCGGGGCGGCGGCCGGACCGCCCCGAAGGTGCACATCGCCTTCGCCGCGGAGGACCGCGCTTCGGTCGACGCCTTCCATGCGGCGGCGCTCGCGGCCGGCGGCCGCGACAACGGTGCGCCGGGGCTCCGCCCGGACTACCATCCGAACTATTACGCCGCCTTCGTGCTCGACCCGGACGGCCACAACATCGAGGCGGTTTGCCACAAGCCCGCCTGAGGCGCGGCCCGCCGGCTGCGGCCCGGCTTCACGGCCTGGCCGGGAAGATCATGCAGCTGCCGCTGCCATGCGCGAACAGGCGGCCCTCGTCGTCGCGCAGCCATGCCTCGGCGGTCGCCAGCCGCCGGCCGCGATGGATGATGCGGCCCTCGCAATGCATCGTCCCGGTCGAGGCCGTGATCGGGCGGATGAGGCTCACCTTGAACTCGACCGTGGTGTAGCCGTCGCCGGCCGAAAGCGTCGCGTGGACCGCGTAGGAGAGCGCCGAATCGAGGAGCGATGCCGCCCAGCCGCCATGCACCGCGCCGAGATTGTTGTAGAACATCTGGCTCGCGCAGCCGCGGAAGAGCGCCCGGCCGTACTCGACCTCCGCGAGGTGGAAATCGAGCACGCCGCCCATCGGCGCCTGCGGGTGGTCGCCGGCGATGATCCGGCGCAGGAAGGCGAGGCCGTCCTCCGAATCGGCCGCCGGCGCGGAGAGGTTCTCGCCTTCCGCCATCTCAGTCCTTCACGGTCGCGATGTCCGGCGCGTCGACCGCCTTCATGCCGACCACGTGATAGCCGGCATCGACATGGTGCACCTCGCCCGTCACCGAGCGGCCCATGTCGGAAAGCAGGTAGACGGCCGAGTGCCCGACATCCTCGATGGAGACGGTCCGCCGCAGCGGCGCATTGTACTCGTTCCACTTCAGGATGTAGCGGAAATCGCCGATGCCCGAGGCCGCCAGCGTCTTGATCGGGCCGGCGGAGATCGCGTTGACGCGGATGCCCTTGGGGCCGAGATCGACGGCCAGATAGCGCACGCTCGCCTCCAGCGCCGCCTTGGCGACGCCCATCACGTTATAGTGCGGCATCACCTTCTCCGCGCCGTAATAGGTCAGCGTGAGGATGGAGCCGCCATTCGTCATTAGCCTTTCGGCGCGCTGCGCGATCGCCGTCAGCGAATAGCAGGAGATCTGCATCGTCCGGGCGAAGTTCGCCTCGGTGGTGTCGACATAGCGCCCGTCGAGCTCGTTCTTCTCGGAGAAGGCGATGGCATGGACCAGGAAATCGAGCTCGCCCCATTCCTCGCGCAGCCTCGCGAAGACGGCGTCGATCGTCTCGCCGGAGGTGACGTCGCAGTGCCCGATGACGAGGGCGTCGAGCTCGGCCGCAAGCGGCTCGACGCGCTTGCGCAGCGCGTCGCCCTGGAACGTGAAGGCGAGCTCCGCGCCGGCCTCGTGCGCCGCCTTGGCGATGCCCCAGGCGAGCGAACGATTGTTCGCGACCCCCATGATGAGGCCCCGCTTGCCGCGCATCAGTCCGTTGTTCTCGGCGCTCATCTGGTCCTGCCCGCTCTGCCGACGGCAAGAGACTACCCGACCGCCGCTGCCGGCCCTAATGGCATGACGTGCCGCGGCCATCAAGCCGCCTCGACGGCGCCGGTATGGCCCCTTATGTTCCGGCCATGGCTGAAGATCCTGACAGCGCCCGGCTTCTCGCGAGGCTCGCCGCCATCGTCGGAGAGCGGAACGTCCTCACCGATCCCGCCGAGCAGGCGCGCTATTTGGAGGAATGGCGCGGCCTCTATCACGGCCTTACGCCGGCGGTGATTCGACCCGCCACGGCGGACGAGGTGGCGGCGGTGCTGAAGGTGGCGTCGGAGACCCGCACGCCGGTGGTGCCGCAGAGCGGGAACACCGGTCTCGTGGGCGGCCAGGTGCCGGACGAGAGCGGGCACGAGCTCGTCGTCTCGCTCGACCGGCTCGACCGCATCCGCGCGATCGACGTGGAGGGCGGCACCATGACGGTCGAGGCCGGCACGGTGCTCCAGCGGGTCCAGGAGGCTGCCGAGGAGGCGGGGCTCTTCTTTCCGCTCTCGCTCGGCTCGCAGGGTTCCTGCCGGATCGGGGGCAACATCTCGTCGAATGCGGGCGGCACCGGCGTGCTCTCCTACGGCAATACGCGCAGCCTCGTGCTCGGGCTCGAGGTCGCGCTGCCGAGCGGCGAGCTCTGGAACGGGCTGCGGGCGCTGCACAAGGACAATTCGGGCTACGACCTGAAGCAGCTCTTCATCGGCGCGGAAGGAACGCTCGGGATCGTCACCGCCGCCGTCCTGAAGCTCTTCGCCAAGCCGCGGGGCAGGAGCGTCGCCTTCGTCGGGCTCTCCGCGCCGCGCCAGGCGCTCGGCCTCTTCCAGCTCGCGCGGGAGCGGACGGGCTCGCTCCTCACCGGCTTCGAGCTGATCGGCCGGACCGGACTGGAATTCGCCGTCCGGCATCTCCCGGGCGCGCGCGATCCGCTCGCCGAGGCGCATTCCTGGTACGTCCTGCTTGAAATATCGTCGGGCCGCAGCGAGGCGGACGCGCAGGAGCTGATGGAGGCGGTCCTGTCGGCCGCCTTCCAGGACGGGCTGCTGGCCGATGCGACGATCGCGAGCTCCGGCGAGCAGCAGGCCGCGTTCTGGGAGCTGCGTCACGGCCTGAGCGAGGTGCAGAAGCACGAGGGCGCCTCGGTGAAGCACGACGTGTCCGTCGCGGTCCATCTCATCCCGGAATTCATCGAGCGGGCGCTCGCCGCGGTCACGGCAACCGTCCCGGGCTGCCGGCCGGTTCCGTTCGGCCACATGGGCGACGGCAACATCCACTTCAACATCAGCCAGCCGGTCGGCGCTGCGCCGGGAGGCTTCATGGCGCGCGCCGGCGCCCTCAACGACGCCGTGCACGGCATCATCGCCGATCTCGGCGGCTCGATCGCCGCCGAGCACGGGATCGGCCGCTCGAAGCGGGAGCTCCTGAGGCGCGTGCGCGCGCCGCTCGAACTCGACCTGATGCGGCGCGTGAAGGCGGCGATCGACCCGCTCGGGATCATGAATCCCGGCCGGGTGATCTGACCGGACCGGCAGGTGACGGACGCCGTCGAGCCCGCGGCCGGCGCGGGCGGCCTCACCGAAGCGGCGAGCGTGGTGCTCCTCCGCCCGGATTCGGTCCTCCTGGTCGAGCGCGGCAGGCCGCCGGTCGCGGGTCGCTGGAGCTTTCCGGGAGGCCGGCTCGAATCCGGCGAGGCGCCGGAGAATGCGGCGCGCCGGGAGCTCTTCGAGGAGACCGGGATCCGCGCGGGGCGGCTGGTCCGGCTCGGGCGCTTCCACCCGGTCGGGGACCGCGCGCCGATCGTCCTCACGGTCTTTGCCGGGCACGCGCCGGAAGGTGTCGAGCCGGTCGCGGCAGACGACGCCTGCGCGGCAGAGTTCGTGCCGTTCGCGCGCGTCGGCGAGCGCCCGCTCACCCCGGGCGCCCTCGGCTGGGTCGCCCGGGCGATCGAGGCGGTCGGTCCCGCCGCGCCGTCCCTCTGCCGGAACGGCGGAAGCGGCGCGGCGTTGTCCGACCGGAGTCCCGGCGGTCCGCCGCCGATGGAGGCAGGCATGGCAGACACTGGCGCCGGCGCGCGCGTTTCCCCGACCCCGCTGATCGCCAGCGACCGCGTGGAGGGCACCGCCGTGCTGCGGCGGGACGGCGAGCGGATCGGCACGATCGAGCGGGTGATGATTGACAAGATGAGCGGCAGGGTGGCCTATGCCGTCATGGCGTTCGGCGGGTTCCTGGGGCTCGGCGAACGCTATTTCACCCTGCCCTGGTCGAAGCTCGACTACGATCCGGCCCTCGACGGCTACGTCGTCGACGTGACGGAGGACCAGCTCAAGGCTGCCCCGGATGTGGACGCGGAAGGCGAAGTCTGGACCGATCGCCGCCGGGAAGAAGAGCTCCACCGCTATTACGAGGCCCCGCCCTATTGGTGAGCGCACCCTGGATGCCGGGCTCGTGAGAGCCCGCGCGCTCGCGCTCCTGCTCGCGCTCGCCCTGGTCCCCGGCCTTCCGGGGATTGCCGCGCGCGCCGCGCAGAAATCCGGGACGCCGGCCCCGGCCGCGCCGGCCGCGCCCGCGCCCGAGCCGCCGCCTCCGGTCTACGACGCGTCCCTGCAGCGCCTCGCCGAGATCCTCGGCGCGCTGCATTTCCTGCGCGGCCTCTGCGGCGAGGACGACGCCGCGCTCTGGCAGGAGGAGATGCAGGCGCTGCTCGACGCCGAGAAGCCGGCGCCGACGCGCCGGGCGCAGCTCGTCGCGCGGTTCAACTACGGCTACGCGACCTACGATTCGGTCTACCGCACCTGCACGCCCAACGCGCGGCGCGCCATCGCGCTCTATCTCCAGGAAGGCCGCCGCCTCTCGGCCGACATCCGACGCCGGTTCGGCCAGTGACGCCGGCGTTAACGCATTCGTTACCGTTCTCGCCCGCCGGCCGCATGCCGTGGTATTGAGGTCGGACAGTCGAAAGGGGGGACGCGTGACCGGACCGGTGGACAGTGAAGGCGACGATCTGGGTCATCAGAAGCGGGAGGCCATGCGCCTCGTCTTCGAGGCCTGGGAAGAGGCGTCCGGGGCGGGAGTCGAACCGGAGGTGCTGGCGCATGTCTCGCTCTTCGCGGCGCTCCGCAACCTGGTCGAGATCTATGGCGAGGACGCGACGGCGGAATTCGCCGCGCGCCTTTCCGAGCGCATCCTCGACGGCGAGTTCACGGCCCCCATTCTGCTAAACTAGCTGCTGGATCCCGAGCTGGAGGAGGATCAGGGCGGCGAAGCCGATCAGCGCGAAGCCCGCCCAGTGGCTGAGCCGGTTGAGCCAGTCCTCGGGCAGGCGGTGGCGGTGCGTCGCGATCGTCGTCGCGACGAGCGTCCACCAGCAGAGGCAGCCGATCGCGACGCCGAGGACCAGCGTGAGGGCGGCGCCGATGTCGCCCTCCTCGGGCGCGAGCGGTCCGAGCGCGGAGAACAGGACGGCCGAGCCGAGCAGCGCGCCGGGATTGGTGATGGTGAGCGTGAAGGCGCCCAGGAACGCGCCGACGGCGCTTCGCCCGCCCGCGGCGCCGGGCCCCCTCAGCCGCGAATGCCGGCGCGCGATCCGCCATCCGACGGCAACGAGGAGCGCGGCTCCGACGATCTGCAGCAGCACGGCGTGATCTTCGAGCTCGTCGGAGATCGCCGAGACGCCGAAGGCGGCGACCGCCGCGAAGACCGTGTCGGCGAGCGCCCCGCCCGTGCCGGCCGCCATGGCCGCCGCGAAGCCCCGATGCACGGCGCGCTCCGCCGTCATGATGGCCACCGCTCCGACCGGTATCGAGACGGCAATTCCGATCAGGAAGCCGATCAGAACGTGGATCAGTGCGGACATCGCATCTCGGAGAACGGGGGAGCGCCGGTTTCGGCGCTTTCAACGCGCCATTCCGAGGGCTATCAGATTCCGCTCATCGAGACACGGGCTGCGCATGCGGAGGGACAGATGAGATCGGCACGGCTCGCTTCGGCGGCGATCCTCGGCTTCGTGGCCATGGCCGTCCATGCGCAGGCGTCGGGCGAGCCGGTTCGGTCCGCAGAGACGCGGCCAACATGGCTCGCCCAGGCCGGCACACAGATGCCGGCGATCGCGCCCGGCGGCCCGGGCGAGGAGGCGCCGGGGGCGGAGCCGCCTGCCGCGCCGGAGGGGCCGGAGGGAATGCCGCAGGAGCCGGGGGCGGAGCCGGACAACCCGGACGCCGCTCAGGGGCCGATGGAAGCGCCCCCGCCGGAGGGCGGCCCGTCCGAGAGCGGCCCGTCTGACGAGGGCGCGCCGGCGCCAGGCGAGGTCCCGGAATCGGCCGAGCCGACGCCCGGGCCGGGTGCCCCGGAGCCTTCGGCCCCGGGCGAAGGCAAGATCCTGACGCAGCCGCCGCCCGGGCCCGATTCGGCCCTGCCGAGCATCCTGCGCTCGCCCGACGACATGCCCGAGCCTGTCCGGAAGACCTGGGCGGACATCATGGCGGCCGCCCGCTCCGGCGACATCGAGCGCCTCCGGCCGCTGATCCGGCGCCAGGCCGACCCCCCGCTCTTTGCGCTCGACGCGGAGCTCGACGACCCGGTCGAGTACCTGAAGAGCCTTTCCGGCGACCCGGAGGGCCGGGAGATCCTGGCGATTCTTCTCGAGGTGCTCGAGGCCGGCTTCGTCCATGTCGACCAGGGCACGGCCGACGACATGTATGTCTGGCCCTATTTCGCGCAATATCCGATCGACGCGCTGTCGCCCGAGCAGATGGTGGAGATGTACACGCTCCTCACCTCCGCGGACTATCAGGAGATGCGCTCCTACGGCGCCTACATCTTCTTCAGGGTCGGCATTTCCCCGGACGGCCGCTGGCGCTTCTTCGTCGCCGGCGATTGAGCGGCTATTCCGCCGGTGCGGCCGATTCCCGCGCCGGCAGCATGCCCTTCAGCGCGTCCAGCGAGGGGCGCGCCGCCAGGATCGTCGTGTCGATGCCGAGGCGCTTGCGCGCGGCGAGCGCGAGCCAGAAGGCGCGCAGGCAGAGCGCGGCCGAGGTGCCGAGCGCCGCACCGGCGATCCCGAACGGGATGATGAGGGCGACGTTGAGCGCGACGTTGATCGCGATCGTCACGACATAGGTCCAGGCCGCCCAGGGGGCGTGGCCGGTCATGTTGAGGAGATCCTCCGCCGGGCCGGCGGCGACCCGGACGATCAGCCCGACGCTGAGGATCAAGAGCGTGACGAACCCTGCGTCGTAATTGGAGCCGAAGAGGCCGAGGAGCAGGTGCCCGCCGGCGATCACCGCCAGCGCGACGAGGACGGAGATCGCCGTCGTCCAGAACGTCACCTCGTGGGTGATGCGCGTCAGCCGCTCCGAATTGCCGAGCGCGTGGTTGGCGGAGAACAGCTGGGCCGTGCCGACCGAGGCTGCGAACGGGATGAGCTGGATCACCTGGATGATCCGCGTCGCGGCGAAATAGATCGCGAGCTCGTCCGGCCCCACGAAGAAGGAAAGCACCAGCACGTCGGCGAAGGCGAAGAGCTGCGCGGTCCCGTACATCACCGAGAAGGGGATCGAGCCCTTGATCCACTCGACCCGGCGGTAGGCGGCCGGGCCGTCCTCGACCACCTTGGAGAGCCGGCGGGTGATGCTCATCCATTGCGACACGAGCGAGACGAGAAGCGTCGCGATCAGGCAGACATAGGCGGTGGCGGCGGTCGGAGCGGCGCCGAGCGCGACGGCGAGCACCATCAGGATGAGCAGCAGGCCGTGGCGCATGATGTAGACGGGAAAGAGCGCCGGCATCGTCCACGAATAGGCGCGCCCGACCCCCTCCAGATAGCCCTGCAGCGAGGCGAAGGGCAGGCCTATCAGCATCAGGAGCAGCGGCAGGACGTAGGCGCTCTCCAGGAGGTCGCGCGCGATCAGGATCAGCGCGGCGCTGAGGAGACCGAAGCCCACTGCAGCGATGGCGACCACGACCCAGCCGGCCCGCAGGAAACCGCGGAGATGGTCGAAGTCGCCGCGCTCGCGATATTGCGGAAGGTAGCGGATCGGCGCCTCGGCGAAGCCGAGATTGGCGACCGTGCCGATCACCAGGAACCAGACCCAGACATAGGCGAACACGCCGTACTCGAACTGGCCCATCAGCCGGGCCATCACCACCTGCGCCACATAGACGAGGACGGCGTTGGCGAGCCGGATCACGAAGGCGAGGATCGTCGCGCGGCGCGCCAGCGACGGCTCGTCCTCGGCCGTCATCGTATGGCGGACGATGGCCCAGACGCGTCTGCCGATCTCGGCGTAGGAATTGCCGTTCTTCAAGCGCGCCTCGCCGCTGGCTGGTGCCCCGTGCTCGATGCGGAGATTTAGCAGATGCCGCTTAAGGAGCTGTAAGCTAACCGCCCGCGTGGTTACCGTTTGGCCCGCCCCAGGCGTTTCCGGCCGGTGAGCCGGCCCGGCGTGCGGGCTTGTTGCGCGCGGCGGCTCCGCTAGCCTAGAGATGCCGTCAGACCCCGGAGAAGCGTGCGATCATGCCGATAGCCTGCCTTCACGACCGTGCGATCCTGTCGGTCTCCGGTCCCGATGCCGCGGCCTTCCTCCAGAACATCGTGACGGCCGACGTCGCGGCGGTCGGGCCGGAGGCTCCCGGCTACGGTGCGCTGCTCACGCCGCAGGGCAAGATCCTCGCCGATTTCCTCCTGCACCGGCAGAGCGAGGGCTTTGCGGTCGACCTCCGCGCCGATCAGGCCGCGGGCATCGCCAAACGGCTCGCGCTCTACCGGCTCCGCGCGCGGGTCGAGATCGGTCCGCCCGCCGACGACCTTTCCGTCTTCGCCGCCTGGGACGGCGCGGAGGCGGGCCGGCCCCCCGATCCGCGTCTCGCCGCGCTCGGCGGCCGCTGGGTGGCGCCGCAGGCGAGCGTCTTCGCGGATGCCGAGCAGGAGGCCTGGCACCGGCACCGGATCGCGCTCGCCGTCCCCGAGGGCGGCCTCGATTTCGTCTTCGGCGACGCCTTTCCGCACGACGCGGCCATGGATTCCCTGAACGGCGTCGCATTCGGGAAGGGCTGCTACATCGGCCAGGAGGTGGTCAGCCGGATGCGCCATCGCGGCACGGCCCGGCGCCGCATCGTGGCGGTGCACGGCGAAGGCCCGCTGCCGGAGCCGGGCGCGGAGATCGTCGCCGGCGAGCGTCCGCTCGGCCGTCTCGGCTCTTCCGCCGGCGCGACCGGTATCGGCCTGGTCCGCCTCGACCGGCTCCGGGAAGCGCTCGATCTCGGCCTGCCGGTCCGCGCCGGCCCGGAGGAGGTGAAGCTCGCGCTGCCGGCCTGGGCGACCTATGGCTGGCCGGACGCGGGAGGGGAGGCCTGATGCCCGACCGGTCGGGCGCGCCCCCGCGCGCGTGGCAGCGCATGCTGTCGGGCCGCCGGCTCGACCTTCTCGATCCGTCGCCGCTCGACATCGAACTCGCCGACATCGCCCACGGGCTCGCCCGCGTCGCCCGCTGGAACGGCCAGACGCGCGGCGACCATGCCTATTCGGTCGCCCAGCACTCGCTGCTCGTCGAGCGGATCGCCATGATGCGACGGCCCGCTTCGGCTCCTGCCGAGCGGCTGACGGCGCTCCTCCACGACGCGCCGGAATACGTGATCGGCGACATCATCTCGCCGTTCAAGGCGGTCCTCGGCGGCCGCTACAAGGCGGTGGAGCAGCGTCTCCTCGCCGCGATCCGCATCCGCTACGGCCTGCCGCCGGAGCCTCCCCGTCCGCTCGCCGCGGCCGTCAAGCGGGCCGACCAGGTGGCCGCCTACCTGGAGGCGACCATGCTCGCCGGCTTCTCGGACGCGGAGGCGCGGCGCTATTTTGGCAGGCCGGAGGAATTCGCGTCCGGCGATCTCGGCGATCTGCTCGAGCCCTGGTCCGCAGTCCGGGCCGAATCCCGCTATATCGAGGCCGTTGCGGTGCAGGCGGCGCAGATCGGAAGCATGGCGGAGCGGAGCGAAATCGCTGCCTCCGGCTGAGGAGCGAAGATGAGCACCATCCATGTCTGTCCGCTGTCGCGGCTCGGCGAGACGGTCGAGATCTGCGGCGCCCGGCATGTCGTCACCCTGCTCGGCGACCTCACGCGCGTGAGCCGGCCGGCATGCGTCAGCGAGGCCGACCATCTCGTGCTCGGCTTCAACGATATCGCCGAGCCGATGGAGGGCTTCGTGGCGCCCGGCGAGGCCCATGTGCGCCGGTTCCTCGATTTCGTGCAGCGCTGGGACCGTTCCGCGCCGCTCGTGATCCACTGCTTCGCGGGGGTGAGCCGTTCGACGGCGGCCGCCTATACGGCGCTCTGCGCGCTCCGGCCGGATCTCGACGAGGAGCAGACCGCCTGGCGGCTCCGCAGCCTCTCGCCGCAGGCAACGCCGAACCGGCTCTTCGTCTCGATCGCAGATGCCCTCCTTGCCCGCGACGGAAGGATGATCGCCGCGGTCGAGCGGATCGGCCGCGGGGCCGACTGCTTCGAGGGCACGGTCTTCTCGCTCGACGTCGCGGATGGCTGAGCCTTTGCCGCATCCGCCCGGTCCGCCCGTCCGTCCGCCGGCGATCGAAATCGGCCTCAACGCGGCCATCGTCGCCGTCGACGGCCACACGCCGCTCATCCTCGTCATCGCGCCGCCGGCCCAGGATGGCACCGAGAGCCTCCCGTTCGGCCTGTTCGACCCGCTCCGCCACCGCACGATGGAGATCGGGCTCCGCGACTGGGTGGTGGCGCAGACGCAGCTCCGGCTTGGCTACGTGGAGCAGCTCTATACGTTCGGCGACCGCGGCCGGCTGGCCCAGCCCGGCGATGCCGCGCCGCACGTCATGTCGGTCGGCTATCTCGCGCTCACGCGGCGCTCGGCGGATTCCGCGGAGGCGCTCGCCCGGTCGCGCGCCGAATGGCGCGACTGGTACGATTATTTCCCCTGGGAGGACTGGCGCGGCGGACCGCCGCCCCAGCTCGCCTCCGTCATCCTTCCCGCGCTCGCCGCCTGGTGCGCACGGCCGCCGGAGGAGCCGGCATCCAGCCATCCGATCGGCCGGCGCGACCGCGTCCGCCTTGCCTTCGGTCAGGACGGGCTGCCCTGGGACGAGGAGAGGGTGCTCGAGCGCTTCGAGCTCCTCTACGAGGCGGGGCTCGCGGAAGAGGCGGTGCGCGACGGGCGGGCCTCCCCCGGTCCCTGGCCGGACCCGCCCCGGCTCGGCCGGCCCATGCAGCACGACCACCGGCGCATCCTGGCGACGGCGATCTCGCGGCTCCGCGGCAAGCTGAAATACCGTCCCGTCGTGTTCGAGCTGATGGCGGAGACGTTCACGCTGACGGAGCTTCAGCGCACGGTGGAGGCGATCTCGGGCCGCCATCTCCACAAGCAGAACTTCCGAAGGCTGGTGGAGCAGGGCGATCTCGTCGAGAGGACCGGCGGGGCGAGCCTCTCCACAGGCGGCCGCCCGGCCGCGCTCTTCCGGTTCCGGCGCGAGGTCATGCAGGAGCGGCCGGCGCCGGGCCTTCGGCTCGGGGTCCGCTCGTGAAGCGCACGCCGCGCCGCCCCCGCCGGCGCGCCCGGCGTCCGGCCCGCAG
>NZ_SPKJ01000003.1 GCF_009866965.1 Propylenella binzhouense | reverse complement strand
CGGCCGTGCCGAGAAGGCCGAGACGCGGGAGCGCCCGGCGGCGGCCAAGGGCGGGGCGGCGCGCGGCGGGCCGAAGCGGGCGCCCCGGACCACCGCAGCGGGATCCGCGCGGACGGACGATTCCGGCCGCCCGGGACCGAAGCGGAACGGTCAAGGACGGCCGAAAAGGGGCAAGAGTGCGGATCGTCGGCGGCCGTCTTAGGGGCCGCGCCCTCGCCGGTCCCCGGTCGCAGGACATCAGGCCCACGAGCGACCGCCTGCGCGAGGCCCTCTTTAACGTGCTCTCCCACGGCTACGGCCTGCCCGAGGAGACGACGCGCGTGCTCGATCTCTTCGCCGGCACGGGCGGGCTCGGGCTCGAGGCGCTGTCGCGGGGCGCGGCGCAGGCGCTCTTCGTCGATACCGGCGTGGAGGCGCGCGGGCTCCTGCGCCGGAACATCGAGGCGCTCGGACTGACCGGGCAGACGAAGATCTTCCGCCGCGACGCCGCCGATCTCGGCAGTGCCGGGACGATCGCGCCGTTCGGCCTCGTCTTCTGCGACCCGCCCTATGGCAAAGGTCTCGGCGAGCGCGCGCTCGCCAGCGCGCGGGCGGGCGGCTGGCTCCTGCCCGGCGCGCTCTGCATCCTGGAGGAGCGCGCCGCCGCGGAGGTGGTGGCGCCGCCGGGCTTCACGGTCGAGGAACGGCGCGAGACCGGCGACAGCCAGCTCGTCTTCCTCCGGAATGCCGGCTGAAGCTCACTCCGCGGCCGCCTGCATGGCGGGATAGCCGGATCGTCCGGCATCGTCGCCGCCCGCGAATTCGACACGCTGCCGCGGCAAAGCCTCGGGATGCTCCGCCTGGAGGAAGGCGATGAGCTTCTCCCGCACCTCGCACCTGAGATCGAAGGCGCGCGGCGAGTTGCGCGCGCTGACGAGCGCCCGCAACTCGATGACCTGATCCTTCGCGTCCGTCACCTGCAGGCCGACCACCCTATGGTCCCAGTTCGGCGAAGCCTTCGCGATCTCCCCAAGCTTGCGGCGGATCGCCGGAATCGGCGCGCGATAATCGAGATAGAGCATCACGGTGCCGAGAATGGCCGCGCCTTCGCGGGTCCAGTTCTGGAACGGCGTGTCGATGAAGTATTTCAGCGGCACGATGAGGCGGCGGAGGTCCCATAGCCGCACGACCACGTAGGTCGCCGTGATCTCCTCGATGGTTCCGTACTCGCCCTCGACGATGACGGCATCCTCGATGCGGATCGGCTGCGTGATGGCAAGCTGGATGCCGGCGATCAGGTTGGAGAGCACAGGCTGGGCGGCGAGGCCGACGACAAGGCCGGCTGCGCCGGCGGAGGCGAAGAGGCTCACCCCGTATTGGCGGACGCCGTCGAAGGTCATCAGCGCCGCCGAGGCCGTCAGCACGATGATCAGCGTGTCGACCGCCCGCCTCAGGATCCTGACCTGCGTGAAGTGCTTGCGGGCGAGCAGGTTGTCCTCGACGTCCAGCCGATAGCGCCGGAGGTAGAGGGCGGCCCCGAGCTCGACCGCGCGTACCAGGCTCCAGCCGACAAGCACGATGAAGGCCACGAGCAGGGAATGGCCGATGAGCCGGATCTGGGGGCCCGTCAGCGGCGTCGTCGGCGCCACCAGCGCCACGGCGAGGATGATGAGCGCGAGCCGTATCGGGCCGCGGATCCGCGGGACGAGCTTCCGGGCGAATTCGTTGCGCGAGAAGATCCGGTCCGTGATGCGGGCGAGAAGGCGGTGGATTAGGATCGCGACGGTGATCGCGAATGCGAGGAGGAGAACTGCCTGAACCCATTCCGGCAGCCAGCCCAGCCCGTGCCGAATCCATGCCGAGGCGGCCCTGATGGACTCCATTGATTGCTCCCGCGCTCATCTCGCACCTGCAGCATTCTGAATCCGGAAATGCGGCGGATGTTTCGCACGGGCCGCCCGAAAGGTCGGAACGTCGCACGAGAGTTGACAGAGCCCTGATCGTCAGCGGCGGCCGAACAGGCGCTCGATGTCGGCGAGCTTCAGCTCGACATAGGTCGGCCGGCCGTGGTTGCACTGCCCGGATTGCGGCGTCTCCTCCATTTCGCGGAGGAGCGCGTCCATTTCCTCGGGACGCAGGCGGCGGCCCGCGCGGACAGAGCCATGGCAGGCCATGGTGGCGGCCACGTGATCGAGCCGCTCCCTGAGCCGGGTCGAGGCGTCCCATTCGGCGAGGTCGTCGGCGATGTCGCGCACCAGCGCCTGCGCGTCCACGGCGCCGAGGAGCGCCGGGGTCTCGGTGACCGCGACGGCACCCGGTCCGAACGGCTCCACCGCGAGACCCAGCTCGGCGAGTTCGCCGGCCCGGGCGACGATCCTGGCGGCATCCTCCGCCGGGAGATCGACGATCTCCGGGATGAGCAGCAGCTGGCGCGGAACGGCGCGCCCGGCGAGCGCCGCCTTCAGGCGCTCGTAGACGATCCGCTCGTGCGCGGCATGCTGGTCGACGATCACGAGACCGTCGGAAGTCTGCGCCACGATGAAATTGCCGTGAAGCTGCGCCCGCGCCGCACCGAGCGGATGGGATTCGCGGCCGGCCGCATCCTCCGCCTCCGCCGCGCGCGTATCCGCCGAGGGCGGGACCGGCGCCTCGAACGCGGCCTGGCCCCCTTCGGAAAATCCGTTCGCCGCCGGGCCCGGGGCCGCCCAGCCGCGCCACGATGCGGCGGCCGCCCCCCCGCCGAAGCCCCCCGGCCGGAACGCTGAAGCGGTTGCGCCTGCGACCGTCGTCGAGGCGCGTGCGCCCTCGCGGGCGAGCGCCTCCCGCAGGCTCCCGACGATCAGCCCGCGCACGAGCCCCGGATCCCGGAACCGGACCTCCAGCTTCGCGGGGTGCACGTTCACGTCCACCTCGCCGGACGGCAGATCGAGAAAGAGCGCGAGAACGGGATAGCGGTCGCGCGCGAGCACGTCGGCATAGGCAGCCCGGAGGGCCGAGGCGAGCGTCGGGTCGCGCAGCGGCCGGCCGTTCACGAACAGGAACTGGCTCAGGCTGTTCGCACGGTTGAGGGTCGGCAGGCCGGCGAAGCCCTCGATCCGCACCCCTTCCCGCTCGGCGCTGACCGCCATCGCGTTCTCGACGAAATCCGGGCCGAGGACCTGCCCGAGCCGCACGAGGCCGGCGCCCTCGCCCGCTGCCGCCGGGTATTCGACGGGGTGCCGGTCCGGGCCGGCGAGCGTGAAGCGGATCGCCGGGTGGGAGAGCGCGAGCCGCTTCACCACCTCCTGAATGGCGGAAGCCTCGGCCCGATCCGAACGCAGGAACTTGAGCCGCGCCGGCGTGGCGAAGAAGAGATCGCGGACCTCCGTCGTGGTGCCGCCGGCATGGCTCGCCGGCTGCGGGTCGCCGGCCCGCCCGCCTTCCACCGCGATCGACCAGCCGTGCGGCTCATCCGCATGCCGGCTCGCGATCGTGAGGCGTGCCACGGCGCCGATCGAGGCGAGCGCCTCCCCGCGGAAGCCGAGCGTGGCGATGGCGGCGAGATCGTCGCGCGCAAGCTTGGAGGTGCAATGGCGCGCGACCGCCAGGGGCAGATCGGCCCGACGCATGCCGCTGCCGTCATCGGCGACCCGGATCAGGCTCTTGCCGCCGCCGGCGGTCACCACCTCGATCCGGCCCGCTCCGGCATCGATGGCGTTCTCGACAAGTTCCTTCACCACGCTCGCCGGCCGTTCCACCACTTCGCCGGCGGCGATGCGGTTGACGACGTGCTCGGGGAGGATGCGGATCGTCACGACGGGCCTCGGCGGAGCGCTACCGGCCGATGCCCCCCGGCGGATACGGCTCGGCCGCGAATCAGTTGAAGAGCCGGGTGAAGAAATTACCGGGCTTGTCTTCCTTGATGTCCTCGAAAGTCTGCGGCGCGGAACCGGACGGCTGCCGGTATTCCTCGGGCGGATCGGTCAGGTAGCGCCGGCCGGTATCGCCGCGGCCCTCGGCGGCATTCAGAGCCGCCTTGAACTCCTTGCTCTCCTGCCGGCTCGACACCGCGAAGTCGCGGGCCGGCGCCGCACCGTCGCGCGCCTCCGCCTGGCTCTCCTCCAGGCTCTTCCGGCTCCGGTTGATCTCGGCGATGGGCCTGGTGCGCTCGTACTCCGCCTGGGAAATGTAGCGGGCACGCTCGAAGCTGGGATCACTGTAGTCGCGCTGGACGACTTTCTGATCCGGATCGTCCGGCCAGTTCGGAGTGGAAACGGTGGCCGGCTCGGCGGGCGTTCTCAGTTCCGCCTGGGGTGGCACGACCAGCGGCGCGCGCGGCTTGTAGTCGATGTTCGGCTTGCTTCTGCCACCGCCGATGAAGGAGCCCGTGAACTCGTTGAAGATCGCCATCTCGGGCGCTTCGCCCGTACCGTAGGTCGTGCTGCTGCACCCGGCAGCCGCGAGTGCGGCGGACAACAGGCAAATCGCCGGCAGCAGCTTCGCCGCCGAGCTCGAAACGTTCATCGCAGTCCCCTTGCACGAGCGGCCGGCTTATACCATCCGCCGACTGCCGATGCGACCCTGGCGGCCGCGCCCCTTCCCGCGCTCTCACGCATCCGTGGCATTTTCGCGGCGCTCCGTCAGCCAGGCGATCGCGAGCCCGACCACGCCGGCGCTGATCCACACGTCGGCCAGATTGAAGACGTACCACTCGAACCCGCCGGCATGCAGCAGGAAGAAGTCGGCGACGGCACCGTAGAGAAGCCGGTCGATGACGTTGGAGAGCGCGCCGCCGATGACGAGGCCGAGCGCCACGGCCGGGAGCAGGCGGCCGGTATTCTTCAGCCACCAGGCGAAGACCGCCGCCCCGACGAGCCCGAGCGCGATCAGGAACCATTGTCCGCCCGCCGCGTCCTGCGTCAGGAAGCCGTAGCTGACGCCCCGATTCCAGACGAGGACGAGATCGGCGAAGGGCGCGACCGCGATCCGCCCCTTCGAAGCGATATCGAAGGGGCCGAGCATCCACCATTTGTAGGCCTGGTCGACGACGATCCCGAGCACGGCCGCCGCCGCGCCCCAGGCGCGCGGGGAAAGCGCCATCTATTCGGCCGCCTGCCGCGCCGCCTCGAATTCCCTCAGGGCCGCCGCGTCGCGGAGGGTCACGTCGGGATATTCCGGGTCGCTGCCCACTTCCGGCAGGATCTTCCACGAACGGGCGCATTTCCGCCCTTCCGCGAGGCGCGGCACGACCGCCACCCCCGGCACGTCGGGGAGGCGGAAGGCGTCCGCCGGTCCCTCGCCTTCCGCGAGGAGCGCCTGGCTGGTGATCGCGATCTCGGCGAGATCGACGCCCGCCAGCGCCGCGCGCAGGCCCGCATCCACGACATGGACGATCGGAGCCGCCTCGAGCGAGGAGCCGATCCGCTTCTCACGCCGCTCCACCTCGAGCGCGCCGGTGACGACGCGGCGCACCTCCCGCACCTTCTCCCATCTGGCCTCGAGGCCTTCGCCGCGCCAAGCCGCCGGCACCTCCGGGAAGAGCTGCAGATGCACCGATTCCGCCGCTTTGTGGCGCGCCGTCCAGGCCTCCTCCGAGGTGAAGGGCAGCATCGGCGCGAGCCACATGACCATGCACTCGAACAGGCGGTCGATCACGGTGAGCGCCGCCTTGCGGCGGACCGAGGAGAACGGATCGCAGTAAAGCGCGTCCTTGCGGATGTCGAAGTAGAAGGCCGAGAGATCGACCGTCATGAAGTTGAAGAGCGCGAAATAGATGCGCTTGTAGTCGAAATCCGCGTAGGCCCTGCGCACGATGCCGTCGAGCCGTGCAAGCTCGGAGAGCATCAGCCGCTCGAGCTCGGGCATCTCGGCCGGCGCGACGGCGTCGCCGGGGCGGAAATGGGCGAGCGAGCCGAGCATCCAGCGGATCGTGTTCCTGAGCTTGCGGTAGGAATCGACGTTGGTCTTCAGGATCTCCGGGCCGATCCGCAGATCCTCGCTGTAGTCGGACGAGACCACCCAGAGCCGGAGGATGTCGGCCCCGGACTGCTCGATCACCTGCTGGGGCGTGACGACGTTGCCGAGCGACTTCGACATCTTGCGGCCGTCCTCGGCCATGACGAAGCCGTGCGTCAGGACGGCGTCATAGGGCGCGCGGCCACGCGTCCCGCAGCTTTCGAGAAGCGAGGAATGAAACCAGCCGCGATGCTGGTCCGACCCTTCGAGATAGAGGTCGGCCGGCCATTTGAGGTCGGGCCTCTCCTCCAGCACGAAGGCGTGGGTGGAGCCGGAATCGAACCAGACGTCGAGGATGTCGTCGACCTTGTCCCAGGCATCCGGATCGTAGGCATTGCCGAGGAAGCGCTCCTTCGCGCCCTCCGCGAACCAGGCATCGGCGCCTTCCGCACGGAAGGCCTCGACGATGCGGGCGTTCACCGCGTCGTCGACGAGGATCTCCCCGCTCTCGGAATTGACGAAGACCGCGATCGGCACGCCCCAGGCGCGCTGGCGCGAGACGACCCAGTCGGGCCGGTTCTCGATCATGCCGCGCAGCCGGTTCTGCCCGGCGGGGGGAACGAAGCGGGTCTCGGCGATCGCCTTCAGCGCGCGGGCGCGGAGCGTGTCGCCGGCCCCCGCGATGCCGCGGTCCATGTGGATGAACCATTGCGGCGTGTTGCGGAAGATGACCGGCTTCTTGGAGCGCCAGGAATGCGGGTACTGGTGCTTGAGCCGCCCGCGCGCCACCAGCATGCCGGCCGCGCCGAGGGCGGCGATCACCGCCTGGTTGGCATCGCCCTTCTCGCCCGTCTCCGTGATGACGCGCCTGCCCGTAAAGCCCGGCGCGTCGCGCGTGAAGGCGCCGTCGGCATCGACCGTATAGGGGATGGTGGTGTCGACGCCGCTCTCCTCGAGCTCGCGGCGGTGTTCCGTCCAGACCTCGAAATCCTCGCGGCCGTGGCCGGGGGCGGTGTGCACGAAGCCGGTGCCGGCGTCCTCGGTCACGTGCTCGCCGGCGAGCAGCGGCACGTCGAACGCATAGCCGCCGAGCCCGGCATGGCGGAGCGGGTGGGCGCACACGATCGTCGCGAAATCCTCCGCGCCCACGTCCGCGAGCCGCCGGTAGGAATCCACGCGCGCCTGCGCCATCACGTCGGCCGCGAGCGCGTCGGCGAGGATCAGCCTGTCGCCGGGCTTCGCCCAGTTCTCGGCCGGGGCTCCGGTCACCTCGTAGAGGCCGTAGCCGATGCGCGGCGAATAGGCCACCGCCCGGTTGCCGGGGATCGTCCAGGGCGTCGTCGTCCAGATCACGATTGCGGCGCCGCGGAGCGCGCGCGGACCGGAGGTGACGGGGAACTTCACCCAGATCGTGTCGGAGGTGTAGTCGTGATACTCGACCTCGGCCTCGGCGAGGGCGGTCTTCTCGACCACCGACCACATGACCGGCTTGGAGCCGCGATAGAGCTGTCCGGATGCGGCGAACTTCATCAGCTCGCGCGCGATCGTCGCCTCCGCGGCGAAGCTCATCGTGGTGTAGGGGTTCCTGAAATCGCCGATCACGCCGAGCCGCTTGAACTCGGCCGCCTGCACGCCGATCCAGTGCTGCGCGAATTCCCGGCATTCCTTCCGGAACTCGTTGATCGGGACGGCATCCTTGTTGCGCCCCTTCGCCCGGTACTCCTCCTCCACCTTCCACTCGATCGGCAGGCCGTGGCAGTCCCAGCCGGGCACGTAGTTGGAATCGAAGCCGAGCATCTGGTGGGAACGGGCCACCACGTCCTTCAGGATCTTGTTGAGGCCGGTGCCGATATGGATGTTGCCATTGGCGTAGGGCGGGCCGTCGTGAAGCACGTACTTCTCGCGCCCGCGGGCCGCCTCGCGGAGCCTGCCGTAGAGCCCTTCCTCCTCCCAGCGCTTCAGGATTTCCGGCTCCTTCTGGGGCAGCCCGGCGCGCATCGGGAAGTCGGTCTTCGGCAGGAACAGGGTCTCGGAATAATCGGCCTCGCCCGCGCGTCGCGGGCCGGCCTCTCTCTTGTCGCTCATCATCTCGCCTTCAAGGCTACGAACGGTCGTGGGCGGCGCCGCCGCGCGCGGCGCAAGGTTCCCGGCCCCGGCCTCAGGCCGAAGCCGGGCGGATAATTCGCGTTCCGGCGCACATCGTGGTCGACATGCCGGCGCTTCTACCGGACGGGCGGCGCCAAGGGAAGAAGCGCGCCGCGATGCGCCTGCCCGGTTCGCGCCGGCCGAACGGACTGTTCACCCGGTGGCGCCTGCCGCCGCTCACCCTAGCTTGAAGGCGACCTCTCCTGAATGGGTGTGAAATGACCAGGATCCTCGTTCTCTACTATTCGTCCTACGGCCACATCGAGACCATGGCCAAAGCTGTCGCCGAAGGCGCGCGCGAGGCGGGCGCCGATGTCGACATCAAGCGCGTCCCTGAATTGGTGCCGGAGGAAGTCGCCCGCCAGTCCGGCTACAAGCTCGACCAGGAGGCGCCGGTGGCAACCGTCGACGAGCTCCCGGGCTACGACGCCATCATTCTCGGCGTACCGACCCGCTACGGCGTCATGGCCGCCCAGATGAAGAACTTCTGGGACCAGACCGGCGGGCTATGGGTGAAGGGCGCCCTCGTCGGCAAGGTCGGCTCCGTCTTCGCTTCGACCGCCACCCAGCACGGCGGGCAGGAGACGACGATCACGTCCACCCATGCGATGCTTCTTCACCACGGCCTCGTCATCGTCGGCCTGCCCTATGCGTTCCAGGGCCAGATGCGCATGGACGAGATCACCGGCGGTTCTCCCTACGGGGCGACGACCCTCTCCGGCGGCGACGGCTCTCGCCAGCCGAGTGCGAACGAGCTCGACGGAGCGCGCTGGCAGGGCCGCCACGTCGCGCAGATCGCGGCGAAGCTGGCGCGCTGAGCCGCGACGGGCGCGGCGCTGGAACGCCCCCTCCGGTGCCGCGCCCGCCCGATGCACCTAGTTGCCGACCGTGAACGGGAGTTCGAACCGGCCGGTCTTGTCCGAATTGCGGTCGCGCAGCGTGAACACACCGACATAGGCGCCCGGCTTCAGGTCCGGCACGGCGAAGGAGAGCGCCATGTTGAACTCGCGGTTCCGCTCGTGCGAGACGATCCGCACGTCGAACAGGTCGTCCGCCTCGCCGACGACCTGGCCGCCGGGAACTTCGATGGCGAGATCGGCGCCGAGCGCGATGGCGTACCCGCCAGCCGCCTCGCCGTAGGCGAAGCCGATCGGCTCGACGTAGGCGGTGGCCGTCTCCCCCGGTCGGAAGAGCGAGCTCTCCTTCGGACGGTAGAGGCCGAAGCCGCTCGGCTCGGTGACGAAGAGCGCCTTGCGGACCGTGAGGGGACTTGCCTGCCAGATTGCCTCGGCGGCACGATCGAGCGCCGCAAGCGCCTCGACCGGCCTGCCCGCACCGGACAGGCGCTCGGCCTCCGCCGCGGCCTCGCCGATCGGGCCGGCCCAGGCGGTCTGTCCCCACATTATGTAAAGCGCCGCCACCAGAGCCGCCGCCCCGCCCCGTCCCATGCCTGCTCCGTTCACCATCCGGTTACCATGTCGGCACTTGTCGGCAGAACGGCATTTCCGGCAAGGGCTTTGGCCGAAAATGGTAACCGGCACGGAGAAGCGGGCCGGCGCCTGCGGACGCGCCGGCCCGGGCGCCGGTCAGGGCGCCGGCCAGGGAGCCGGTCAGGACTGCGCGATGCCGACGGTGACCACCGAGGGTTCGCCGCCGAAGACCCGTCTCGCGGCGCGGCGGACGTCCTCGGCCGTCACCGCCCGGATCAGATCGTTGCGCTTCTGCACGTAGTCGATGCCGAGCCGGTCGAGCCGGATGCCGAGGAGCTGGCGCGCGATCTTCTGCGAGGCGTCGAACCGCAGAGCGTAATTGCCCACCAGGAAGTCCTTCGCCTCGGCGAGCTCCGCCTCGGTCGGCCCCTCCTCGGCGAACCTGCGGACCTTGCTCGTCATGATATCGAGGGCCGTCTGCGCCGCATCCGCCCGCGTCGCCGCCGCCGCCACCCAGGCGCCGGAATGGTCGAAGGCGATCAGGCTGGTGCCGACGGAATAGGACAGGCCGCGCTTTTCGCGGACTTCCTTGTAGAGCCGCGACGAGAAGGTTCCGCCGCCGATGATGTGGTTCGCGACGAAGGCCGGGATGAAATCGGGGTCGTCCCGCTTGATGCCCGGCCCGCCGATCCGGATCACGGTCTGGGGCACGGGCAGCGTCGCGTGCGTCACCTCGCCGGACCGGGCGGTCACCTCCGGCACCGGCTTCAGGTCGGCCTTGGCGGGGAGCGCGCCGAAGACATGGTCGAGCGCGGCGGCGAGGCGGGCACGGTCGATGGCGCCGACGGCCACCACGAGGAGGTTGTCCTGCGCGATGACCCGGTCGTGGAAGGCCCGGAGATCGTCCGCGGTGAGCGCCGCGACCGTTTGTATCGTGCCTTCCGAAGGCCTGCCGTAAGGATGATCGCCGTAGAGCGTCTTCATGAAGGCGCGGCTTGCGATCTCGTTCGGGTCGGTCTCGCCGCGGCGGAGATTGGAGAGCACCTGCCCGCGGATGCGCGCCACGGCCTCGTCGTCAAAGCGGGGCTCCGTCACGGCGAGCCGCGTCAGGTCGAGCGCCGAATCCAGGTTGGTGACGAGCGTGCGCAGGTTTCCGTAGAACGCGTCGCGCGCCGCATCGAACGACATGTCGATGTTCAGGTCTTCGAGCTTGGTCTGGAACGCCTTGGAATCGAGCTCGCCCGATCCCTCGTCCAGAAGCCCGGACATCAGGTTCGCGAGCCCCGCTTTGTCGTCGCCGTCCTGGGACGAGCCGCCCCGGAAGGCGAAGTTCATCGTGACGATCGGAACCGTGTAGTCCTCGACGAGCCAGGCGGTGATTCCGCCCGGACTCCTGACTTCCTGGATGTTCACGGCTTCCGCCCGGCTGGGCAGGGTGACGGCGACGGTCATGGCGGCTCCAAACGCGAGGGCGGCGATACGGGCGAACATCAGCTGCGCTCCGCGGGCCTGGCGGTGGCGGCTTCTGCCCGCGGCGGAAGCGGCTCGAGATAGCCGGTCGCGGAGCGGTCCTCGCGGAGGTACTTGCGCGCCACGTCGCGGACCTCCTCGGCAGTGACCGCATTGACGCGGGCCGGCCAGTTCTGGACGTCCTTAAGCGTGCTGCCGGTCATCAGCGCGGTACCGATGATCCGGGCGAGCGCCTGCTGGCTGTCCTGCGCATAGATCGCCTGCGCGATGGTCGCGTTCTTGGCCCGGGTCAGTTCCGCCTCGGTGACGCCGTTCTCCCGGATCCGGGCGATCACCGTCTCGATCCGCGCTCCGAGATCCTCCAGGTTCACGCCGTCCTTGGGCACGCCGTAGACGACGAAACGGCCGTCGTCGACGGCGTTCGACTGGTAGTAGGCGCCGGCATAAGTCGCAGGTCCGTCGCCGCGGACGAGTTCGTCATAGAGCCGGCTCGTCGCGCCGCCCCCGAGCACCTCGCTCAGCACGCGGAGCGCTTCCGCCTCGTCGCCATCGGCGGTCGCCTGCGACGGCACGATGTAGGCGCGCGTGAGCTGAGGCTCGCGCACCTTCTCGTCCTGGACGGTCACGGTGCGGGCGCCGACCGGCGGCGGCTCCACCGGCCGCGGCGCGCGCACGGCCTCGGGCCGCGCCGGCACCTTCCCGTAGGTCTCCTCGGCGAGGCTCCTCACCTCCTCGGGCGTGACGTCGCCGGCAACCACGAGGACGGCGTTGTTCGGCGTGTAGTAGCGATTGTAGAAGGCGAGCGCCTTGGCGCCCGTCAGCGCCTTGATCTCGTGCATCCACCCGATCACCGGCCGTCCGTACGGGTGGTTCAGGTAGAGCACCCGGTTGAGCGCCTCGCTGAGCAGGGAAGAGGGGTCGTTCTCGACCCGCATCCGCCGCTCCTCGAGGATCACGTCGCGTTCGGGGGCGACGACCTCCTCGGTGAGGACCAGGTTGGTCATGCGGTCCGCCTCGAAGCCCATCATCTCGCGGAGATTTTCCTTCGCGACACGCTGGAAGTAGGCCGTGTAGTCGGTCGTGGTGAAGGCGTTCTCCTCGCCGCCGATGCGGGACACGCGCTCGGAGAACTGCCCCATCGGGTGCTCCCTGGTGCCCTTGAACATCAGATGCTCGAGGAAATGGGCGAGGCCGGACTCGCCGGCCGTCTCGTCGGCGGAGCCGACGCGGTACCAGACCATGTGGGTGACGACTGGCGCGCGCCGGTCCGGGATGACCACGACCTCCATGCCGTTCGACAGCATGAACTCGGTCGCGTTCGGGGCGATCTTGGGGATTTCGGCCTGCTGCGCCGGCGGCTGCGGAGCCGCATCCGCTTGGCTCGGCGCCTCGGCACGTGCGGGAAGAGCGGCCATGAGTACTCCAACGGAAAGGATGATGGCGGCGAACTTCGACATCGGCACGGGGCCTCCGTGAGATTTGCCGGGAATATAGACCCCGAAGCGGGCGATACGAGTGAACAATCGGTCATATTGGGTGTTGCCCGGCACAGGCGACCAGACCTGTTGACGCACCGGGCCGGCAAGGTTAGCCGGTCCGGCGGAGAGCCGGGACCGTGGAGTGCGCGTGAGAGAGATCGACGGACTGGCGGCGCTCGCTGCCGACTATGACGGCATCCTGTGCGACGTCTGGGGGGTCGTGCACAACGGCGTCGCGAGCTTCGCCGCCGCCACCGACGCGCTGTCCCGCTTCCGGCGCGCGCGCGGTCCGGTGGTGCTCGTCACCAATGCACCGCGCCCGTCCGGGCCGGTGATCGAGCAATTGCGCTCCCTCGGCGTCCCGGACGAGGCCTATGACCGCATCGTCACCTCCGGCGACGTGACCCGCCGTTTCGTCGCCGCCCGCCCCGGCACCAAGGTGTTCCACCTCGGCCATCCGCGCGACCTGCCGTTCTACGAAGGGCTGCCGGTCGAACTGGTCGGCGAGGACGAGGCCGAGCTCGTGAGCTGCACCGGCCTCTTCGACGACTATACGGAGACGCCGGAGGACTACCGCGAAATGCTCGGGCGCTTCGTCGCCCGCGGCCTCGTCATGGTCTGCGCCAATCCCGACATCGTGGTGGAACGCGGCGACACGCTGGTCTATTGCGCCGGCGCGCTCGCCCGCCTCTACGACGAGCTTGGCGGCGAGACGGTGCTCGCCGGCAAGCCGCATCCGCCGATCTACCGGACCGCGCTGGAGCTGACCGGCCTGCCGCCCGGCGCCCGCGTGCTCGCGATCGGCGACGCGCTCGGCACCGATGCGCGCGGCGCGCGCAATGCCGGGCTCGACCTCCTGTTCGTGAGCGGCGGAATCCACGAGGCGGATTTCGGCCCGCCGGGCGCGCCGGACCCCGAGCGCATCGCCATGCACTTCCGGGCCGAGGGCCTCGAGGCGGTCGGCTACATGCCGCATCTCGCCTGGTCGCGATCCGCGGGCGGGAATGCGAAGCCGGACGTCGCCGGGGAAGCCCTCGTCACGAGGACCGGCGGGCGATGAGCATAGGCGAACCGACCGCGCCGGCGCCCGCCGCCGCACCCGACATTCCGGACGACTGGCGCGGCGCCGTCGTCGCGATCGGCAATTTCGACGGCGTCCATCGCGGCCACCAGGCCGTGCTCGCCGCGGCCCGGAGGGAGGCGCACCGGCTCGGCGTGAAGGCGCTGATCCTGACCTTCGAGCCGCATCCGCGGGCCTTCTTCGGCAAGGGCGCGCCGTTCTTCCGGCTCACGCCCGCGCCCCTCAAGACCGCCGTCGCGAAAGCCTTCGGGATGGACGGCGCGCTCGTCCTGCCCTTCGACGAGCAGCTCGCGCGCGTCACCGCCGAGGCCTTCGTGCGCGACGTCCTCGTCGAGCGGCTCGCGATCAGGCATGCCGCGACCGGCTACGACTTCCATTTCGGCTATCGCCGCCTCGGCACGCCCGCCTTTCTCGAGGCGGCCGGCGCGAGCCACGGTTTCGGCGTGACGGTCGTGGGCGAATATGACCAGGCTGGTCTGCCGGTCTCCTCCACCCGCATCAGGACCGCGCTCCGCGACGGCGACATCGATGCGGCGAACGCGCTTCTCGGCTGGCGCTGGTCGATCGCCGGCGAAATCGTCCATGGCGACAAGCGCGGCCGCGATCTCGGCTATCCGACGGCCAACATGGCGCTCGACCCGGCCGTCGAGCTCGCCCACGGCATCTACGCCGTCCGGCTCGCTCGTCCCGACGGCAGCGTGCACGACGGCGTCGCGAGCTTCGGGCGGCGCCCGACCTTCGACAATGGCCGGGCGCTCTTCGAGACCTTCCTCTTCGACTTCTCCGACGATCTCTACGGCGCGACCGTGCTCGTCGCGCTCGTCGGCCGCATCCGCCCCGAGCTCCGCTTCGAGAGTGCCGATGCGCTGGTGGCGCAGATGGACGCGGATTCGATCGACGCCCGCGCACTCCTCGCGCACGCGCCGGATTCAGCGGTCGACGCCGCCATCCGGCATGCCTATCTCACCCCCCGCTAGGCCCTAGCGGCGGAGCCTCCCGAGGCCTCTTCCCGCCCATTGACAAGACGAGGGGCCGTGAGTATCTCCTCCGCGCATTGGCACTCACCTCGAGAGAGTGCTAGCAACTCCGTTACAGGCGCATCGCGCCAGAGAGGGACGAGAGGAAATCATGCGATTCCGCCCGCTTCATGACCGTGTTGTCGTGCGCCGCGTCGAGTCCGAAGAGCGGACCAAAGGCGGCATCATCATTCCGGACACCGCCAAGGAGAAGCCGCAGGAAGGCGAGATCGTCGCCGTCGGCCCGGGTGCCCGCGACGAGAACGGCCAGCTCCAGGCCCTGGACGTGAAGGTCGGCGACCGCGTGCTCTTCGGCAAGTGGTCCGGCACCGAGGTGAAGATCGACGGTGAAGAGCTCCTGATCATGAAGGAGTCCGACATCATGGGCGTGATCGAGCAGGGCGCCGCCGCCCGCGCCGCCGCCTGATCGACGTTCAGACACAGAGGTAAACGAAAATGGCTGCGAAAGACGTACGTTTTTCGGCTGACGCCCGCGAGAAGATGCTCCGCGGCGTCGACATCCTCGCCAATGCGGTGAAGGTGACGCTCGGTCCGAAGGGCCGCAACGTCGTGATCGAGAAGTCCTTCGGCGCGCCGCGCATCACGAAGGACGGCGTGACGGTCGCCAAGGAGATCGAACTCGAGGACAAGTTCGAGAACATGGGCGCCCAGATGGTCCGCGAGGTCGCCTCGAAGACCAACGACATCGCGGGCGACGGCACCACGACCGCGACCGTGCTCGCCCAGGCGATCGTGAAGGAGGGCGCCAAGTCGGTCGCCGCCGGCATGAACCCGATGGACCTGAAGCGCGGCATCGACATGGCGGTCGCCGAGGTCATCAACGATCTCCAGGCCCGCTCGAAGAAGATCAACACCTCCGCCGAGGTGGCGCAGGTCGGCACGATCTCCGCGAACGGCGACAAGACCGTCGGCGAGATGATCGCCGAGGCCATGCAGAAGGTCGGCAACGAGGGCGTCATCACGGTCGAGGAGGCGAAGAGCCTCGAGACCGAGCTCGAAGTGGTCGAGGGCATGCAGTTCGACCGCGGCTATCTGTCGCCGTACTTCATCACCAATGCCGAGAAGATGATCGCGGATCTCGAGGATCCGTACATCCTCCTCCACGAGAAGAAGCTCTCCAACCTGCAGGCCATGCTGCCGGTGCTCGAGGCGGTCGTGCAGTCGTCCCGCCCGCTCCTCATCATCGCCGAGGACGTCGAGGGCGAGGCGCTCGCCACGCTCGTGGTCAACAAGCTCCGCGGCGGCCTCAAGGTCGCGGCCGTGAAGGCGCCGGGCTTCGGTGACCGCCGCAAGGCCATGCTGCAGGACATCGCCACGCTCACGGGCGGCCAGGTGATCTCCGAAGACCTCGGCATCAAGCTCGAGAATGTCGGCCTCGAAATGCTCGGCCGCGCCAAGAAGGTGACGATCTCCAAGGAGGAGACCACCATCGTCGACGGCGCCGGCGACAAGGCGGACATCGAGGGACGCGTCGCGCAGATCAAGGCGCAGATCGAGGAGACCACCTCGGACTACGACCGCGAGAAGCTGCAGGAGCGCCTGGCGAAGCTCGCGGGCGGCGTCGCGGTGATCCGCGTCGGCGGCGCGACCGAAGTCGAGGTGAAGGAGAAGAAGGACCGCGTCGACGACGCCCTCAACGCGACCCGCGCGGCCGTCGAGGAAGGCATCGTCCCGGGCGGCGGCGTCGCGCTGCTCCATGCCAAGAAGGCGGTGCAGAAGCTCTCCTCCGACAACCCGGACGTCCAGGCGGGCATCAAGATCGTGCTGAAGGCGCTCGAGGCCCCGATCCGTCAGATCGCGCAGAATTCCGGCGTGGACGGCTCGATCGTCGTCGGCAAGGTGGTCGACAGCGATTCGGCGACCTTCGGCTTCGACGCCCAGAACGAGGAGTACAAGGACCTCGTCCAGGCCGGCATCATCGACCCGACCAAGGTCGTCCGCACGGCGCTCCAGGACGCGGCTTCGGTCGCCGGCCTGCTCGTCACGACCGAGGCCATGGTCGCCGAGATGCCGAAGAAGGAAGCGGCTGCGCCGGCGATGCCGGGCGGCGGCATGGGCGGCATGGACTTCTGAGGTCCGCCTCCCCTGGTTCGAGTTCGAGCGGGGCCCTGCGGGGCCCCGTTCTGCGTCCGGGATCCGTCGGTTGGCAAGGGCGGCCGGCGATTGTTTCAGAATGAGCGGGTACGGAGTCGTGAACGATGCGTTCGACGCCGACCACGCGCCCGCGATCGGGTGTACCGGGGTTGCTTCCGTGCTTCGGAGCAGACCGATGAACCACATCCAGTCCTTCGCCGCCCTTGCGGGCCGCATTCTCCTCGCCGCGATGTTCGTCACGTCCGGCTGGGACAAGATCGCCGGCTATGCCGGCACACAGCAGTACATGGAATCGGCGGGCGTGCCGGGCATCCTGCTGCCGCTCGTCATCCTGGCGGAGCTCGGCGGCGGGCTTGCGGTCGCATTCGGGTTCCATGCCCGCATCGCCGCGCTTGCGCTGGCCGGCTTCACCGTGCTCGCCGCGCTTCTCTTCCACGCCGACTTCTCGAACGGCATGCAGGCGGTCATGTTCAGCAAGAACATCTCGATCGCCGGCGGCTTCCTGCTGCTCGCGGCCTTCGGTCCCGGCGCCTGGTCGGTCGACGGCTGGCGCGCGGGCCGGACCGGCGCCGCGGGCTTCGGCGCGAAGTCCGCGGCCGGCCGCGCCTAGCTAGGCGGCGTCTTCCAGAAGGCGGCGGGCCGGCTCCGGCAGGTCCGCCGGAAGCCCTGCCTTGGCGAGCGCGTCGAACACGGCCCGCGCCGCCGACGCGCTCGCGGTGCTCCAGTCGGCGCCGAGCGAGATAACCAGGTTCGCCTGGCTCCTCAGGATCACGCCGTCGTCGAGCACCTTCAAGTGGTTGGCACGCAGCGTCGAGCCCGTCGTGGTGATGTCCACGATGAGATCGGCGAGGCCCGCCGCCGGCGCCCCCTCAGTCGCGCCGAGGCTCTCGACGATCCGGTAGAGCGCGATGCCATGGCGCGCGAAATGGCGCTGCGTCAGGTTCCAGTACTTCGTCGCGATGCGCAGCCGCCGGCCGTGCCGCTGCAGGAAGCCTGCTGCGACGTCGTCGAGATCCTCCATGGTCCAGACATCCACCCAGACCTCGGGTACGGCGACGACCACGTCGGCGTGGCCGAAGCCGAGCGGCACGGCGAGCGCGACGCGCCGGTCGGCATCGAGGATCGTCTCGCGCACGAGATCCTCGCCCGTGACGCCGAGATGCACCGACCCGGCGGCAACCTCGCGGGCAATCTCGGAGGCGGAGAGGAAGGCGATTTCGACATCCCCCCGGCCCACCACCCCACCGCGATAGTTCCGCTGTCCGCCGCGCTTCTCCACGGCGAAACCGGCCGCGGCGAACGCCGCCTCGCTCTGCTCCTGGAGGCGGCCCTTCGACGGGATGGCGATGACGAGGGGACCGCTCATTGGCATGCCCCCGGGACGTCGTCGAGCCGGATCGCAAAGCCGATCGCGGGCACCGGTTCCGGTGCGCCGAGCATCTGCATCAGCCGGTCGTAGCGGCCGCCGCCGGCGCGCGGACGGTCGTCATTTGCCGCCGCGATCTCGAACACGATGCCGGTGTAATAATCGAGGGGGCGCCCGAAGGCGGCCTCGAAGCCGATGCGCGAGCCATTGACGAGGCCGGCGATCGCTTCGTTCCGCGCGGCGAAGGTCGCAAGGCTCTCGCCGAGATCGACGCCCGCGCCGGAGGCGAAGCCGGCGACCCGATCCGCGGCGTCGCGCAGATCGGCGTCGAGCGACAGGAAGCTCCGGAGCGCCGCGAGCGTCTCCGGCTCGAGCCGCGTCTCCGCCAGGGCGCGCTGGTCGAGAAAGCGGTCGGCGATCTCCGCCGCCGTGCGGCCCGCACCTTCCACATAGCCCTCGTCTGCGAGCCGCGCCGCGATCAGGTCGATGACGGCCGCCCGGTCCTGCCGCTCGGCAGCCGCCGAGAGCGCCGGGTCGAGATCGGCGCGTGCGCGGTCGCGCGGCGAGGCGAGGCGGTCGAGGTTGGCAGCCATCAGGTCGCGCAGGCCGAACGAGCGGCGGAGCCGCCTCCGCCAGGGCTCCGGCAATCCGAGCGCGGCAAGCAGGGCCGCGAAAAGACCGATATCGCCGAGCCGGACGCGGACGGGCCCGCCGGCGACCGCCTTGACGCCGGCAAGCGCCAGCGCGAGCGCCTCCGCATCCGCCGAAACGCGGTCAATCCGTCCGATGTCCTCATAGCCGGTCTCCAGCCGCTCCGGCGTGCCGCGCTCGTGCCGGCGGAAGACAAGGCCTTCGTACCAATAGCGCATCGGGATCCTGCCGCCCGCCAGATGGTGGAGGCAGACGGGGATCGTGAAGTCCGGGCGAAGCGCCAGCCGCTCGCCCCGCGGGCCCTCGGTCACGAACATGCGGCGCCGCACGTCCTCGCCCGCCGTCTCGAGGAAGGGGTCGGCAGGATGCAGCACCGGCACGTCGATCCAGCGCGCGCCGGCTTCGGCGAAGAGGTCGTGCAGCCGCCCGGCAGTGGCTGTTTCGGGGAGGCTCACCGGACCACACTCCCCAGGCGGGAGGGGGGCACCGTACCCTCCCCCCTTGTGGGGGAGGGATAGGAAGGGGGGTCACCGGCGCGGGCCTCGTCGCAGGCCGAGAGGTGCAGGATGCCCCTCCCCACAGGGAGGAGGGGAGCTTCGTTTCCGCGGCCGAGGCGGGCATCGTTCCCTCCTCCCTTGTGGGGGAGGGATAGGGAGGGGGGTCCCCGGCGCGGGCTTCCTCGCAGGCCGAGAGGCAGGGGATGCCCCTCCCCCAGCCCCGCCCCACAAGGGGGAAGGGGGCACCGCTCCCTCATCCGAGGGGAGCACCGTTCGCTCCCCCCTTGCGGCGGAGGGAGAGGGAGGGGGGTCCTCACGGTCAGAGATCCGATCTCTGCCGTTCGATCAGCGCGCGGACTTCCGCAACGAGGTCCCTGGCCGCGATCTCGAACTGGCCCGGCCGCTCCTCGCGCCACGTCTCGTGGTCCGCGATGTCGGCGGCCTGCGCCTTGCCGGCGAGGAGGTCCTTGATCTGGAGCCGGCCGGCGGCGAACTCGTCGGAGCCGGCGATGACCGCGCAGGGCGCATTGCGGCGGTCGGCATATTTCAGCTGCGCCTTCATGCCGGAGCCGCCGAGATAGAGCTCGGCGCGAAGGCCGGCATTCCGGAGGTCGGCCACCATCCTCTGGTAGTCGGCCATGCGGTCCCGGTCCATGACGGTGACGACCACAGGCCCCGACGCGCCCTCCTCGCCGAGCTTGCCGATCGCCTTCAGTGCCGCCGCGAGCCGCGAAACCCCGATCGAGAAGCCGGTCGCCGGCACGTTCTCGCCCCGGAAGCGGCCGACCAGCCCGTCATAGCGCCCGCCGCCGCCGACCGAGCCGAATACGACGGGACGGCCGTCCTCGCCCGGCACCTCGAAGGTGAGCTGCGCCTCGAACACCGGGCCGGTGTAATATTCGAGGCCACGGACGACGGAAGGGTCGATCTGGATGCGGCGTGTTCCGTATCCTGCAGCACGGCAGAACCGACTTATATGGCGCAGATCGACAAGACCGCTGTTCAGAAGTGGGTCATCCTGAAACAACTCCAACATATGATCGATCTGACGGGGTGAGTACGGATAGAACTTGTGGCCACTAGGCTGATCAACAATTTGATCATCGCCTGACGCCGGGCCCCCATCAGGTTTTAATAGTCCAACTTTGGCCGAGTGCGCCCGAGCGTTGATAAAGAGATCAATCTGGTTGATTTGATTCGCGTCGAGCCCCGCGCCCTTGGTGAAGTCCCCGCTCTCGTCCTTGCGGCCCTCGCCGAGAAGCTGCCTGACGCCCTCGATGCCGAGCCGGTCGAGCTTGTCGATCGCCCTGAGCACCGTCAGCCGCCGCCCGGCATTCTCCTCGCCGCCGAGGCCGATTGCCTCCATGACGCCGTCGAGGACCTTCCGGTTGTTGACCTTGATGACGTACTGGCCGCGCTGAAAACCCAGCGCCTCCATCGTGTCCGCCGCCATCATGCAGATCTCGGCATCCGCGGCGACGGAGGCCGCACCGACCGTGTCGGCATCGAACTGCATGAACTGGCGGAAGCGGCCGGGGCCCGGCTTCTCGTTGCGGAACACCCAGCCGGCGCGATAGCTGCGATAGGGCTTGGGCAGCGCCTCGAAATTCTGCGCGACGTAGCGGGCGAGCGGCGCCGTCAGGTCATAGCGCAGCGACAGCCATTGCTCGTCGTCGTCCTGGAACGAGAACACGCCCTCGTTCGGCCGGTCCTGGTCGGGCAGGAACTTGCCGAGCGCGTCGGTATACTCGATCATCGGCGTCTCGACCGGCTCGAAGCCGTAGCGTTCGTAGACGCCGCGGATGGTCGCCATCATGCGCTCGACGGCGCGGATGTCCTCCGGCGTGCGGTCGGCGAAGCCGCGCGGGAGGCGCGGCTGCAGCTTGTTCGGCTTCTTGGGCCCGGCCATGGCGATCGTGCTGTAAGGGCGGCGTGACGGCCGCGGAAATGCGGAAAGCCCGCCAAGCGGCGGGCGCCGCCTTGTTAGCCCGTTCGAGGCGCGTTCTCAAGTTTCGACAGATGCCGGGCGCCGCCCCGACGATCGCGGCAAGACCGCCTGCCCGTCGGGTGCGCTACGCGTCCCGGCCGTTGAACGGCGTCGGCTCCAGCGTCGCGACATCGACGTCGTCCAGACAGCGCACGTTGATCGCCACCATCGGCGAGCCGTCAGGCGCCTTTCCGCGCGCGAAGGGCTCCACCCCGCAGCGCGCGCAGGAGAGGTGATGGATGACGTGCTTGTTGAACTGGTAGTCGACCAGGAAGTCGTAGCCGGAGACGAGCCTGAAATCGCCGTCCGGCACGAAGGTGAGCATCAGCCCCTTCTTCGAACAGATCGAACAGTTGCAGCTGATCAGGGTGCCGAGGTCCGTCTTCGCCTCGAAGCGCACGCGGCCGCAATGGCAGCCGCCGGCATGCATCGTCGCTTCCGCCATGTGGTTTCCTCCTCTCCGGTTCCGGCCCGCCTCTTCCGTTCAGGCCGGCCGCTCGAAATTCCGCCGCTCCGCCTCGACCTCGTCCCGGCAGAAGCAGCCCTCCAGATGATCGTTCACGATCCCGACCGCCTGCATGAAGGCATGCATGGTGGTCGGTCCGACGAAGCTCCAGCCGCGCTTGCGGAGCGCCTTCGAGAGTGCAAGCGATTGTGGCGTCTGCGGGACGATGGCGCCGCGCTCCACGCGGGCGGGCCTGTCCTCCGGCTTCGGTTCGAAGCGCCAGACGAAGGCGGCGACGGATCCCGCCTCGTCCACGAGTTCGCGCGCACGCCGCGCATTGTTCACGACGGACAGGATCTTGCCCCGGTGGCGCACGATGCCGGCGTCGGCGACGCAGCGCTCGACGTCCGCCTCGGTGAAGCCCGCGACCGCGGCCGGCTCGAAGCCGGCGAAGGCGGCACGGAAATTCTCGCGCTTGCGCAGGATCGTCAGCCAGGAGAGCCCGGACTGGAACCCCTCCAGGCAGATCTTCTCGAAGAGCCGGCGGTCGTCCGCCGTCGGCCGACCCCATTCGGCGTCGTGATAGGCGCGGTAGAGCGGGTCGTCGCCCGGCCACCAGCAGCGGCACCTCCCGTCAGCGCCCTCGGCAAGACCGTCGCCCACCCTGAGCCCTCCCCTCGTTCCGACCGTCCTAGCCGCTCACGCGGCATTCACCAAGGCGTTCGATTCCGGTCTGGATTTCGCCCCGTTGCTGCCCGAATTTACCCTTCCCAGACCTCTGGCCCCCATCGTCGGCTGGCCCGGCAGTGTTCGCGCCGGCGCAGTGACGGTCAGTAGCGAGTACGCCAATGCGAAGAGCACTCATCGCCGCATGCCTCTGGGCCGTCGCGGCAGTCGGTCAGGCCGAGGCCCAGTCCGGCTATGTCGCGGTCCAGCCGAGCCTCGAATATCAGCGCCAATGGATCGCGCAATTGCGGCGCCCGCCGGCGGTGAACGGGACGGCCGCGCCGATCGACCTCGGGCGGTCCGCTCCGGCCCGCCGCGCCGCAATGGTGCCGCCGCCGCGGCGCTACGTCGTCGTCCGGCCGCGGGTCGCCGGCCGCCCGTCCTTCCCGATGGCACAGCCCGCCGTGCCGGTGCGGATGCCCGGCGCACCGGCGCCGATGACGCGGGGCTTCGATCCGAAGTTCCTGCCGACGGTGGTCGATTATGACGGCGGCTACGCCGAGGGCACGATCGTGATCGACAGCCGCGCGCGCTATCTCTACCTCGTCGAGGCGGGCGGCAAGGCGCGCCGCTACGGCATCGGCGTCGGCCGCGAGGGCTTCGGCTGGTCCGGCCGGGCACGCATCGGCCGCAAGGCGGAATGGCCGCGCTGGACGCCGCCGGCCGAGATGCGCAAGCGCCAGCCCTACCTGCCGGTCTCCATGGAGGGCGGGCCCCACAACCCGCTCGGCGCGCGCGCCCTCTACCTCTACCGGAACGGCGCGGATTCGCTTTACCGCATCCACGGCTCCAACGAGCCCTGGACCATCGGCCGCGCCGTCTCCTCCGGCTGCTTCCGGATGCGCAACGAGGACGTGGTCGATCTCTACGAGCGCGTGCCTGTCGGCGCGCAGGTCGTGGTTCTCTGACGGACGGGACCGCCGGCCCGCTCCCCTTCCGGCCCGGGCGGCGGCCTCGCCCGGGCTGTTCCAACCAGGGGATCGCCGCCCGTCGTCCGACCGGGCTCGGGCGTACGATTCCGTGAGCGGCGCTACAGGGAACCGAAGTCGGCTCTGGTTCATTCTTCCGCCACGTTTTACGCGGCGGCGGTCGAGGACCTGCCGCCCCCGAGAAGGGGATCACAGATCATGCAGACGAAGCGCGCGGCGCGCGCCCTTTGCCTGGGCGCGGCTTTCTCCGTTCTGTTGCCCGTCGTCGCCGATGCGCAGGTGACGCGCTTCTACGATCCGTCCACGCGGTCGTTCCTCACCTACGATCCGGCGCCGCGCCGCTCGTGGAGCGTGCCGGCGGAGTTCCGCCGCCAGATCGTGCCGTTCCCCACCGAGGAGGCGCCCGGCACGATCATCATCGATTCGGCCTCGAAGCACCTTTATTTCGTCCTCGCCGGCGGCGAGGCGATCCGCTACGGCATCGGCGTCGGCCGCGAGGGCTTCGGCTGGCACGGCGTGGTGCGGGTCGGCGCCAAGGCGGAATGGCCGACCTGGACGCCGCCATCGGAGATGATCGCCCGCGAGCCGACCCTTGCGCAATATTCCGGCGGCATGCCCGGCGGGCCCGACAATCCCCTCGGGGCGCGCGCACTCTATCTGTTCGACGGCGGACGCGACACGATGTACCGCATCCACGGCACCAACGAGCCGTGGACGATCGGGCACAACGTGTCCTCCGGCTGCATCCGGATGATGAACCACGACGTGATGGAGCTGCATTATCTCGCCAAGGTCGGCGCCAAGGTGATCGTGCGCTAGCGGACGGCACCGGGCACCTGGAAGCGCGGAGGGTTCAGCCCTCCGCCTTTTTTGCCCCGGCCCGCTCCGGCATCGGCCGCTCCTCCGCCGCGCCCCCGAGCGCGTCCCGCACATAGAGTTCCGTGACGATGACCTTGCCGGCGGCCGAGAGCGGAACGGCGAGCGCGATGCCGAGCACGCCGAAGAGCGCCCCGAGCACAAGCTGCATCCCGAGGCTGAAGGCCGGCGGCAGGCGGGCCGTGTGCTCCTGGACGATCGGCGTGAGGACATTGCTCTCGACGCCCTGGATCAGGATGTAGACGACCACGCCCCACAAGGCCATCTCGGGCCCTTCGGAGAGCCCGGCCAGGACGATGGCGATGCCGGCCGCGATCGGGCCGATGGTCGGGATGAACTCGAAAAGTCCGGCCTGAAGAGCGAGGAGCAGCGCGAACGGCATCCCGACGACGAGCAGCAGGACGTAGGTGAGAAGGAAGATCACCATCATCCCGATCGCCTGGCCGACGAGCCAGCCGCGCAGCGCGTCGCCCGCTTTGTCGAGCACTTCGCCGAGACGGGGGCGCTTGTCGGGCGGGACGAGGCTGAGGAAGCCGGCCCTGTAGACCTCGGGTTCCCAGGCGAAGAAGATTGCCAGGAAGAGCACGAAGACGAGGTTCCCGACCGCTCCGAACGTGGCGAAGATGGCATTTGTCGCACCGCCGAAGAGCGCGCCCGCGCTCGGCAGCATGCCCTGCAGCGCCTTGCCCCCTCCGCCGGAGGGCAGCAGCCCGGCGGCGTCGAGATATTGGGTGATCCGGCCGACCTGCTGGTCGAGGGTCGCGAGCAGGCTCTTCGCCTGCTGGAGGATGCTGGCGCCGCTCCAGGCGGCCGCTCCCCCGAGGAGGAGGACGAGAACCAGCGCGGTCAGGATGAGGCGGAGCCGGCGTCCTCCGCCGATCACGCGGCCGAGGCCGCGCGCTCCCGCGTCGAGCGCGATCGCGAAGATGAGCCCCGCCCCGACGAGCAGGAGGGCGGTGGCGGCGTGCCACGCGATGAAGAGGCCCGTCGCGAGGGCGAGCACGATCGACGAGATGAGCACGGCCGAGCGGGCGAGCCGATCGGTTCCTGCTGCGGGCTCCATGCTTTCAGTCCTCCGCGGTTCGCTCGTGCTCGCTCGGCAGGAGGATCAACGCCAGAGCGTGAAAGGCGCTCCGGCGAGCGAACCGTCAAAATAGCGCGAGCCGCGAGCGTCAAGTCGTGCGAGCACCCGTCCGCCGCCGTCGAGGAGGAGGAGGTCCGGGTTCCCGAACCCGATGCTGTCGATTCGCCAGGCCGCGGCCCTCCTGAGCTGGGGCGTCACGCAGCCCTCTGCCGTCACGGCGCGCCGGTCGCGCCCCCCCTCGAGCACGATCCGGCAGGCGCAACCCGCCGAACCGTCGCTCGCGGTCCAGACACCCGGGAGATCGGCACTCGTCCAGACGCCTGGTTCGAATGTCGCGCCCGGCCGTCCCGATACCTCGTCTGCGCGCGGAGGCGGCGCCGCAAGCGCGATCTGCCCGGGTGCGCAGAAGCCGGCGGTCGGGGCAGGCTCCCGGACCGCCGTACGATCCGGCGCGCCCGCGGCGGGTGCAGAGGCGGCCGGCACATCTGCCGGGGCGCGCGGGCCGACAGCCTCGGGCCGGGCTTCGGGGGGCGTGATGGCGGCGGGCGCGGGCGCATCCGAGGACGCCATCGCAACAAGAGCCTGCGGCTCCGTGCTCGGCGCGGCCGGGCTCTGATAAGCGATCACGGCAAGCTGCTGCACGCTTTCGCTCGTCCCGCAGCCGCCGGCGGCGAGCGCGATCGCGAGCGCACCCGCACCGGAGCATCGCCTGGGGATCCGCCACGTCATGGCGCGCCGATATCCGTTCGACCGGCCCGGTGCAATCGAATCCGGCTGCCCTGCGCGCGTTGCCTCGCGAATTGCGCGGGGTGTGGCCCGACGGGCGCAGTCCCGGGATCAGGAGCCGTACCTGGCCTTCGCTTCGCGGCGACGCGCATGGAGGATCAGTTCGGTATATCCGTTCGGCTGCTCGCGTCCCTTGAAGATGAGGTCGCTCGCGGCCTGGAAGGCGACGCTTTCCTCGAAATCCGGCGCCATGGGCCGGTAGAACGGGTCACCGGCATTCTGCGCGTCGACGACGGCGGCCATCCGCCTCAGCGTCTCCGCAACCTGCTCGCGCGTGACGATCCCGTGATGCAGCCAGTTCGCGACGTGCTGGCTCGATATGCGGAGGGTCGCACGGTCCTCCATCAGTCCGACATCCGTGATGTCGGGCACCTTGGAGCACCCGATCCCCTGTTCGACCCAGCGCACGACATAGCCGAGGATGCCCTGGCAATTGTTGTCGAGCTCCTCCTGGATCGTCTCCGCGGACCAGTTCGGCCGGCGCGCGACGGGGATGTTCAGGATATCGTCCATGTTCGCCCGCCCCCTGGCCCGGAGCTCCTCCTGGCGGGCGGCGACATCCACCTGATGATAGTGAAGCGCATGCAGTGTGGCCGCCGTCGGCGACGGCACCCAGGCCGTGTTCGCGCCTGCCCTGGGATGCGCTCCCTTGGTCGCGAGCATGTCGGCCATCCGGTCCGGCATCGCCCACATGCCCTTGCCGATCTGGGCCCGGCCCGGCAGCCCGCATTCCAGGCCGATATCGACATTCGAGTTCTCGTAGGCCTGCAGCCAGGGCGCGTTCTTCATGTCGCCCTTGCGGATCATCGGCCCCGCTTCCATGGAGGTATGGATCTCGTCCCCCGTGCGGTCGAGGAAGCCGGTATTGATGAAGACGACCCGGTCGATCGCGGCGCGGATCGCCTCCTTGAGGTTGAGCGTCATCCGGCGCTCCTCGTCCATGATGCCGATCTTCATCGTCTTCGGGCGCAGGCGCAGGATCCGCTCGATCCGCGAGAACAGCTCGCTCGCGAGCGCGACCTCCTCCGGCGAATGCATCTTCGGCTTCACGACGTAGACCGAGCCGCGGCGGCTGTTCAGCCGACGGCCGTACTCGCCGATATCGTGGAGGGCGATGGCCGTGGTGACGAGGCCGTCGAGGATCGATTCCGGCGTCTCGTTGCCGGCCGCGTCGAGCACGGCGTCGGTCATCATCAGGTTGCCGGTGTTCCGCACCAGGAGCAGGCTGCGACCCGGCAGGACGAGCGTATCGCCGTCCGGCGTGCGGTAGGTCCTGTCCGGGTTGAGCGCGCGTTCGACGGTGCCGCCCGCCTTCTCGAAGGCGGCGGTGAGGTCGCCCTTCATCAGACCGAGCCAGTTCCTGTAGGCGGCCACCTTGTCGTCGGCATCGACGGCCGCGATCGAGTCCTCGAAATCGACGATCGTCGTGATCGCAGCCTCGAGGATCACGTCCGCAATGCCGGCCGGGTCCGTCCGGCCGATCGCATCGTCGCGGTCGATCCGGACCTCGACGTGCAATCCGTGATTGACCAGGAGGATCGCAGACGGCTCGCCGGGCTGGCCCTGATAGCCGACGAACTGGTTCGGCGCGGCGAGCGGCACCACCCGCCCCCCATCGAGCCTGACGAGCAGGCGGCCGTCGCCGATCCCGTATCCGATCGCATCCCGGTGCGAGCCGCTCTCGAGCGGCACCGCCTCGTCGAGGATGTCGCGGGCGCGCTCGATCACCTTGCGGGCGCGTGCGGGATTGAAGGCCGGGCCGCGCCCGGCGCCATCCTCGTCCGGCAACGCATCGGTTCCGTAGAGCGCGTCGTAGAGGCTGCCCCAGCGGGCATTGGCCGCATTCAGCGCATAGCGTGCGTTGGTCACCGGCACGACGAGCTGCGGACCCGCGATTTCCGCGATCTCGGCATCGACGTTGCTCGTCGTGATCTCGAATGCGGGACCCTCCTCGCGGAGGTAGCCGATCGATCTGAGGAATGCCTTGTAGCTTTCCAGATCGAACCCGATGTCGCGATGCGCGCGGTGCCAGCGGTCGATCTCCGCCTGGAGCTCGTCCCTTCGGGCAAGGAGCGCGCGGTTGCGCGGCGCGAATTCCTGCATGATCGCGTCGAGGCCGGCCCAGAAGGCGTCCGGCGCGATGCCGGTATTCGGAAGGACTTCCTGATTGATGAAGTCGTGAAGAACCCGAGCGACCTTCAGGCTCCCGATCGCCACGCGTTCCGTCATGACAGGACCTCCTTGCCTCGCTGCCCCGGCGCCGGTCCGCCGGTGGCGTGCTGCATAGCAGCAACACCGCGACCGGTGCCACTGCCAACGATTGTCCTTTAGTCGACCGTCTGGTCCGAACCGGATCGGACGGGCTCGGCCGAAAGCAGATCGAGCAGCGTCAGCGCGACCACCTCGGCCGCCTTGCGGAGATCGGCGAGCGGAAGCCGCTCGTCCGCCCGATGGGCGTTCGCCTCCTCGATCGTGTGAGGACCGGCTCCGTAGAGGACGGTCGGAATGCCGCGCGCGGCATAGTGGCGGGCGTCGGTGTAGAGGGGGACGCCCTTCGCGGCGACCGGCTCGCCCATGATCCGGGTGGCATGCATGCAAAGCGGCTCGACGAGCCGCTCCGCGCCTGGAAGCTCAACGAGCGGCATCGCAAGCAGGATCCTGCGGACCGTCACCGCCGCGCCGGGATGTCCGGCCACCGCCTGCTCCACGAGCCGGCGCAGCTCGGCTTCGACCTCCGCCGGATCCTCCTCCGGGATCATGCGGCGATCGAGGCGAAAGGTGACGCGATCCGGCACGACATTGGTGTTGATGCCGCCGCGGATGAGACCGACCGTCACCTGCGGCGAGCCGATGCCGGGGACGGCGGAGATACGGGACCCAAGCGTCCGCCGGTAGGCGTAAAGCGCGGCGAGGACCTCGGTGGCGATCTCCAGCGCGTCGACGCCGGTGAACGGCATGGCGGCATGGGCCGAGCGCCCCCGCACCTCCACCTCCAGATGGAGGCAGCCATTGTGGGCGGTCACGACGGCATAGGAGAAGCCCGCCCCGATCGCGAGATCGGGCTTCGTGATGCCCCCGGCGAGCAGCCAGCCCGGGCCGATCTCGCCGCCGGCCTCCTCGTCGTAGGTGACGTGCAGTTCGACCGTGCCCGAAAGCGGGGCTTCCGCCGCCTGCAGCGCCAGGAGAGCATAGGCGTAGGTCGCGATGTCGGACTTGGACACCGCGACGCCCCGGCCGTACATCCAGCCGTCACGCACGGCAGCGCCGTAGGGGTCCTCGGTCCAGCCCTCGCCGGGCGGCACGACGTCGCCATGGGCATTGAGGGCGATGACCGGCCCGGGGCCGAACACGCGCCGGACGACCAGATTCGTGCAGGAGACCATGCCGTGGCTCAGGACGAGATCCTCCGGCACGACATGCCGCTCGACCTCGAAGCCGAGCGCCGTCAGCGCCTTCGCGGTGTGTTCGGCATGGGGGGCGCAATCGCCCGGCGGATTGTCGGAGGGCACACGGACGAGATCGGCCAGGAACGCCTCCATCTCGGCGTGCCAGGCGTCGAGATAGGCGGCGATCGATTCGGCTGCGGCGCTCATCGGACAGCTCCTGCGTGGAGGACGTTGAGGAGGAATCGGAGAAGGACGTCGAGCGCGGCGCCGGCATCCGCCTGATCGACCGCTTCGGCGGGATCATGGCTCACGCCGCCGGCGCAGCGCACGAACAGCATGCCGACCGGACAGAGCGCGGCGACCGCCATCGCGTCGTGCCCGGCCCCGCTCGGCAGGAGCCGGACGGGCAGGCCTGCCTCGGCCACGGCCCGGGAGAGCGCCGCAATCATTCCCGGGTCGCATCGCGTTGCGCGCGCCGCATGGGTCGGCCGGATTTCGGCCCGCACGCCGCGCCGGGTCGCAATTTCGCGGATCCGCCCCTCGAGCGCCGCGATTGCGGCCTCGCGGACGGCGTCCTCGGGATGGCGCAGATCGACGGTGAAAGCGGCGCGACCCGGAATGACGTTGACAGCGCCGGGCTCGGCGACGAGCCGTCCGACGGTCGCGACGAGATCCGGCGCGGAGCGGCCGGTCGATTCCACGGCAAGCACCATCTCGGCCGCGGCGGCGAGCGCATCCCGCCTGAGCCCCATCGGCACCGTGCCGGCGTGACCCGCCTCGCCGGCGACATCGATTGCGGCACGGCTCGCGCCGGCGATGGCGGTCACCACGCCGACCGCAAGCCCCTCGCGCTCGAGCACCGGGCCCTGCTCGATATGGACCTCGACATAGCCGAGGATATCCTCGGGCCGGCGCGCCACCGCGCCGATCGCTGCCGGATCGCAGCCGAAGGCGGCGAGCGCGTCGCGGAGCGTAATGCCGCGATCGTCCACGAGATCGAGCGCAGCGGCATCGAATGTGCCGGCAATCGCCCGCGAACCGGAGAGCGTCGTCGGAAAGCGCACGCCCTCCTCGTCGCCGAACGCGATCACCTCGACCGCCGTTTCGAACCGCATGCCGCGGGCGGAAAGCTCCGCGACCGCCGCCACCGCCGTGAGGACCCCGAAGGAGCCGTCATAGCGCCCGGCCCGGCGGACCGTATCGAGATGCGAACCGATCAGGAGCGCCGGCGCGCCGGGCCTGCGCCCCTCATAGCGTCCGACGACATTGCCGATCGCGTCGATGCGCGCCGTCATGCCGGCCTCTTCCATCCAGGCCTTCACGCGGTCCGCCGCGCACCGGTGGGCGGGCGAGAGGAAGGTGCGGGCGAGATGACCCTCCTCGTCGCTGAAGCGGGCGAGCGCATCGAGCCGCGCCATCAGCGCCGCCGCGGCCTCGCCGGCGCGGAAATCCGGGAGCCTCACGCCGGCTGCCGGAACGGGTGGTGCTCGTGCCAGTGGCGGGCGATGTCGATCCGCCGCGCCAGCCACACCCGGTCGTGCCCGGCGACGTAATCGAGGAAGCGCTCAAGCGCGGCGGCGCGGCCCGGACGGCCGGCGAGCCGGCAGTGAAGTCCGACCGAGAGCATCTTCGGCGCGCCCTCGCGGCCTTCGCGATAGAGCATGTCGAAGCTGTCGCGGAGATAGGCGAAGAACTGGTCGCCGGAATTGAAGCCCTGCGGCGTCGCGAAACGCATGTCGTTGGCGTCGAGCGTGTAGGGGACGACGAGTTGCGCGCCATTCGGACCGGCGAGCCAGTACGGCAGCTCGTCGGCATAGGAATCGGCCGTGTAGAGGAAACCGCCCTCCTCCATCACCAGCGGCACCGAGTGCATCGAGGCCCTGCCGGTATACCAGCCGAGCGGCCGCTCGCCGGTGACGGCCGCATGAAGGCGGATCGCCTCGCGCATGTCGGCGCGCTCGGCCTCCTTGTCGTAGTCCTTGTATTCGATCCACTTCAGGCCGTGCGAGGCGATCTCCCAGCCGGCCTCCTTCATGGCCGCGACCTGTTCGGGCGAGCGCATCAGCGCGGTCGCCACGCCGTAGACGGTGACCGGGATCGCGCGCGCGGTGAACAGGCGATGGAGCCGCCAGAAGCCGGCGCGCGCGCCATATTCGTAGATCGTCTCCATGTTCCAGTGCCGCTGGCCAGGCCAGGGCTGGGCGCCGACGATCTCGGAGAGGAACGCCTCCGAGGCGGCGTCGCCGTGGAGCACGTTGTTCTCGCCGCCCTCCTCGTAGTTGATCACGAACTGCACGGCGATGTGCGCCCCGCCCGGCCAGCGCGGATCGGGCGGGCTGCGGCCGTAGCCGAGCATGTCGCGCGGATAGTCCGCGCCGGAGGGATAGCGCCGATCACCGTTCATGCCGCGACATGAACGGAATCGGCCGGCCGATGCAAGCGGCCGCGAGACTCGGCGGCCGGAGGGACCGCCGTCTCAGCCTGCCTCGATCGCCGACGGGTTCACGATCCCCTCCGCGATGTCGGAGAGTTCCTCGTCGGTTGCCTTCTCGTCCTCGAGAATGTCGCCGAGCTGGCGCGCATCCTCCTCGAGCCCGAGCGAGCTCGCATAGGTCGCCAGCGTCCCGTAGAGGGCGATCTCGTAATGCTCCACGCGCTGCGCCGAGGCGATGAGCGCGGCGTCGCGGAGCGGTCCCGGCTCCGTGATCCCCATCATCTTCTCCGCCTCGCGGACGATGGACTGCATCGCCTGGTCCTTGTGCTCCAGCGGACCCGCCTTCAGCCGCTTCAGGATGGTCTCGACCTGCGCGCCATGCGCGACCGTTTCCTCGCGGTGGGTCCTGAACGCCTTCCTCAGTTCCTCGTCGCTCGCCGCCTCGGCCATCTTGCCGAGTGCGGCGGCGAGCATCGCCTCGACGCTGCGCGCCTCCTGGAGCTCTGCCACGTACATTTCGCGAAATCTGTCGATATGCATTTTCGTCTCCCCGGCCGGAGGGCGGTTGCTGCGAGAATGTTCGCCGCGATCCCACGGTTCCGGCCGGAACCCCGCCCCGCGGGCTCCGTTAGACCGCCGATGACGAGCGGCGCGCCTTCCGGGCTCCTCCCCCGAGATTCTGACCATCCACCGCGGCGCCTGCCGATCGGCGCCGAGCCTGGGCAGGACGGCACCTCGTTCCGCGTGTGGGCGCCCTCCCGCGAGCGGGTCGCCGTCACCCTCATGAACGGCGGAACCCATCCGCTCGCGCGCGAAGCCTCAGGCCATTTCTCCGGCTTCGTACGGGGCATCCGCCCGGGGGCACGCTACGGATTCAGCTTTCCGGGCGAGTGCGAGATCGCGCCGGATCCAGCCTCGCGCTGGCAGCCCGACGGGCCGGAAGGCTGGTCGGTGGTCGTCGATCCGGCGTTTGCATGGACGGACGACGCCTGGCCGGGGCTTCAACTCGAAGGCCAGGTGCTCTGCGAGATCCATGTCGGCACGCTCACGCCCGAGGGCACCTGGCGTGCCGCGGCGGAGCGGCTCCGCGATTTCCGGGACGTCGGCATCACCGCGCTGGAGATCATGCCGGTCGCCGACCATCCGGGCCGGTTCGGCTGGGGCTATGACGGCGTCGCGCTCTTCGCGCCGAACCACAATTACGGCACGCCGGAGGACTTCCGGCGCTTCGTGGACGAGGCCCACCGGCAGGGCGTCGGCGTGGTGCTCGACGTGGTCTACAATCATTTCGGTCCCGAAGGCGGCTCACACCACCGGTTCGCAAGGACCTGGTGGAACAGGGAGATCGATTCGGAATGGGGCGCCGCGCTGAATTTCGATCGGCCGGGCTCCGAGGGGGTGCGGGAATTCGTGCTCGCGAACGTGCGCTGCCTCATCGGGGAGTACCACCTCGACGGGCTGCGGATCGACGCGACGCAGGCGTTCCACGACGGTTCCGGCGAGCACATCCTCTCCCTGGTGTCGCGAGCCTGCCGGGATGCGGCCGGCGGGCGGCGGGTCCTCGTGCTCGGCGAGAACGAGCCCCAGCAGGCAAGCCTGATGCGGCCTCCCGCCGAGAACGGTTCCGGCTTCGACGCACTCTGGAACGACGACTTCCACCATTCCGCGCTGGTTGCGGCGACCGGCCGGCGCGAGGCGTATTTCACCGACCATCAGGGCACGCCGCAGGAGCTCGTCTCCGCCGCGAAATATGGCTACCTGTTTCAGGGGCAGCGCTATTCCTGGCAGGACAAGGGCCGGGGAAGTCCCGCCTTCGACATCCCGCGCCGGCGGTTCATCGACTATCTGGAAAACCACGACCAGCTCGCCAACCAGGGCCGCGGCCACCGGCTCCACCAGATGACGAGCCCGGGCCGGTTCCGCGCCCTCACCGCTCTCCAGCTCCTCCTGCCCGGCACGCCGCTCCTCTTTCAGGGCGCACATTTCTGCAGCTCGAAGCCGTTTCTGTACTTCGCCGATTTCGGCGGGGAGCTCGGCGAGCGAATCCGCTCGGGCCGGCTCGACTTCGTCCGGCAGTTCGCGAGCCTCGCCGCGCCCGATTCGGAGGGGACCCTGCCCGACCCGGCGGCCCCCGAGACCTTCGAGTCCTGCAAGCTCGACTGGAGCGAGTCCGAGCGGAACAGCTCGGCAGTCGCGCTCCATCGCGACCTCATCTCGCTGCGGCGAAGCGATCCCGTCCTTACGGCGCCCGGGACGCGGCTCGACGGCGCCGTGGTTGACAAGCAGGCATTCGTTCTGCGCTTCTTCGGGGCGACCGGAGAAGATCGCCTGCTCGTCGTCAATCTCGGCAGCCAGGTGAACCGGGATTCCATCGCCGAACCCCTTGTCGCGCCGCCGGCGGGTTCGCGGTGGCAGATCGTCTGGTCCAGCGAAGATCCTCGCTACGGCGGAGCCGGCACGCCGCCCGTCGAGAGCGACCGGGGCTGGCGCATGCCGGCCGAAGCGGCAATTCTGATGGGACCCGCGCATGTCGAATCCTGATCCGATCCGCATCATCGAGGGGGCCGACCTCGGGCGGGCGTCCGACCGGGAATATCTCGTCGCGAACGGGCTCGGCGGCTATTCGTCGGCCGGACTGCTCGGCGAGATCACCCGCCGGTATCACGGCCTCCTGGTTTCGGCGCTGCCCGCCCCCTACGGCCGCACGGTCGTGCTGACGACGCTCGCGGAACAATTGCAGCTCCCCGACGGCCGGCGGGTCGAGCTCGGCCGTGCGGAGGGGGGCTGCCTGCCGAGCACGTTCCGGCTGGAGCTCGGATTGCCCGTCTGGCGCTACGAGATCGGCGACGTGGTCGTCACGAAGCGGATCGGGATGCGCCACCTGCAGAACACGGTCGACGTCCTCTACGATCTCGAGGGACCGGCCGGCTGCCGCCTGCTCCTCCGACCCTGGCTCGGGTCCAGGCCGATCGAAGGCGCGGTCGAGAGCACGCGCCGGGCCGTGCCGGTCCTGCGCGCGCTGGGATCGCTCTACGAGATCGAGACGCAGGACGACATCCCTCCGCTCAGGATCCGCCTCCTCGGCCGGGAAGCCGTGTTCGAGCTCGAGGGCGGGGAGAGCGCGGAATTCCGCTACACGGTGGAAGCGGAGCGCGGCCATGCCTCGATCGGCACGCTGTGGAGCCCGGGGATCCTGTCGGCGGCACCCGATGCCGGTCAGGTCGCGTTCTGCGCGTCGACCGATCCCTGGCACGCCGTGCTGGCGCTGAGCGGCAGGGACAGCCTCGGATTCGAGCGGCAGCGGCGGCGCCACCTCATCACGATCGCCGATCCCGTTCTTCACGAGGGCCTGGCGGCGGAGCTCGTTCTCGCCGCCGATTCGTTCGTCATCGACCCGGTCGGCCGCCTCGCCGACAAGGCGCGGGCGCGGGCGGAGGGCGACGAGGCGCGCACCGTGATAGCCGGCTACCACTGGTTCACGGACTGGGGCCGGGACACGATGATCTCGCTCGAAGGCCTGACGCTCGCGACCGGCCGCCATCGCGAGGCGGGCTGCATTCTCAGGACCTTCGCCCATTACATCCGTGATGGGCTCATCCCGAACATGTTCCCCGAGGGCGAGACGCAAGGGCTCTATCACACCGCCGATGCGACGCTCTGGCTCTTCCACGCCCTCGAGCGCTACCTCCGCATCACCGGGGACTGGTCCACGCTCGAGGCCGTCCTCCCGAAGCTCGAGGGCATCCTCGACCGCCATCTGCACGGCACCCGCTTCGGCATCGGCGTCGATCCGGAGGACGGGCTGCTGCGGCAGGGCGAAGAGGGCTACCAGCTCACCTGGATGGACGCGAAGGTGGAGGACTGGGTCGTCACCCCCCGCCGCGGCAAGGCCGTGGAGATCAACGCGCTCTGGTACAACGCCCTCTGTCTGACGGAGGACTGGCTCCGGCGCGCCGGCGAGTTCGACCGTGCGGATGGGCTGAAGGCGCATGCGCAGCGCACCCGCGAGGCGTTCAATCGCCGGTTCTGGTCCGATGCGCTCGGCCACCTCTACGACGTGGTCGACGGCGAGGACGGAGACGATCCCGCCTGTCGCCCGAACCAGATCTTCGCGATTGCGCTGCCCCATCCCGTCCTGGACGAGGAGCGCTGGCGTCCCGTGTTCGCGACAGTCCGGGACCGTCTCCTGACGCCCTTCGGCCTCCGTTCGCTCGACCGGGCGAACAAGGATTACAAGCCGCGCTATTTCGGCGATCTTCGCGCCCGCGACGCGGCCTATCACCAGGGCACGGTCTGGGGCTGGCTGATCGGCCCCTATGTCGATGCCTGGCTCCGCATCGATCCCGCTGCGGCCCCCGAGGTCCGGGACCTGCTCATGGCCTATTCCAGCCACCTGTCGGAGGCGGGCGTCGGCACGATCAGCGAGATCTTCGACGGCGATCCGCCCTTCACGCCGCGCGGCTGCATATCGCAGGCCTGGAGCGTGGCGGAATGGCTGCGCGCCTGGGCGAAGGCGTCGAAGCCGCCGGCCTGAAGGACGGGCCGGTCCGCCCGCGTCCGCGCCAGGCCATCGAAAGCCGACGAAGAAAGTTCCTTCAACTCTGGAACCCGCGCTTCCACACCACGTTGAGCGCGATACGGGTTCGGCGCGTGCCGGGCCGCTGTCACGACCTGCGCGGAATGGCTCGCCCGATGTCCGATCCGGAACGCACATTCCCTCACGACGAAACCGGCCTAAGTCTGGATGTGCGTATATGCCGTGCAATCGCAGCGGGGGGATTGGAACTTGGCGTCTGAATCGGTTCGCGTCGGCATTGTCGGGGTCGGGAATTGCGCGTCCGCCTTCGTTCAGGGGCTCGGCTACTACCGGGAGGCGAAAGGGAACGAACCGGTTCCGGGCCTGATGAGCCCGGAACTCGGCGGCTACGGCATCAGCGACATCGAGATCGCGTCGGCATTCGACGTGAATGCGAAAAAGGTCGGGCGCGACGTCGCGGAGGCGATCTTCGCGCCGCCCAACAACACGCACTGCTTCGCGGAGGTCAAGCCGACGGGCGTCCGCGTGGAGCGCGGCAAGACGCTCGACGGGCTCGGCCGCTATCTGCGCGAGGAGATCGAGGAATCCGACGAGCCGACCGCCGACGTCGCGGAGGTGCTCGAGCGGACCCGCACCAATGTGCTCGTGTCCTACCTTCCGGTAGGCTCGCAGCGGGCGACGGAATGGTATGCGGAGCGCGCGCTGGAGGTGGGCTGCGCCTTCGTGAACTGCATCCCCGTCTTCATCGCCTCCGACCCGGCCTGGCGGAAGCGGTTCGAGGAGCGCCGGCTTCCGATCATCGGCGACGACATCAAGAGCCAGGTCGGCGCCACCATCGTCCACCGCGTGCTTGCCAACCTCATGCGCGAGCGCGGGGTCCGTCTCGACCGCACCTACCAGCTGAACTTCGGCGGAAATTCCGACTTTCAGAACATGCTGGAGCGGGAGCGGCTGGAATCGAAGAAGATCTCGAAGACCCAGGCCGTCACCAGCCAGCTCGACGTGCCGCTGCCCGCCGGCGACGTCCATATCGGGCCGAGCGACTTCGTCCCGTGGCTGACCGACCGCAAATGGGCCTATATCCGCATGGAGGGCACCGCCTTCGGCGGCGTGCCGCTCAACATGGAGCTGAAGCTCGAAGTCTGGGATTCGCCCAATTCCGCCGGAATCGTGATCGACGCGGTGCGCTGCGCCAAGCTCGGGCTGGACCGCGGGATCGGCGGCGCCCTCGCAGGTCCGTCGAGCTATTTCATGAAGTCTCCGCCGGAGCAGTTCACCGATCACGAGGCGCGCGAGCGCACCCTGCGCTTCGTCCGGGGCGACGAGCCGAAGGGCGGCAAGGCGTGACGGCGACGTTGTTCCTCGTGCGGCACGCCGCCCACGGCGATCTCGGACGGGTGCTGAGCGGCCGGCGGGCCGGGATCGGGCTCGCCGAGCACGGCACGGAGCAGGCGCGCCGCCTGGCGCACCGGCTGAAGCGCGACCCGGTCGCGGCGATCGTCACCAGCCCGATCGAGCGCGCCGCCGAGACGGCGGCAATCATCGGCGAGGCGCTCGGCGTGCCGCCGGCGACCGACGACGCCTTCACCGAGGTCGATTTCGGCGCCTGGACCGGCCGCAGCTTCGAAAGCCTGCGCGACGATCCGGAATGCCGGCTGTGGAACGAGGCGCGCTCGCGCGCCCGCCCGCCCGGCGGCGAGAGCATCCACGAGGTGCAGCATCGCGCGGTCGCCGCGCTCGAACGGCTGCGCGCCGCCTATACCGGCCTGGCGGTCGTCGTGGTCAGCCATGGCGACGTCATCCGCGCCGCGCTCGCCCATTATCTCGGGCTCCCCCTCGACAATCTCCTCCGCTTCGAGATCAGCCCCGCATCGCTGAGCGCGCTCGTGGTCGGCGACTGGGGCGGCAAGGTGCTCTCGGTCAACGAAGTGCCGGCAGGGTGAGACGGGGACCGAGATGCGGATCGTCGTGTTCGGACTGACCGTATCCTCCTCCTGGGGCAACGGCCACGCCACGCTCTGGCGGGGGCTCTGCCGGGCGCTCGCACGGCGCGGCCACCAGGTGGCCTTCTTCGAACGCGACGTGCCCTATTACGCTGCGACGCGCGACTGCCATGAGATCCCCGGCGCGACGCTCGTCCTCTATCCGGACTGGGCAGGGATCCGCGCCCGCGCCGAGCGCGAGATCGCCGGCGCCGACGTCGCCGTCGTGACCTCCTATTGCCCGGACGGCGTGGCGGCGACCGAGCTGGTGCTCGCCGCCCCCTCGGCGCTTCGCGTCTTCTACGACCTCGACACGCCCGTGACGCTCGCCAGGCTGAAATCCGGCGAGCGGCCCGATTATATCGGCGAGGGCGGCCTGGCGGGGTTCGACCTCGTGATGAGCTATACCGGCGGCGAGGCCCTCGGCGAGCTCGCGCGGACGCTCGGCGCCCGGAACGTCGCGCCGCTCTACGGCCACGTCGACCCCGAAGTGCACCGGCCGACTGCCGCCGTCCGCCGGCTCGCCGCCTCCCTCTCCTATCTCGGCACCTACGCGGCCGACCGCCAGGCGGCGCTCGACCGCCTCTTCATCGAGCCGGCGCGCCGCCGCCCCGACACCCGCTTCCTCATCGGCGGGGCGCAGTACCCGCAGGAATTCCCCTGGTCGGAAAACATCTTCTTCGTCCGCCACATGCCGCCCGCGGAGCATCCCGCCTTCTTCTCCTCGTCCCGGCTGACCCTCAACATCACGCGCAGCGCAATGGCGGCGATGGGCTGGTGCCCGTCGGGCCGGCTCTTCGAGGCGGCCGCCTGCGGTACGCCCGTCCTTTCCGACCGCTGGGACGGGCTCGACGCCTTCTTCGCACCTGGCGAGGAGATTCTCGTCGCGGACGAAACGGAGGATACCCTCGCCGCGCTCGATCTCGGGGATGCCGAACTCCGGCGGATCGCCGGGCGGGCCCGCGAGCGGGTCCTCTCGGAGCACACCTCGGACCGGCGCGCGGCCGAATTCGAGCGCCTCGCGGAACAGGCATGGGCGGCGGGCGCGCAGGCGGCGCCCATCCCGGCGGAGGCCTGACATGTGGGGAATCGTTCCGGCCGCCGGCCGCGGCAGCCGCATCCAGCCGCTGGCGTTCTCCAAGGAGCTGCTTCCCGTCGGAAGCCGGCTCGACCACGGCATCGAACGGCCCTGCGCGGTGAGCGAGTACCTCGTCGAGCGGATGATCCGCGGCGGCGCCGAGAAGATCTGCTTCGTCATCTCGCCGGGCAAGTCCGACATCATGGAATATTACGGCGCCGGCTATCGCGGCGTCACGGTCGCCTATGTCGTCCAGCCGCAGGCGAGCGGCCTCTGCGACGCCATCTTCCGGGCGAGCCCGCTCGTCCAGCCGGACGAGCCGGTCGTGGTCGGGCTTCCCGACACGATCTGGTTTCCGGAGGACGGGCTCGCCGCGCTGCCGCGCGACAGGCTCGCCTTCCTGCTCTTCCCGGTCGAACGGCCCGAGCTCTTCGACGCCGTTGTCCTCGACGAGGCCGGCATGGTCCGCGAGATCCAGGTGAAAAGGCCCGGCGCCGCGTCGCACTGGATCTGGGGCGCCTTCACCATGCCCGGGCGCGTCCTCCACGATCTCGACGCGCTCTGGGTCGCGCGCGGCCGGAGCGACGAATATATCGGCACGCTGGTCAACGCCTATATCGCGGCGGGCGGCGAGGCCTGCGGGGTCCCGGCCGGCCGCTCCTATGTCGATGTCGGCACGCTCAACGGCTACCGTTCGGCGATCGGCCTCCTGAGCGAGGCCGATTCCACCGGCCCCCTCGCCGGCGGCCTCCATGTCGAGCTCGGCTGGCCGGCCGGCAGCGCCATCCATTTCATCGAGGCAGGCAAGCGGGAGTAGGCCCATTGGTGTCCACGACAGCGGAATTGTCGCGGGAGGAGATCCGCAGGAGGGCCGACGCGCTCGGGCCGTGGTTCCACAATATCGACCTCAACGGCGTGTCCACGGCCCCGGACCATTTCCTCGGCGACTATCCGAGCGTGAAGTGGCGGCTCTTCGCGGACGCGCTGCCGCGCGACCTGACCGGCCGCACCGTGCTCGACATCGGCTGCAACGGCGGCTTCTACTCGATCGAGATGAAGCGGCGCGGCGCGGCGCGCGTCCTCGGCATCGATTTCGACGACGACTATCTCGCCCAGGCGCGCTTCGCCACCGAGGTGCTCGGCCTCGACATCGAGTTCCGCAAGCTCTCCGTCTATGATGTCGGCGCGCTCGGCGAGAGGTTCGACATCGTGATCTTCATGGGCGTCCTCTATCATCTCCGCCATCCGCTCCTCGCGCTCGACCTCATTCACGAGCACGTCGCGCGCGACCTCGTGCTCTTTCAGTCCATGCAGCGCGGCAGCAAGGACTCCGATCCGGTCGACCGCGACTATCCGTTCTGGAGCGAGGATCATTTCGACAGCCCCGGCTATCCGAAGCTTCACTTCGTCGAGCACCATTACGCCAACGACCCGACCAACTGGTGGATTCCCAACCGGGCCTGCTCCGAGGCGATGCTGAGGAGCGCGGGCTTCGCCATCGTCGACCATCCGGAGGACGAGGTCTTCCTCTGCCGCCGGGTGGAACGTCCCTACGGCGCCGGGCCGGTCTATCCCGCCGGAGGACCGCAGGCATGATCGAAGCGGCGATGATCTGGAACGAGCCCAACAACAAGTCGCACTGGGACCCCGAGATCGACCCGGAATGGATCCTCTTCGCGGACATGGCGAAGGCGGCCGGCGAGGCGATCCGGGCCGAGAACCCCCGCCTGCCCCGCGTCCTCGGCGGCATGTCGCCGATCGATCCGATGTTCGTCACGCGGCTCGCGGGCTACGGCGTGCTGGACCATGTCGACGTGCTGGCGGTGCACGGATTCCCGCTCGACTGGAACCTCTGGCAGATCCACGAATGGCCGGCCAAGATCGCGGAGATCCGGGCCGTCACGGCGCTTCCGATCTGGGTGACCGAGGTCGGGGTCTCCACCTTCGGCGCCGAGGAGGTCCAGGACTGGGGCCTGCGCCGGACGGCGGAGCTCCTGACGCGGATCGTCCCGCGGATCCACTGGTACAGCCTCTACGACCTGCCGCGCGCCTGGGAGGCGACGACGCGGCACAAGGAGGCCGAGGGCTCCTCCTACTACCGCCATTTCTACATGGGGCTCCTGCGCGAGGACGGCTCGCCGAAGCCCGCCGCCGAGAGCTTCGCCGAGTTGACCCCGGATCTCGGCATCTGCCAGTGGTTCCATTTCGAGGACCACCGGCTGGACGATGCCGTCCTCTGGATGAAGCGGCTCGGCGTCCGCCATTTGCGGACCGGACTCTCCTGGGCCGACAGCTTCCGGCCCGACGCCCTCCGCTGGTTCGACCGGCAGATGGAAGCCCTCGATGATTTCGAGGTGACGGTCACGTTCTGCTTCACGCCGGAGCATCGCGGCATCGCGCCGCATCATACGAGCGCGCCGCAGGCGAAGGAGGAATTCGCCGAATTCTGCGCCGCGATGATCCGGCGCTACGCCGGCTCGAGCGCCCCGACGCGACGGGCTGCACTGGCCACGACCTCCTGAGACGCCGGCGCGCCGTCGAGGTCCGGCCATGGCGCTCACGGTCCTCAGCGTCGCCTATCCCTTCGCACCGGTCGGACCGGACGCCGTGGGCGGCGCCGAACAGATCGTCGCCGCGATCGATGCCGGCCTCGTGCGGCGCGGGCATCGTTCGATCGTCGTCGCGCAGCAGGGCTCGCAAGTGTGCGGCAGGCTGGTGGCCGTTCCCGCGGTCCGCGGCCCCCTCGGGGATGAGGCACGCGAAGCCGGCCGGTCGAGGACGCAGGACGCGCTGGCGGCGGTCCTGGCACAGGAGCCCGTCGACGTCGTCCACCTTCACGGCATCGACTTCCATCGCTACCTCCCGGGCGGCGACGTGCCCGTGCTCGCGACGCTCCACCTTCCGCCGGGCTGGTACGCGCCCGAGGCTCTCCGGCCGGCACGCCCCGCCACCTTCCTCCATTGCGTCTCCCGTACGCAGCACGAAGCCTGCCCGCCCGGGCTGCGCCTCCTCCAGCCGATCGAGAACGGCGTGCCGGACGCGCTCTTCGAGACGCGCCTGAGGAAGCGGGATTTCGCCCTCTTCCTGGGTCGCATCTGTCCGGAGAAGGGCGTCCACCTGGCGATCGAGGCGGCCGCCGCGGCCCGGCTGCCGCTCCTCATCGGCGGCCGGGTCTTCGCCTATCCCGACCATCTGCGCTATTTCGAGGATGCCGTCCGGCCCCGTCTCGGCCCGACCTGCCGCTTTCTGGGCCCGCTCGGCTTCACGCGGAAGCGGCGGCTTCTTTCGGCGGCACGCTGTCTCCTTCTGCCCTCTCTGGCCGCGGAGACGAGCTCGCTCGTCGCGCGCGAGGCGCTCGCCTGCGGGACGCCGGTCGTCGCGTTCGACCGCGGCGCGCTGCGCGAAACGGTCGAAGACGGCCGCACCGGCTATCTCGTCCGCGACGAAGCCGAACTCGCGGCGGCGATCGCGAAGTGCCGTGCGATTTCCGCGGAGACCTGCCGGAAGGCGGCACGCCGTTTTTCCATGGACCGCATGATCGAGGCCTATCTCGCCATGTACCGGCAGATCGCCGGAGCGGGTGCGGAGGCACCGGCCGGGAGGACGATGTGAGCGCGCTCCGGCTGGAGGTGATCGAAGAGGAAGCCGCGCTCGAGCGCCTGTCGCCGGACTGGTGGGACCTCTGGCGGCGGACCGCGCATGCGACCCCCTTCCAGACTCCGGCCTGGCTCCTCGCCTGGTGGCGCGCCTTCGGTCCGGGACGGCTCCATGCGCTCGCCGTCCGATCCGGCGACGCCCTCGTCGCGCTCGCCCCGTTCTACCTCGAGGCCGCGACCGGCCGCGCGCTCCCGATCGGGATCTCGGTCAGCGACTATCTGGACGTCCTCGCCGATCCCGCCGCCGCAACGGAGGCGCTTGCCGCGATCTCCGCACATATCGCCCGTTCCGCAATCGCCGAATGGCACCTGCCGGATCTGCCGCTGGGCGCAGCCGCCCTGCGCCTGCCCACCCCCTCGGGATATGCTGAATCGAACGAGCGATCCGAGCCCTGCCCCGTGCTGACGCTCGCCGGCGCCATCGAGGAAGCGGTCCCTCCGCGCAAGCTTCGGAAGCTCCGCATGGCGCTCCACCGTGCCGGACGACGCGGAACGGTTCGGGTGGCAGCCGCGGGTGCCGGCAGCGCGGAGGACTTTCTCGACCGTCTCTTCGCCCTTCACGAGAAGCGCTGGCGCGAGCGGAACGAGCCGGGCGTGCTCGCCGATCCGGCGGTGAGGATCCTGCATCGCTGCGCCCTGCCTCCGCTCGTCGCGCAGGGCGTCGCGCGGCTCTTCACGGTCGAGATCGGAGGAGCGGTCGCCGGGGCCTATTACGGGTTCCAGGGTCCGCATGGCCGCGCCTATGCCTATCTCGGCGGCTTCGACCCGGAGTTCGGGCATGAAAGTCCCGGCACGATCCTGCTCGGCCACGCCATCGCGGAGGCCGTGCGCGAGGGCGCAGGGGAGTTCCACTTCCTGCGCGGCGGCGAGGCCTACAAATACGATTGGGGGGCAAGCGACCGCTGGAACCGCCACCGCATTCTCCGGCGTGGCGCATGATGGCCGGGCCGCTTGACCCGCTGGCGGATCTGCCGCCTCCCTTCGCGGAGCCTCTCCGGGCGCTGGTCGCGGGCACGCTGCCGCCGAACGTCGTGCTGATGCGGCTCCTTTCGGAGGCAGACCGTCCGGACCTGGTCGATAGAGCCTTCGTCGCGCTCGCCGGAGAGAGGCTCGCAGCAGAGGCGCGCGCTCGGATCGCCGAAGCGGAGCGGCTGCACCGCGCCCATCCGGATGCCTGGCGCACCATCCGGTCGGTACTTGCCGAAGCGAGGCACGACGCCGCTCCGGCCGCCGGGGCGGACGGCATAGGATATTGGACGGCGGTGTTCGACCGGGTGGCCCTGCTCTCGCCCGGCGCGGGCGCGGCGCTCTACGCCCTCGGAGACGACGCTCTCCTCGACCGCCTGACCGGGGAGATCGTCGCGGCGCTCGGGCGCTGGTCCCTCCTCCGTACCGAAACCGAGGTCCTGGATCTCGGCTGCGGGCCGGGCCGCATCGCGAAGGCTCTCGCGGCGCATGTCCGCTCCGTCACCGGCATCGACGTCTCCGGACAGATGATCGCGGCGGCGCGCCGGGCCTGCGCGGGCCTTGAGAATGTCGCGCTTGCGGTGACGGAGGGCCGCGACCTTGGCGCATTTCCGGGCGAACGCTTCGATCTCGTGCTTGCCGTGGACAGCTTCCCCTACCTGGTGCTCGCCGGCGGCGATCTCGCCGCCAGGCACGTTGCCGAAGCAGCCCGCGTGCTGCGGCCCGGCGGCACGCTCCTGATCGTCAACCATTCCTACCGGAACGATCCCGCCCTCGATGCGGAGGATCTCGCCCGGGCCGCCGTCTCCTGCGGCCTCGATCTCGTCCGCCGCGGCACATGCGACTTCGCGCTTTGGGACGGGCTGACCTTCCGGCTCGACAAGCCAGCTCGACCGGAACGCAGCGGCGCCGGCGACCGTTAGCCCCGAGATTGCGAGAGGACGCCATGGCCGAGAGAGACGAAGCGCCCCTGAGCCGCCGGTCGCGGCTTACCGCGCCGAACGAGGTCCGCCGCCCGTCCGCCCCGGGGTCGAACCAGGACGAAGCCGAGGCACGCGAGACGGATACGCCGATCTTCGAAGGCGGGAGCAGCGAGCCCGTCGCGCACCGCGTCGCCGCGGCGACCGCGATGGCGGACGAGGAGGCCGGCGCGGGCGAGCCGGAGCACCGCCCGCTCAGGCCCAACCGGGGCGGCTCGCCGGACTGACCGGCCGCCGGAAGCGCGCCGCGACGCGTTCAGGCCGCACCCGAGCGCAGCCGGGGCCCTCCCGATGGCCGGCGCGGCCGCCAAGGGCGGCGGAGGAGCCACCATGCCTCGCCGGAATCGACCGGATCGAAGAGGTGGTTCCGCGCCGCCCAGCGCGAGAAGGCGCTCGGCCTGGATTCCGGCATGGGCCGAAGCCGCTTGCCCTCGGCGAAGCTGTCGATCGCCGCGGCGAGACGGCCCGTCTCGCGATAGGCCGCCGCGAAGGCGTCCGGTTCGACGCCGCAATGCTCGGCGAGGAGCCGGACGGCGAACGCCCTGATCGTCTCCCGGGCTTCGGCCGCGCCCGGTTCGCCCGGACGGCTTTCGATCGCGAGGTCGCATTCGGTGTCGAAGCCGATCGACCTGTTGCTGATGTTCGACGTGCCGATGCGCAGCAGCCGGTCGTCGATCACCGCAACCTTGGAATGGATGATCACCGCCTGGCCGGCCGCGTTGAACGGGCTGTAGATCCTGAACCGTCCGTACCGGTCGGCGCGCCGCATGCGCTCGACCTGCACCGTGCGAACGGTGTCCATCGCCATGCGCTCGAAGCGGCCCGGGCTATGGGCCGGGTTGATTACCACGATCTCCGGGCCGTCCGGCTCCGAAAGCCGCGCGGCCAGTGCGCCCACGATGGCATCGCCGGTGAAGTACTGATTCTCGAGAATGATGCTGCGCCGGGCCGCGGCGATCATGTCGACGAAGAGTGCGCCGCTCTCCCGGACGGAGGGCGCCGCATACCATTCCGGCTCGGTGCGGGCGATGCCGACCCGGCCGTTCCTGATATTGATCTCCAGGTCGTCCGGCCAGCAATCGTGGCTGCAATCGAGCGGCGCGACGGCCTCCCCTGTCGCGCGCCGCCAGCGCTCCCGCGCGACCTCGGAAAGCGCGGCCACGATCGGCCCGGTCACCGCCATGGCGACGTCGTGGCGGGGCGGATAGGGCGCCCCGTCGGGATCGACGCGGCAGGGGTCGTCGGCAACGTGGCCGGGACGGTCCCAGCGCTCGCAGCCGAAGTCGATGCCGCCGCAGAAGGCGATCGAATGGTCGACGACGAGGAGCTTCTGATGGTGCGACGCGCCGGCCGGATGGGTTCCGTCGAGCTTCAGCTTCAATCGCACGCTCGTCATCCAGTCCCGGATCCTGAGCGCGATCTTGGGGTACTTGGCGAGCGCCATCGGAAGCGGCATGTCCCACCGAAGGACCCTGACCTCGAGCCCGGGCCGGTTCGCCACCAGCCAGTCGAGGAGATCGCCGAGGACGTCCGGCTGGGCGGCGTCCTCCCTGTGGGGCTCGAGGCGGATGCGCGGGTCGTAGTCCCATCCGATCAGCATGACGGAACGGCGCGCCTTGCGCATGGCCGCCTTCGCCGCACCGAAATAGCTGATCGCGTCGACGAGCAGCGCGATGCGGTCGGCCCGCTCGATCCGCCAGCAGTTCCGGCCGGGCTCCAGGATCGGTTGCACGGCGGAGGCGTGGCCGGCCGCGGCGCCGGCCGGGATGGCTCCCCCGTCGGATGCGGCGGGGCCGGAGCCGCCGCTCCGCGCGTCGGCTAGTCCGTCCATCGGCAGATCGCCTTCAGGGGAAGGTGGTCGGAGGCGATCCGGGAACGGGCCGAGCGATGCGCCTCGACATGCTCGAACCAGGCGTTGCGGGCGAAGATCCGGTCGAGCGGCAGGAGCGGCCGCCAGGTCGGAAAGGTCGCCCGCTGGGGAGAGCCCTCGAGCTCGCCCATGAGCGGGCGGAGGCTGCCGCCGCGGGGCCGCCATTCGTTGAGGTCGCCGAGCAGCACGCAGGGGGCGGTCTCGTCGCCCTCCGCCAGGAGGACGTCCATCAGCTGCGCGACCTGCGCGTTCCGTTCGCGCAGGGTGAGGCCGAGATGCGTCGCCACGACGCGGAGCCTGCGGCTGCCGAGCGCGAGCTCGGCGTCGATCGCCCCGCGCGGCTCGCGCCAGGTACTGAAGGTGAGGTCGACGGCGCGGGTCCGCCGGACGGGAAACCGGCTGAGGAGCACGTTCCCGAACGAGCCGGAATGATCCACGACGTTCGGGCCGGGCACGGCCTCGTAGCCGGTCAGTTCGGCGAGATAGGCGAACTGGTCGATCCAGTGCCCGTGCGTCTTGAGCCGGCGGGAATCGACCTCCTGGAGCGCGACCACGTCGGCATCGAGCTCGTGGAGGACCTCGGCGACACGCTCCGGCTCGCGGCGGCCGTCGAGCCCGACGCAGGAATGGATGTTGTAGGTCGCGATCGAGAAGCTTGCCGCCGCCGCCGCGCGCGTGCCGCCGGACCGCGCCGGCGCGGTGTTCGACGCGGCGGGGTCGCTCGGCTCCATGGTTTCGAGCCCGGAGGAGGAATTGGAGAGGAGGCTCATGCCGATTCCAGACATCGTCGAGGAGATCAACGCAAGATGGGCCCGCGGGTTCTCCGGATCCGGGTGGCGAATTGTCCCGCCGCGGGTTCTCCGATCGCCGCCTGTCGGATTCCGCCGCGGCCCGCTAGCCTGAAGCCATGCGACCGATGCTCCACCCGATCCTCGTCAACGGCCGGACGGGCGACCCGGCACTCTACGTGGATTTCCAGTTCGAGCGCCGCGCCGTCCTTCTCGACATCGGCGACATCCAGGCGCTCGAGCCGCGCCGCCTGCTGCGCGTGAGCGACGTCTTCATTTCTCATGGTCACATCGATCACCTGATCGGCTTCGACCGCCTGCTCCGCGTCCTGGTCGGGCGGCCGGCGCATATCCGCATCCACGGGCCGGCCGGCATCGCCGACAGGATCGGCCACAAGCTCGCCGGCTATACCTGAGACCTGACGGAGCGCATCGAGGCGGACCTCGTGTTCGAGGTGACGGAGCTCTTGTCGGCTTCCCGCGCCGAGCGCTGCAGGTTCCGCCTGAAGCGGAGATTCCTGCGCGAGGGCTCCGAGGTCCCGAGCATGGCCGACGGCCTCCTGCTGCGGGACAGCAACCTGGAAGTCCGTGCCGCGATCCTGGAGCACCATACGCCCTGCCTCGCCTTCGCGCTCCAGGAGCCGGTCCACGTCAATAACTGGAAGGCTCGGCTGGATGCGAGCGGCCTGCCGGTCGGGCCCTGGCTCCGGACCTTCAAGGCCGCGCTCGCCGGGAACGCATGCGGCGATCGTACCATCGAAATCGAAGGAAGGCGGGACGGCCGCACCGTCGCCCGCCGGCTGACGCTCGCGGAGCTCCGGGCCATGGATCTCGCGACGCTGACGCCAGGACAGAAGATCGGCTACGTCACGGACGCGGCCTTCACGCCGGCGAACGCGGCCGCGATCGAGGCGCTCGTCCGCGGGGCCGGACTCCTCTTCATCGAGGCGCCCTTCCGGCATGCCGATGCCGCAATCGCGGCGGATCGCGCGCACCTCACCACCTGGCAGGCGGGCGCCCTCGCCCGCCGCGCCGGCGTCCGCCGCCTCGAGCCCTTCCACTTTTCGCCGCGCTATTCCGGCGAGGAGAACGCGCTCGTCGCGGAGGTGATGGAGAGCTTCGCGGGCCGGCCGCCGGACTGACCGATCGGCCCCTGGCCCTAAGGCGGATCCCGGAACAGGGCCGAGCACTTCAGCCACCGCGCGGTCGGATGCTGCCCACTTGATCCGGAGCGGGAAGTTCCGACCGGGCGCGCTCTGGCGGGAGGCCTGGCACCCGGTATCGCTCCGTCAGCGCTCGAGCGTCATCGCGCCGAGCGCCGCCAGATCTCCCGGCAGTTCCTGGCCCCCGGCCTTGTAGCCGTTCTTGTCCAGAATGAACGCCACGATGTCGGCATAGACCTGCGGGCTGAGGCGGCCGGGCCGGTCCGGCGGCATCGCCGAGATGATGTAGCCATAAAGCGCGTCGACGGTAAGCTCGCCCCAATGGTCGTCGAAATAGGAGCCGACCAGCGGCGCGCCGCCGAATTCGCCGTTGTTGAGCTGATCGCCGTGACAATCGGCGCAGTTCTTCAGGAAGGCCTGCTGGCCGCGCTCGACCTGGGCTTCGGTGAAACTCGGCGGCCGCGTGGCATCCGAGTCGGTCGCCTTCGGCGTGGCCGGCTGCCCGAGCGGCTTCGTCGCATCGAGAGAGGGCATGCCTTTGATCTCGGACAGCGCCGCTCCGCCGGTCGCCGACAAGGCGAAGAGGGAAAGACCGAGCGCGCACAATTCCCGAAGGAGCCTCTTCTTCAACATTATCACGACCTTTCATAATCTTAGCGCCGGGCGGGCCGGCCTGTGACAGGATGCGGCCGCCTCTCCACGACCGCTCCGATTGGGCGCCCCGCTCGTCCCCGACAGCCAGGCACGTCATTGACGACCTTCATTGCGGGGATCATTATAAGCCTGCCTTACCGAGCATTCAGATGCATACACGAACGAGCCCGGTGACGCACCTGTTCCTCAGAGTTCACAGCCACCCATCGAATCCGCAAAAGAGTGGCTAGGGAGAGAGCCCATGATCCCTTTTCGGTTGCTCGCGTCGGCCATGATTGTGACGCCGCTTCTGGCGGCGCCGCTCTCCAGCGCCCAGGCGCAGGACGGCCAGATGGCCAATCCGGCCGAGAAAATGCGGCCGGTGACGGACGACATGCTCAAGAAGCCGGACGACGGCGACTGGCTCATGTGGCGCCGCACGTATAACGGCTGGGGCTACAGCCCGCTCGACCAGATCAACAAGGAGAACGTCAAGAATCTGCAGCTCGCCTGGTCGTGGTCGCTGACGAGCGGGGCAACCGAAACCACGCCGCTCGTGCATGACGGCGTGCTCTTCATCTTCAATTACGGCGACAAGGTGCAGGCGCTCAACGCCGCGACCGGCGACCTCATTTGGGAATACAGGCGCGACCTGCCGGAAGACCTCGTCGCCGCCGGCGGCAACAACCTCGCCAAGCGCAACATCGCGATCTATCAGGACAAGCTGATCGTCGCGACCTCCGACGCCCACATCATCGCGCTCGATGCCAAGACCGGCCAGCTCGTCTGGGACAATCAGACGGCCGACTGGTCGAAGGGCTGGCGCTATACGGGCGGGCCCTTCGTGGCGAACGGCGTGATCGTGCAGGGCATGACAGGCTGCGGCAATGCCGAGCCCGGCGGCTGCTTCGTGACCGGCAACGATCCGCAATCCGGCAAGGAGCTCTGGCGGGTCTACACGATCGCGCGGCCCGACGATCCGAAGGGCGGCGACAGCTGGAACGGCCTTCCGCTCGACAGCCGGTTCGGCGCTTCGGCCTGGATCTCGGGCAGCTACGATCCGGACCAGAATCTCGTGTTCCAGGGCGTGGGCCAGCCCTATCCCTGGATCGCCGAGATGCGCGGCACGCGCCCGCACGAAGAGGGCCACGGGCACGAATCGCTCTATTCCGATTCCACGCTCGCCATCGATCCCAAGACGGGCGAACTGAAGTGGTACCACCAGTACCTCGAGGACGACACCTGGGACCTCGACTACGTCTACGAGCGCATCCTGGTCGACCTGCCGGTGAACGGCGCCGACCGGAAGCTCCTCGTCACCACCGGCAAGCTCGGCATCATCGAGGCGATCGACCGCACCAACGGGGAGTGGCTCTGGGCGACCGAGACCGTCCCGCAGAACGTCGTCTCCGGCATCGATTCCAAAACCGGCAAGAAGACGATCAACGAGGCGGCCATCCCGCATATCGGCCAGACCACCGTCAACTGCCCGGCCGATCCGGGCGGCCGCGGCTGGCCGGCGACCGCCTACAGCCCGAAGACGCAGGCGCTCTACCTGCCGCTCAACGAGTTCTGCTCCAACACGACCCCGCAGCCACTCGACCAGGGCCAGGTCTATACGGGCGGCGGCCGCGCGACCTTCGCCCGCGTCCCGGTCCCGAACAGCGACGGCAATATCGGGCGCGTCGACGCCGTGAAGCTGACGGACCAGTCCACGATGTGGTCGCACCGTCAGCGCTCGCCGATGACGAGCGCGGTGCTGCCGACCGGCGGCGGGCTCGTCTTCGGCGGCAGCTGGGACCGCTGGTTCCGGGCCTTCGACGACACCACCGGCGACGTGCTCTGGCAGATCCGCACCAACAATGCGGTGAACTCGTTCCCGATCACCTACGAGGTCGACGGCAAGCAATATGTGGCCGTGGCCGTCGGCAACGGATCGAGCGCCGCCCGGTCCTGGGCCACGCTGACGCCGGAAATCACGAATCCGGACGGCGGCTCGGCACTCTGGGTCTTCGCCCTGCCGTCGCAGACGCAGTGAGCTCGACATTGTCCGGGGCGGGCGACCCTCGCCCCGGACGCCTTCCATCGAAGCGGGCCCGCCCGGCCGGGGCGGGCCTTCAGAATCGGGCATCGTGATGTGCGTCCCGGCAGGTATTCGGCGCTATGCAGGCATCCTCGTCGCGGCCCTGATCTGCGCCGCCACGGCCGCGCTCCCCGCCTCCGCACAGCAGACGCCCTTCGTTCCCGAGGATTTCAAATACGGAACGCACGAGGACAAGGGCACGCTCCGCTTCTGCCTCGATCCGCGCGACCCGGAATGGCGCATCGCGCAGGACATAGCCGACGCCATCGCCTCCGCCCTGCTGCTGACGCCCGAGCCGAAGATCGTGAGCGATCCGATCGTCACCGCCGGCTGGGACAGTCTCTATCGGCATTTCCTCAAGGACTGCGACATCTATTTCGGGTTCAAGCTGATCCCGGGAGGCTATCCGCGCTGGCTCGCCCTCAGCCGGCCCTATTATGACGCCGCCTATGTGCTCGCGGTGCAGGACCCCGACTGGAACGCCCTCTCCGACATTCCCCTCGACAAGGCGATCGGATCGGCGATCGGCACCACGGCCGACTTCGCCTTCATCAAATATCGCGAGTCCATGCCGGCCGGTGCGCGCTGGCGCCGATTCCCGATGGCGAACAACGAGGCGGCGCTGCAGGCGCTGAAAGGCGGCACGGTCGCGGCCGCGCTCGTCTGGGGGCCGGCGGTGTGGGCCATCCAGCAGGCCGATCCGGCCTATGCCGGCCTGCGGCTGATCTCGCCCTCGCCCCTGCCGGTCGCCACGCTCGGCGTCGGCGCCGCGATGCTCGCGAACGAAACCTTCCTGCGGAGCAGCCTGGACCAGGCGATCGGATCGCTCGCCGCAGACGGCACGCTTGCCGCCATCCTCGCCAGACACCATTTCCCCGGGACAATCGAGACCTCGCCTTGAAGCATTCCGAGCGTCCGCGACCCGGCCGAGCCGGGGCCCGGGGAGGCATCTCGTGAGCCCTGCAAAGGCGGCATCGGTCCGGGTGGAAGCGATCAGCAAGCGGTATGGCCGCGTGCTGGCACTTGACGTTGTCTCCTTCGATGTCGAGCCAGGCCAGTTCTTCGCGCTGCTCGGGCCGAACGGCGCCGGCAAGAGCACCCTCGTCCACATTCTCGCGACGATCCTCAGGCCGGACGGCGGGCGCGCGCAGATCGAAGGCCACGACGTCGTGCGGGAGCCCGTCGAGGCACGCCGCCGCCTCGGCGTCGTGTTCCAGGAGCCGAGCCTCGACGATCGGCTCACCGTCTATGAAAATCTCGACTTCCACGGCATGGTCTATGGCGTGCCCCGGAAGCTCCGCCGGCGCCGCATCGAGGAGATGCTGGACGTGGTCGAGCTCGCCGACTGGCGCGAGCGCTTCGTGCGGACGCTCTCCTCCGGCATGAAGCGAAGGCTCGAGATCGCCCGCACACTCATCCATGATGCGCGCGTGCTGATCCTCGACGAGCCGACCGTCGGGCTCGACGCCCAGTCCCGCGGCCGCATCTGGGGCTATCTGGAGCGCCTGCGGTCGGAACGGAGCCTGACCGTGATCGTCACCACGCACTACATCGAGGAGGTCGAGGGCTGCGACCGCGTCTGCATCATCGATCACGGCAGCATCCTCGCGCTCGACAGCCCGGCCGGGCTCAAGGCGGCGCACGGGGAGGCGGTGCTGAAGGTCTGGCCCCGCGACGCCGAAGCCGAGACCATGATCCGGGATGATTTCGGTGCGGCAGCGGAGACGCCGGACGGCGCGCTCCTCTTCAAGCCCGCCACGGACGCGTTCGTCGACCGCTTCCTGGCGCGCCATGGCGCCCGCATCCAGCGTATGGCACGCAGCGAACCGAGCCTCGAGACGGTCTTCCTGTCGCTGACCGGGCGCGAGCTGCGCGACCAGGCCGCAGCGCCCCGGGAGCGCACCTACGCCTTCGGCCGGCGCGGCGGAGAGCACACGCGATGACGGCGGCCGAACCTCGCACGGGCCGCCCGGACGACCGGAAGCGCGCAATCGTCCCGCAGATCCTCGTCGGTCTCTACGCGATCTGGCTGCGCGAGGTGAAGCGGGCGATCCGCGACAAGGGCCAGCTCATCGGCGGGGTCAGCCGCCCGCTGCTCTGGGTCCTGATCATGGGGATCGGGCTCAATCCGTATTTCCGCGGCGAGATCTACGGCGAGGTCCGCTTCGTCGTCCCCTACACCTATCTCCAGTTCATCTTTCCGGCCGTGATCGCGCTCAACATCCTCTACACGTCGGTGCAATCGGCCGTATCAGTGATCTGGGATCGCGAGTTCGGGTTCCTGCGGGAGGTGCTCGTCTCGCCCTTGCCGCGCTGGGCCGTCCTGCTCGGAAAGGTGCTCGGCGGAACGACCGTGGCGATGCTCCACGGCTGTCTCGTGCTCGCCCTCGCCCGCTTTGTCGACGTGGCGCTCGCGCCGCTCGACATCCTGAAGGCGGTCGGCCTCATGTTCCTGCTGGCTTTCGGCCTCACCTCCCTCGGCGTCATCATCGCGAACCGGATCCGCAGCTTCGAAGGGTTCGGCGTCTTCTCCAACGTCGTGATCCTGCCGCTCTATTTCACCTCCTCCTCGATCTTCCCCCTCGATCCGGCGCTGACTGGCGCGCAGGCGCGCGTCAGGTATCCGGAATGGCTCGTCACGATCGTCGAGGCCAATCCGATCACCTATGCGGTCGACGCGCTCCGGGGCGCGCTGATCCATTTCCACCAGTTCGATCCGCGGCTCGGACCGATCATCCTCGTCGCCATGGCCGTCGTGTTCTTCGCCATTGCGCTGCTCGAGTTCCGGAGGGCCTGATGCGCATGGCCGCGGGCCGGCTCTGGCGGGATTACGGCCTCGTTCTCGTCATCGCGCTCCTGCTTGCTTCCGTCTACCTGCTGCCGCCCGACACCTCGCTTGCGGAGGTGGAAGAGGCCGGCACGCTGCGCGTCTGCGTGCCGGCTTCCTATCCCCCGCTCGTCACCGGCGATCCGGCCGAGCCGGGCATCGACGTCGATCTTCTCAAATCAGTCGCCGCCGAGCTCGGCGTCGAGCTCTCGCTCACGCATGTCGCCGCGATGGGCCGGGACTTCAACCCGCGCGGATGGCGGCTCACGCGGGCGCAGTGCCAGGTGCTCGCGGGCGGCATCCTGGATTCGCCGACGACGCGCGGCTTCCTCGACGTGACGCGGCCGATCGCCGAGACCGGCTGGGCCGTGCTGGGCAAGGAGCGGCCGGGCGATCTCGCCGGCCGGACCGCCGGCGTGCTGGTCGGCGCTTCCGGCCTCGACCGGATCGCCCTGTCGAGCCTCATCCGGTCGCTCGGGATCCGGACTGTTCTCGTCGGCACCCCCGAAGCGCTCGCCGCCGGCATCGAGGAGGGGCGGTTCGAGATCGGAATCACGGAGGCTCTGCTCGCGGCCTGGCTCGCGGGCAAGCATCAATGGCGCACGGAATGGCTCGGCGGCGGGCTCGAGCGCCATCCGGTGACCTTCGGGCTCTGGAAAGGCGATCTCACGCTGAAGCGCGCGATCGGGGCGGCTCTGTCGCGCATGGCCGAGGACGGACGCGAGGCGGCGATCCTCCGGCGCTATCTCGGCGGATCGGCAGCCTTTATCGGGCCGGCCCCCGGCTAGCCGAAGACCGCGGGCCGCCGAGCGCGAGATTGCCGGTCGAGGCCATGGGGAGCGGCTGCCGCGGAGCGCGATCGCGAGCAGAAGGACCGCGGCAAGCCCCGCGAGCGCGGCCAAAGCGCAATTCGACTTAGCCCATCTCAGCAATGGTATCGTAGAGGCGCCTTCGCTCGCGGCGCGATCTGATCTGGTGAGTGCCTGGGGTTTCAGCGCTCAGCTTCCAACGATCCCCCTGCCAACGCGCGCGGAACTTGCGGCTGGCGCCAATCAGCAGGCTTTCGGACGCGTAGTCGGCAACGATCGTGATCTCAACGGCGATCGAATCGCCGGCGGATTTCAGCTGATCATGGTCTTGCCCGGTCTGGCCGGCCACCATTCCAATCAGATCATCGAACTTGCCCAGCGAAGTATACTGCGCAGGAGAAAGTGCCCCCTGATACGTCCGCAGTTTGGGATCTCTGTTTTCGGCGTTGTTCTCGATGATGGGGAGGTCGTCCGTCACGGCGCAGGCGAGCTTGTCTTCACCGGCTTCAATTTCGACGATGACGCTTTCGATGTAGATTGCCTCCGAGCTCATGTTGCTCACGAAGCATGAGGCGTCGAGCGAGGATCCGGCCGCACGGTTGATCACAAGTTTCGGCAGCGTCTGCCGTCGGAAGCTCAGCAAGAAGATTTGAAGATAGGCCACCCAAATCGCAACCATGACCCAGTTTGCGGCCAGGTTGAGCAGTTCGTGGTTCCTAGAAATAAAGTCGAGCATCGAGAGAACCTGTTCATTCGGTTTGGTCCGAAGCAGGCGGAAGCCCGCATTGTTCAATCGGATTGCGCTGGCGAGGAACGAAGCCGAGCTCAGGTCCAAGGCGCAAATCCGAGCGCGACAGCGGCACCGCGCTCACGTCGAACGCGCTCCTGTGCCGGGCCGACTTAGCCGAAGAGCGCGGCGAGGAGATCGTTCCCCGGATGCAGGACGCGGAATGCCCAACCGCTCGCGACGAAGGCGGCGAGCGCTGCGATGACGCCCGCCCGGTAGCGCGCCAGCAGGGCGGTCGCGCGCGGAGCCACCGCCTGGAGGAACAGCCCGCCCGTAAGCGGGGGGACCGGGATGAGATTGAAGATGACGAACCATCGGCAGAGATCGGCCGCAATGTCGAGGAGGGCGACGCCGCCGAGCGCGAGATTGCCGGTCGAGGCCATGAGGAGCGGCTGCCGCGCCGCGCGGAGCGCGATCGCGAGCAGAAGGACCGCGGCAAGCCCGGCGAGCGCGGCCAGAGCGAGCCCGGCCCGGCCGGCCTTCAGCATCGCCGGGTCGATCGCGACCGGCTTGACCCAGCCGAGCCGGAAGAAGGCGAGGCCGATGCCGCCCACGAAATCGAGATGCGGAAGGGGATTGAGGGTCAGCCGGCCGTCATAGGCGGGACCGGGATCGCCCAGAAGGCGTGCGGAACCGGCCAGCGCGGCGCCATGGACTCCCGCGATCGCGAGGAGGCCCGCGAGACGGAAGAGAACGATCTGCAGCGTGAGGTCGAACACTGGCTGTCGGATTCGTCGGCCGGAGCGTCCGCTATATCACGGAAGACCCGCGGCGGTGCCCCCCGAAAGGTCCGGCCGGCGGGCCCTGAGCACGTCTTCGCCGAGTGGGCCCAGCGGGAACAGGTCCGGAAGACACATCGCTGCCAAAGCCGCCTCGGCTCGTGGTGCTGCCGGGGCGCCTGCGCAGAGTCGAGGTCGGCCGTTGTTTGCTGCGCGCACAAACGATCTTTTTAATTTATTTCAATTTGAAGGCGGCCATCAAGGTTGCCAGCGGCAGTGTTGCTGTCCTAACGTCAATTGGGGGAATTGGTGGGATCTCGAACGCGTTCGGGCAGCGCGAAATCGTCGGTCGTGATTGCCGGCAGCCGATGACGACTTCGGCTGACCGTCATTGCTTCGGCCTTCGGCTGTTCAGCTTCATTCATCTCTGGAGATTCAGGTCACCGCGCGTTTCAGGCGAGGCGAGGCGACGCGCCCGCGCGCACGACTCGCGCGCGCTACGCGAACGATAACTTCCATTTCCAAAAAAACGGTATAGGGGGCACGTCAAGAATGAAGACTTCCCTGAAATGCTTCATGTCTGCAGCGAGCGCCGCCGCGTGCCTTTTCGGCAGCAATCTTGCCGCACAGGCCCAGACGCAGGAATACGGCCGTTCCGGGCCTTGGACTATCCTGACTGAAGAACACATCCCGTCTTCCTGCCGGGCCAACATGACCAACAACAGGCTTCAGCGGGATTTCGGACAGTTCTTCAGCATCGTTCTGAACGGCCGCGACTGGGAGCTGTGGACGGACTATCGGATTGACGACAGGACGACGACGTCAATCCTTATAGATCGCAAGTCGTTCGAAGCGACGTTCGAGCAGGTCGAGAACGTTGCCGTCGCCCCGGTTGGACAAGACGTGGTCGACGCCATGAGATCGGCTCGCAGCATCAACCTCAATCTGGATCCGGAGGGTCCGATATATGCGCTGAGAGGCTCTGGCGCGGCGATCCAGATGGTGGAGGAATGCGCGCGCAGCCACGGGCTTCAGAACGCCGGCAATTCCGGGACGAACGACTATGGCGGCTACGACATCGGCGGGGTGCCTGAAGCCGAGGAGACCAATTACGGCACCGCCCGCGGGTGGCGCGTCGTCGCCGCAACCGTCGCAGGCAACTTCGCCTATTGCGCCGGTGAGACGGACGACCGTGGCACGATCTGGCGTATGGGCTGGGACGGCATGCAGTGGCAGGTCGCGGTCGCCGCGGATGTCCGGCCGGACTGGAACGGCTATCTCGACGTCGACGGCGACAGCCGGCCGATCAGCGGTTCGGCAGGCGGCGGCTGGGCCTTGTTGTGGCTCGGAATGCAGGAGCTCGACAAGATCCGCAACGGCAACACCATGGTCGTTGATACTGGCGGCGCATCGATCAGGCATCGGCTGATCGGCACCGCGGCGGTCGCCACGAAGATCGAGGAATGCGTCCAGCGCAGGGGCGGCGGCGCGGTTGCGGTGGCGGAGCCGAAACCGGCGCAGCAGACCGAAGCAGGCAATGGCGGGATGCCGGGCGACCCGAGCTGCCCCGATGACGGGCCGCGCCTGCCATTCACCGGCATCTGTGCCGGCCGCGCCGTCAACTATCTGACCGGCACGCCGACCTATGGCGACTACCTGCCCGATCCGGAATGCGAATGGGTCGTCAACGAGGTGCAGGTCGTCGAGGATGCGCTGCTCTACCGTGCGCTGCGCTGCAAGGGGGTCACGGCACAACTGGAATATGCCGGTGGCGCGCAGTGGGCACAGCTCATGGTCGTCCGCTCGGCGCTCAACGCAGCCTACGGCGAGAAGCCGGATGTCAGCGATCCGCGGCCGCTGGTCTGGTTCAACTGGATCGACCCCAACAATATCAAGCGCGATCTCGACATGCGCTCCCGCCAGGGTGCGGAGGCGGAATTGCGGGGCCGCAAATGCGCCATCCGAAAGGCCGATCCGGCGACGTCGCCCGACGGCTACGTCTTCGACATCACGTCCGCCGATCCGATGTACGAACGGCAGCGGCAGGAGCCGACCCCGCCGCTTTGCGGTTCGTTCAGCGAGGGCGATGGCGTCGTTCGATTCTGGCGCGTGCTGGGCGAATTTGCCTTTCTGTTCGACCTCAGCGCGGACATCTACCAGGACATCGACCCCAATACCGTCACGCTGCTGAAGAGGCAGGCCGACGGGGGCTGGGCGGCAGTCCAGTAGCCAGCCATCCGGTGCAAGCCTCCGCCAATGCGGACCGAGGGCCTGCGCTGAAACGCACTTATCCATCAGAGATCCAGATCGAAAGAGGGAGAGGGACGTGCGAATGAAGATCTTCATCGGCGCCAGCATCGCGGCGCTCCTGATGGCGGGCGCAGCCCATGCCGGGGAAGAGCCCTACGGACAGGGATTCGATGGCTGGAGGTTCACCCAGCAGGACGTGAAGGGCGGCGCCATCAACTGCCGTGCGATCTTCCAGAACCTGCATCTGATGTCGATAAGCACCAACGGCAACACTTATGTCAGCACCTCGTCCAATGGGCTGGCCAAGGGGCATGAGGAAGAGGGCAACATCAATATCGGCGGAGACAACGAACTCGTGCAGATCTATTCGGGCGGGCAAGGCGGGCGTCTCGTCATCTCCGGCGTCGACCGATACTTGATGGAAAAGATCGTCAAGAACCGCGGCTATACCTGGACCGCTTCCTTCGGCGGCAAGCAGAAGACAGGGACCGTCAAGTTCAACAATTCGACCGCCAAGGCCTACAAGCGCCTCAACGAGTGCGTCGCGGCCAATGGCGGCTAGCGCCGCCGGCGCGTGAGGGGAGAACATGCGGCCGGGCATCCACAACGACAACGGCACCCTGGTCAGTGAGGGCTACTAACGGGCTCGATCCGACAGGATCGGCGACCGGCACGGTGTTCTTGCCGGTCGCCGTCTTGACCCCATGACTGTTCCATGACGTGACCGGCCGGGCCTGCGCACCCTTCGATGGTCATGGCTTTCCGCACCCAACCGATCAAAGAGGCGGATTATGCAGACACTTCTGACAATGGCCATGCTCGCGCTGGCTTCCACGACAGGCTTGCAGCCTGCGCCCGGAGGTTCCGGTGATGCGCAAATCCATCTTGCCCAGTTTACGCTGAAATGGTCCGGCAGCTGGATCTGGACGCCGGAGAACCGCAAATGGGTGGATCCGGACAACCATTCGTCGATCGAGCTGCTGCAGGGCAATAACGCCAGATTCTGCTTCTACGCGTCGTGTTGGACTGTGAAATATTCCCAGACGAAGGAAATCTACAGCTTCAACCTGCCATCGACGAAGGCCTATTACGAATTCTGGCTCGGCGATTTCAACGCGCTGGAGGGACGCTTCTGGCTCGACAAGTCGAAGCGCCAGGGCGCGCCGGACGCGATGATCCGCATGATGAGCGAATAGGCACCGGCGAGGCGCCCGCTCTCCGCGGCGGTGTAGGGCCGCGATTGTCGGGGAGCAGACCATCGAGCCCTGGAGGACCCACTCCGGTACCGGCAGCCCGCACGCGAGCCGAAGCGGCCTCTCGCCAACAGAGTCTGCCAACGGCAGCGAATTGACCAAGCGAAGCGAATCGAACCCTCGACCCCAACCTTGGAAAGGCCAGTCAGGGTGGTGGTGCGGGCGGTCGGACCCCGCACGCTACAAAACCCAAGTCACTGTCATTCCGAAACTTTCAGCTTTTCCAATGGACTAGGCTCCAAAATCTGCTACAAAATTTGCTACAAAAAGTTTTGGCCATTTTTCGTCGAACCCAAAATCAGGCTCCAATGACCGCCGTCAAGAACCTCCTGGACCGCAACGGACAGATATATGCGCGCGTGACCGTTCCGGCCGATGTCAGACCGATTCTCGGGAAGCGGGAGCTCCTGGAACTGATCGGCACCGACCGCATGACGGCGATCCGCTCGGGCAAGCACGCCGCGGCTGTGGCACGCCTCAAGGCTCAGATTGACGCCGCGCGCCGACAGCCGTCCAAGCAGGACGTTCCGCGCCCCAGGCGCGGCCGGCGGCTCTCTGCGCGCGACATGGCGCTACAGCACTATGCCGACCAGACCGCGTTTGACGCCGAGATTCGCGACAGCGATCCGCGCTTCGCGGCGATGGACGGAATTGACGAGGGCTACGTCGCCCGGCTTCGGCGAGTGATCGCCGGCGCGGCGCCGGATCAGGAGATACAAGCCACGGTCGGCTGGATCATGAGGAAGTTCGCGGACCAGGGCACAGACCGGCTTGAGCCCGGCAGTTCCGAGTGGCGATCGCACGCCCGAACTCTCGCGACCGCCGAGCTGGAATCCCTCGCGCGCACCGCCGAGCGCGATGAAGGCGACTTCACCGGCACGCCGACGCATCCGATCTTCACACAGCCGGCCGAGAAGCCCGAGGCGACCGACCCCCATGCGGCCCGCATCGTGTCCGACGAGAGCCTGCTTACGCTCGACGATCTCCTCCCCAAGTTCCTGAAAGAGCGCGCCCCGAGCCCGGCCATGCAGCACGAGCACATCGTCTCGACCCGCATGTTCAACGAGTTCCTCGGCGGCCCTCGGCCCGTTTACGCGATCACGAGACGCGACGTGAACGCCTACAAGAACGCGCTTCTCGACACGCCTACGAACGCATCGAAGCGGTTCCCCGGCCTCACGCTCCCGGAGGCGATCGAGGCCAACAAGCAGCGCCCGACCCCCTTCCCGACGCTCACCGCGCGCACCGTGGCGGACAAGTGGCTGCAACGTCTGCATGCCATTTTCGCATGGTGCGCCGGCAACGACATCATCCCGGACAATCCAGCCTCGGGCGTCCAAGTCCGCTACAAGAAGGACAAGTCGAAACCGCCGCGCGTCCCGTTCACGCCCGGCGATCTTTCCGCGATCTTCGGCCCGCCCGCCTTCGCCCCAGGCAAGGCGCTAGGTGAAACCGAGTGGGCGATGCTCATCTCGCTTTTCGCCGGCACGCGACCGTCAGAGCTCGCGCAGATGCGACTCGACAGCGTGCGCCATGTGCGCGGCGTGCTCGCCTTCACCGTCGAGGAGGAGACGAAGAACGCCGGCTCCCGGCGCACGATCCCGGTTCACCGGACCCTCGTCGAGCTCGGCCTTGCGGAACGGGTTGCCGAGCTCCGCAAGGCCGGCGCGACGCATCTGTTCCCCGAATGGTATGACCAGGGCATGCGCGCGAAGCGTTACGCCGACGCGAAGGCGGAGGCCGAGGGGCGGCCCCCTACCCTCAACCAGCACTTCCCGAAATACCTGCCGAAGCGCGTCAACAACACCTACCTGCCGAAGGTGGGCGTGAAGGAACGCGGGAAGGACTTCTATTCGTTCCGCCACACCTTCAAGACCGGACTTGCCCTAGCAGGCGTCGAGAAGAGCATCCGCGACCAGCTATGCGGGCACGCCGACAGTTCCGCGGGCGCGACATACGAGCATGACGTTTCGGTCGAGGCGCTCAAGCAGGGGATTGACCGGCTCTACTACGACGGCCTCGATCTCTCAGCCTTGGCTTGAGTGAGGAAACCTGACTCCCGGCAAGAATTTTCGCGTCTATAGGAATTTTACCCTAGGCATATCGTCCTAGTCTGCGCTAGAATAGTGTCAGTCAAAAATGGCTGGCAGGACGCAGCTTTGGCATTCGCCGATCTCAGTAATCGTGTTCGGTCGCTTCTCGGGCTTGAAGCGAAAGCGGCGACGCTCGCCAGTCCCGACGCCGCGTTGATGGAGCTCTTCGGGGTTTCCCCTTCCATCGCCGGCCCGAGTGTCAACCCGACCACTGCCGTTCGCGTTCCTGCCGTGGCGGCAGCGGTCGGGTTGATCTCTTCCACTTGCGGAACGCTCCCCGCGAAAGTCTTCATGCGAAGCGAAGACGGCGGGAAAGAGCCCGATCCGTCGCACCCCGCTTATGCGCTGATCCATGATGACGCGAACGACTGGACGAGCGCCGCGCAGTTCCGCGAAGCCCTTACCAGGGACGCCTTGCTTCACGGCGGCGGCTTCGCGTTCGCGAACATCGTCAACGGCCGCGTCGTCGAGCTCCTCCGCCTCGATCCGACGCGCGTCCAAGTGCTCGCCGACATGGCAACGGGCGAGCCGGTCTATCGCGTGACCGAGGGCCGCGGACACCGCGACCTCGACCGCCGCACCGTCCTGCACCTTCCGGCCCCCGGCGGCGTCGCCCCGATCGCGACCGCGAGGGAGGCAATCGGCCTCGCTTTGACGCTTGAGCAGCACGCCGCGCGGCTCTTCGCCAATGGCGCACGGCCTTCAGGCATTGTGAGCTTCCCCGGCAATTTGTCGGCCGAGGGCGCGACGCGGGCAAAGACCGCATGGCAGGCCGCTCACGGCGGCGACAAGAGCGGCTCGACGGCCGTGCTCGATGGCGGCGCGAGCTTTCAGTCGCTCGCCCTGACCAGTGTCGACGCGCAATTCGCGGAGATGCGGCAGTTCCAGCTCGGCGAGATCGCCCGCGCTTTCCGCGTTCCGCCCGTTTTCCTGGCCGACTACAGCCGCGCGACCTGGGGCAACAGCGAGGAAATGGGGCGCCAGCTCGTCACCTACACGCTCCTGCCCTGGCTTCGCGCCTGGGAGGCGGCCTATCGGCGGGTTCTTCTCACGCCCGAGGAACGCGACACCTACAGCGTCGAGTTCGTCGTGGACGATCTTCTCCGCGGCGACACGAAGACGCGCGCGGAAGCCTACACCAAGCTCCGGGCGTCCGGTTCCGTCACCGCCAATGAGGTTCGCCGCTGGGAGAACCTCCCGGCACACCCGGACGGCGACACGCTCGCCTCTCCCTACACCACGTCCAACACGAACACCGGAGCACCGGCCGATGCCTGACGCCCCGACCCTTCGCCGCTTCTACGCCGACCTCGAACACGTCTTCGCGCTCACCCCGCCGCTCATCGCCGAGCTCGAGCGCATCACCGGATCGGGCATCGGCGGCCTTTGCCGGCGAATTTTTGCCGGCGACTTCAAGCACGCCGAGATCGTCGCCGTGATCCGCCTCGCGCTGATCGGCGGCGGCCTCGATCCCGAGACGGCCGCGGCCCTCGTCACGACCTACACGGCCGTCCGACCGCTCGTCGAGGCGCACGAGCTCGCCGTCGCGATCCTCGAAACCGTGTTCTTCGGCGCGCCCCAAGACGTGGGCGACGTGCTCGCGGCCGAGGACGCCGAGCTCACCGCCTATCTGCATGGGGACCCTGCATGATCCGCCTTCTCGAGGCCGAGCTCCCGGCCGACCCGACGCCCTTCGACGTGCTTCACCGCGGCGATCTCGACGCCGCGCCGGGTGAGGAGATCACGGCCACGATCGCCGACACCGGCGAGACGGTTGAGCTCGTGCTGATCGCGTCGCATGTCATCGGCTATTCCACCCTCATCGCCGCGGCGGCGGACCCGATCGCGATCAAGGCCGACCTCATCGCCCGATACGGCGACGTGAACGGCGGCGACACGATCACCGTCGCGAACGTCGTGCGCGAGTTCGGCGCATGAACGAGCACCTCGAGATCAAAGCCGCCCTCAGCGTCGACGAGGCTGGCGAGATCACCGGCATCGCTTGGCCCTTCGGCTCGCCGGATCGTGTGGGCGACGTGATCGAAAAGGGCGCATTCGCCGGGACCGCCGGCCCGCTCCCCATGCTCTTCGCGCACGATCAGGCCCAGGCCGTCGGTGTGTGGGATCACGTCGAGGAAACCGACCGCGGCCTCGAGGTGCGCGGCCGGTTGCTGATCGCCGAAGTCGAGCGTGCGCGCGAGGTGCGCGCTCTGATCCGCGAAGGCGCCATCCGCGGTTTGTCGATCGGCTTCTCGACGAAGAAATCTGCGGCTCGCCGAGGTGGCGGCCGCACGATCACGGCCCTTGATCTCGCGGAGATCAGCGTCGTGGCAGTTCCGGCGCATCCCCGCGCCCGGATCACCGAAGCGAAGGCCGCAGGCGCGGCCGCAGACCAGGGAAATGATATGGAAGATGAAGCCGCGCCGGCCCTCACGGCGCTCGAGACGAAGATGGATCAGCTCGCCGACAGCGTGAAGGGCTTCGGCAAGCTCACCGACCGGCTGGACCGCCTCGAGGCGCGCCTCAACCGGCCCGGCATGACGGCCGACATGCAGGCGCAGAACGACAACGGCCTCGAGACGAAGGCATTCGTGCAGTTCGCCCGCCGCGGCGTGGAACGCATGGGCGCCGAGGAGATCAAGAGCCTCGTCGCGGCCAATGACGCGGCCGGCGGCTACCTCGCCCCGGAGCAGTTCGCTTCCGAGCTCATCAAGCTCCTCGTCGAATACAGCCCGATCCGGGCCTACGCCCGCGTCATGAACATCACGGCCGGCGAAGTGAAGTTCCCCCGCCGCACCGCGAGCACCGCGGCGACGTGGGTTGCCGAGACCGCCGACCGCACCGCATCCGAGCCGGCTTTCGAGCAGATCACGCTCACCCCGCACGAGCTCGCGACCTTCACCGATATCTCGACGCAGCTCCTCGAGGACAATTCCTACGGCCTCGAGGGCGAGCTGATGGCCGACTTTGCCGAGTCTTTCGGCAAGACCGAGGGCGCGGCGTTCGTGAACGGAACCGGCTCCGGCCAGCCGAAGGGACTCATGGTCGCCTCGGGCATCACGAGCGTCACCACGGGCGCGGCCGGCGGCTTCCCGACCACGAACCCCGCGGACGTGCTGATCGGCCTCTATCACAGCCTCCCGACCGCGCACGCGCAGCGCGGCATCTGGCTGATGAACCGCAACACGCTCGGCACCGTGCGCAAGTGGAAGGACGGCGACGGGCGCTATCTCGTGCTCGATCCGATCTCTCAGGGTGCGCCGTCGACCCTTCTCGGCCGGCCGATCGTCGAGGCCGTCGACATGGACGATATCGAGGCGGACGCCTTCCCGATCCTCTTCGGCGACCTCCAGGGCTTCCGCATCGTGGATCGTGTCGCGCTCAGCGTGCTCCGCGATCCCTACAGCCTCGCCACGAAGGGACAGGTTCGGTTCCACGCCCGTCGCCGCGTCGGCGCGGACGTCACGCACCCGGACCGCTTCGTCAAGCTGCAGTGCGCGGCCTGATCCCCATCAACCGATGAACTGACGGGCGCGGCCTGAGAGCCGCGACCCGCTCCGAAAGGATTCAAGAGAATGGCAAGCACGACTGCAAAGTCGAAGTTCTACATCGGCACGACCGCGGCGGCGGCTAACCTCGCCGCCTACGAGGCCGATACCTTCGTCGAGGTGAAGGACGTCGAGGATCTCGGCGAGTTCGGCGACAGCGCCGAAGAAATCACCGTCACCACGATCGGCGACGCCCGCCGCCGCAAGCTCAAAGGACCGCGCGACGCGGGAACGCACGATATCGTCGTGATCTACGACCCGTCCGACGCGGGCGCCCAGGCGATGAACGCGGCCGTCGCGGCCGACGATGCTTACAACATCAAGGTCGAGATGAACGACAAGCCGGACGCGACCGGCACGCCGACCACCTTCTACTTCCGCGCGCGCGTTATGTCCTACAAGCATTCGTTCGGCAGCGGCTCGGACGTGGTGAAGCGCACCTATTCGCTCTCGATCGACTCCGAGATTCTGGAAGTCGAGGCCGAGGCGGGCGTTTAGGGCAAGGTGAAATGAGATGCGGCTCGGAGATGACGAGATCACGATCAGCGTTCACGGCGAAGTTCTTCACCTTCGCCCGACACTTCGCGCCGCATATCGCCTGGAACGCCGACACGGCGGCTTCGATGCTTTGCTTCGGGCCGTTGTGGATTGCCGGCTTTCTGTGATCGCCGACATGATCGCCGAGACGGCTGACCGCCCCTCGACGATCCCCGCCACCCTCAAGCGGCTCGCGAACGGCCCGCTCGTCATGCTCGCGGGTTCGATCACCGAGCCGCTCGCCCGGCTTGTCTATGCCCTCGCCGGTATTGACCCGGACGCGGACCCGGACGCGGAGGCAAAGCACAAGGCGGCCTCGACAACCTTCCGCGAGCATCACGAGAAGCTCTTCGTGCTCGCCACGGGCGCGCTCGGCTGGACCCCGGCCGAGGCATGGCAGGCAACCCCGGCGGAGATCATGGCGGCCTATGAGGGCCGTATGGAGCTCCTCGCCGCCCTCTTCGGCGGCACCCCGGACAAGCCCCAGGCTCCCGGCGACCTGGACCAGAAATTCCGCACGGCCTTCGCCTCGATCGGCACCAAGAAGGTGAAGCGCGAGAAGAGGACGGCCGCCTAATGCCGACCCGCGCCCCCTCGATCCGCACGTGCGGCTGCGCCGTCGCTCCCGGCTCCCGCTGTCAGCACATGCTTGCGGCCGACCGGGAACGGAAGGCCCGGCACGATCAGAACCGGCCGAGCGCCCGCGAGCGCGGCTATGACAGCAAGTGGCAGCGTGAGCGCGCGGCCTATCTCGCCGCGCATCCGACTTGTGAGCGCTGCGGCGCACCCGCGACCGTCGTCGACCACATCACCCCGCACCGCGGCGACATGAAGCTCTTTTGGCGCCGGTCAAACTGGCAGCCGCTCTGCACCCCTTGCCATTCCCGCGCCAAGCAGGCGCAAGAGAAACGAGAGAACTGATCCATGCCGAAGCTCATCATCCTCAAGTCGAATGTCGCGGACGCGGTTTATCGCCGCGAAATCAAAGAGCAGGTCAAACAGATCGTTGGTCCTGACTACAGGGTTCTCCTGTTGCAGCCCGGTGTTCTTGAGCTCGTGCGGATCATCGAAGATTGAGCCTCTACACCTTCGATCCGCCGATCGCCCCTTCGCCCGGCCTCGTCTCCAACATCAAGCCCCGCATCCTCAAGGCGGAGTTCGGCGACGGCTACACCCAGGCGTCGAAGGACGGTCTCAACCACCAGCGCCGCATCATGAACCTCACCTGGGAAGTTCTCACGGCAGCCCAGGCCGACGAGATTCTCGCCTTCCTCGAGGCGCACGGCGGCACCACGCCGTTCCTCTACGCGCTCCCCGGCGAGGCCGCGATCCGCAAGTGGACGGCCGAGGAATGGAACGACGAGCGCCTCTCGGTCGGTCTGCGAAAGGTGACGGCGACGTTCACGCAGTCCTTCACCCTCGAGGAATGAGTATGGATGACGAAGCTCTCCGCATGCGCGCACTTTGGGCTGCCGTGCTCTTGCAAGCGATCACCGACGCCACGGCGAATCCCGTTGCCTCGACCGAAGTTCTTGCGACGGCGCGCGCGCGCGATTGGTTCAAGGGGAACGCCACCGACTTCCGCGAGGTATGTGAGGCCGCCGGTCTCGATCCCGTCCGTATCCACCGCGAGGCCCTGGACCGCATCGCGGAGGCCGAGGCACGCGATGGTGTGATGACCGGCCGTGGCCTCGGCCGCAGCGAACACAGAACCTTCACCTTCAACGGCCGCACGCTCCCCCTTCCGGCTTGGTCGCGTGAAACCGGGATCGGCCTCACACAGCTTCACTATCGCCACCGGCAGGGTTGGAGCGCCGAACGCGCACTCACGACACCGGTCAAGCCGAGGCGGAAGAAGAAGCCGGGGGATGTGAAGAACTTCCAAGAATACACGGGGACCGGCGCAGGGAGCCTCGCGCAAGATCGGCCCAAAATGGAGTTTCCGTGTCATGATCTCTGATCTCGCAGCCGTGAAGGCGCATCTCAACATCACCGATGACGCCGATGACGACCTGATCACCGCCAAGATCGAGACGGCGGAGAGCTGGATCGCGCTCTATGTCGGCAAAGACCTCGCCGACTACGATCCGCTTCCGCCCGAGATCGGCGAAGCGATCCGGCAGCTCGTGGCGGCGCTCTATGAAGACCGGGAGGGCGCCGAGCCGTTCCCGAAAGGGGTGCACGACTTGCTCGCGGCGCATCGCGCATGGGGATTCTGAGGTGGCGCGACGGAAGAACCCCGGCCTTGCACGCCTCGAGAAGCGGCTCGCGGCGATCCCCGAGGCCGCGAAGGAAGCTGTGAAGCCGGCGCTGATCAAGAGCGCCGAGGAGCTCGCCGACCGCATGAAGCGCCTGGCGCCCGTCGACGAGGGCGATCTCCGCGACTCGATCGCTGTCACGCCGCCCGGCGGCACGACGCCGCCCTACAGCCAGCCCGGCGGCTCGCGCGTCGCGGGCGAGCTCGAGGCGCTCGTGACGGCCGGAAACAGCGAGGTGAGATACGCGCACCTCGTCGAGTATGGCACCGCGAACGCACCGGCGCAGGCATATTTCTGGCCCAGCTACAGGCTCAACAAGAAGCGCATCACAGGCAGGATCAAGCGGGCGGTCGGCAAGGCCGTGCGGGAGCACTGGCGCAATGACTGACCCCGCGCTCGCTTTGCAGGCCGCCATCCGCTCCCGGCTCGTCGCCGATCCGGGCGTGACGGCGCTCGTCGCGGCATCGGCGATCGTCGACCGCGGCCGACCCGAGACGTTCCCGAGCATCCTGATCGGCATCGGAAGCACGAGCCCCGCCGGGCTCACCCTCGATCGCCGGCACGTCAACGTCGTGTTGGACGTGCATGTCTGGACCCGCGAAAGCGCGCTCGTCGACGTGAAGGTGATCGCCGAGGCCGTTCGCGAGGCCCTCGACGCGGCTGATTCCTGGATCCTCGACGGACACCGGCTCGTCGACCTAACGCTCGCCTCGGCGCGGTTCATGCGCGATCCGGCCGGCGAGTTCGGGCATGGCGTCGTGACGATCGAGGCCCTTACGGAGCGGCTGGCATGATCCGCGCCGGCAAGCTCGACCGCCTCGTCATCATCGAACGGGCAACCGTCGCGATCGACGGCTACGGCCGCGAGGCGTCGACCTGGACCACGATCGCCACGCTTCGCGCCGAGATCGTCGACGGCGCTACGGCCGACGATGGCGAGTCGCGCACGACCTTTCGCACCCGCTTCGCCTCGATCGTCCCGACCGATCGCCTGATCTATGCCGGCGAGGCGCGCAACATCGTCGAGGTTCGCGAGCTCGGCCGGCGGCGCGGACTGGAAATCACCACCACGACGAAAGGTCCGACGCCGTGAAGGGACGGAAGCCCGCCTCGATCGTGAGCGACCGCGATGCCCTGGCATCGGCGCCGCGCCCGCCGACTTGGCTCTCGAAAGACGCCAAGGCCGAGTGGAAGCGCATCATGCCGCTCCTGATCGAGCGCCGCGTGATCACTGATGCCGACATGGGCAGCGTCGAGAATTACTGTGTGAGCATCGGCCGCGTCCGCGAGATCGAACGCATGATCCGTGCGGCCGGCACGGTCGACCCCGCTCTTTTTCGCATGCAGGACAAGGCGACACAGACCGCACGCCAGCTCGCGGCCGAGCTCGGCCTCACGCCGGTCTCCCGCTCCCGGCCCTCGGTTCGTAACGACGACGATGACGACGACCTCTCCCCGCTGGCTCTTTGACGGATCGGAGATTCCCGATCCGCTCGGCTACGGGGAGCGCGCCGTCGAGTTCCTTCGGCGGCTCAAGCACCCTAAGAGCCGCGCGCCCGGCCGAGCGTTCCAGCTCGACCCCTGGCAAGAGCGGGTCGTGCGCCGCATCTATGGTCCGTGCGACGCGACCGGCCGCCGGATCGTGCGCAACGTCGTGCTCCTCCTCCCGCGCGGGAATCGGAAGACCAGCCTCGCGGCGGCCCTGGCCCTCCTGCATACGATCGGCCCCGAGAAGGTTCCGGGCGGCGAGAACCTCTTCGCCGCGGCCGACCGGAAGCAAGCCCGCCTCGGCTATGCGGAGGCGCTCGGGATCGTGCGCGCCGACAAGCGCGTGAGCTCGGCCGTCGCGGTGCAGGACTTCCGCAACCGGCTTACCTACAGCAAGGCCGGTTCCTTCCTGGAAGCGATCTCCGCCGATGCCGGCACGCAGCACGGCCGGACCCCGGTTTTCGTGCTCGCCGACGAGCTTCACGCCTGGAAAAAGCGCGACCTATGGGACGTGTTGCGAACCGGCCTCGTCAAGGTTCCCGGCTCGCTCCTCATCGTCGCCACGACCGCCGGCCGCGGGCAGGAGAACGTCGCGCACGATATCGTCGACTACGCCCGGAAGGTCGCGCGCGGCGAGATCGAAGACCCGAGCACGCTCCCGATCCTCTTCGAGGCCGACCGCGATGCGGATTGGCGTGACGAACGGCTCTGGCATCATGTGAACCCCGGACTCGTGCACGGCTATCCCGACATCGAAGGACTGCGCCAGCTCGCCCGTGAGGCGGAGAACCGCCCCGGCGACCGCGACGCCTTCCGGCAGCTTCATCTCAACATCTGGCTCGATCACTCGGCCGAGCCTTTCGTCGACATGAGCATCTATGACGAGGGCGCGGCTTCGGTCGACCTCGAGGAGCTCATCGGCGAACCGTGCTGGCTCGCGGTCGACCTCAGCTCCAATTCCGACCTCACCGTGATCGTCGCCGCGTGGCGCACCGAGGCCGGCGGCTACGTGGTGCATCCGTGGTTCTTCTGCCCGGCGGACAACCTCCGCGCCCGCGCCGATCGCGATGGCGTGCCTTATCCGCAATGGGCGGACGAAGGCTTCATAACCCCGACGCCCGGAAACGTGGTCGACTTCCGCGCCGTCGAGGACACGATCCGCGATCTCTGCGACCGCTTCGACGTGCGCGAAATCGCCTTCGACCCGCACCTCGCGCGCAACATGCTCAACAACCTCCTCGACGATGGCTTTCCGGCCGTCGAGATGCGGCAGGGATGGGTGACGATGGCGCCCGCCATCAAGGAACTTGAGCGGGCGATTGTCGGCCGGCAGTTCCAGCATGGCGGCCATCCCGTGCTCCGCTGGAACTTCGACAACATCGCGGTTGAGACCGACAAGGCCGGCAACAAGGCGTTCCACAAGGGGAAGTCGAAAGACCGAATCGACGGCGCAGTTGCCGCAGCTATGGCAGTCGCGCGCGCCGCAGCCGGAGAACATCACCGCTCGATCTATGACGATTCGAGCATTTCCGTCTCTGATCTAGTTTGGTGAAAGACCGATGGCCGATAAAGACACAGAACGCTTGATCGTCGCACTTGAGGCGAGGATCACGCAATTTGAGAAGAACTTCGCGAAGGCGAACCGCACCGCCTCGAAGAACTGGCAGGCGATCGAGGATCGCGGCGCGAAGGCGTCGAAGCGTCTCGACGCGCACCTTTCGTCCGTCTCGGCCTCGGCGCTCAACGCCGGCCGCAGCCTTACCGGGTTCGCGGCGTCCTTCGCGGCCGGCGGCGTGCTCGCCGGCATCGCCAGCTTCGCGGGCGCGATCGGCAAGGCGCGCTCGGCGATCAGCGATTTCGACAAGATCGCCAAGACCGCCCGCACCGCCGGCCTCGGCTCGGCCTTCTATCAGTCGCTCGGATTCGCCGCGACCGAGGCCAGCGTCTCGCAGGAATCCCTCAACTCGGCGCTCCTCAGCTTCGCGCGGAACGCCGGCATGGCGGCGACCGGACACGGCGAGATCGCCGAGAAGCTCAAGGTTCTCAACCCCGAGCTCCTCAAGGTGATCGTCAACGCGAAGACGCAGGAAGAGCGCCTCCGAGCCGTCGCGGACGCAATCCAGCGCACCGCGACCGCATCCGATCGCGCGGCGCTCAGCGCGGCCGTCTTCGGCGACGCGGGCGTTGACCTCGTGCGCATCTTCGGAGGCGGCTCCGCGGCCCTGGACGACTTCGCCCGCCGCGCCCGCGAGCTCGGCCTCATCGTCGACGATCAGCTCCTCACGAAGGCGGAGGCCCTTGAGACGCGGCTCGGCGTCCTTTCCCAGGTGATCGACACGAACCTGAACGAGGCGCTCGTCAGTTTGGCGCCGCTCCTCGTGCGCGCGAGTGAGGCCGTCGCCACCTTCGCGCGTGATCTCAAGACGATCGCCGATGATGACCTGTTCAAGTTCCTCGGCGCGCTCAACGACGAGCTGGACAGCGGCAAGGGGATCGTCGACGCCGCGACAACCGCCTGGAACCGCCTCAGCCGGGAAGGCCCCGGCCTCGCCCAGGCTTCGCAGGAAGCCGGCGAGAAGATCGAGCGCCTCGAGACCTCGATCGGCCGCCTCGAGAAGCGCCTGACTTCTCTCCGCGAAGCCCAGGCCCGCGGCGATCTCATTCCGCGTGGCTCGATCGAGAACACGGAAGGCCAGATCCTCCGCCTCCGCGCGGAAGTCGACAAGCTCCGCGGCTCGCTCGATCTCACCGGCAAGAGTGGCGTCTCGGCCGCCCAGGCGATCGCGGACGCGATGGCGAGTTCGGCGTCGTATCTCGACGAGCTCCGCCGGCACGAGGCGCACCTCGCGCAAACCCGCTATGCCGGCACCGGCGGCGCGACGGCCGCACCCGCGCTCACCGGCAAGCTCGCCGATCTCGACGCGCAGTTCGGCACCGCTTTGCAGCGCTTCATCGACGCGGCGAAAGAGGCCGGGCACGCGATCGAGGTGACGAGCGGCAGGCGATCCGTGGAGCGGCAGGCCGAGCTCTTCGCGCAGGCCGTCGCGAAATACGGCAGCGAGGCCGAGGCACGTCGCTGGGTCGCGCCTCCCGGCAAGAGCTTTCACAATCTCGGCGAGGCCGCCGATCTCAAGTTCGCCGACGAGGCGGCCCGCGAGTGGGCGCACACCTTTGCAGCGCAGTTCGGCCTCGCATTCCCCCTCGCAAACGAAGCGTGGCATATCGAGCCGGCGAACCTCCGCGGCGCGCCCGCAATGGGGGACCCCGACACCTCGGCCGCCGACGCCCGCGCCCGCGACGAAGCCGCCCAGGCGGCAGAGCGTCAGCGGCAGGCGATCGAGCGCGTTGTTGAGGCCCTCCGCAGCGAACGCGACGCCCTCTCCGCGACCACGAAGGAAGTCGAGATCAACCGCCGGCTCAAAGAGGCGGGCGTCACCGCGGAGAGCGCGGACGGACAGCGCATCACGGCCGAGGTGGAAGCCTTGTGGCGCGCTAAGACCGCACAGGCCGCACGCGAGCAGCAACAGGCCGTGGCGGAGCTCGTCGCGTCGCTCCGTTTCGAGCAGGACCAGCTCAGCCGCACGGCCGAAGAGCAAGCCGTCTACAATGCGCTTCAACAGGCGGGCGTCTCGGCCTCGTCTGCGGCCGGACAGGCGATCGCGGCCGAGGTGCGCCAGCTCTACGCCAAGCAGGAAGCCTTGAAGGCGACCGAGGCAGCGCAACAGGCCGCGAACGAAGCCGCGGCCGAGCTCAACAGCTTGGGGAAGGACAGCCTCGGGGGATTTTTGAAGGACTTGGCGCACGGCGCCAGCCTCGCCGATGCGCTCGCGAACGCCGTCTCCCGGCTGACCGATCGGCTTATCGACTTGGCGCTCAACGCCGTCTTCCCGAGCCCCGGCAGCCTCTCGGCCGGCGGAGGCGGCGGCAAGGGGAAGGCCGTCGGACAGGCACTTGCGACCGTGATGACGGGCGCGCCGATCCCGCTTGCGAGCGGCGGCTACGTCACCGGCCCCGGCACTGGCACGTCCGACAGCGTGCCGGCCCAGCTCTCGAATGGCGAGTTCGTCGTCAACGCCAAGGCCACGAGGCGGAACCGGGCACTTCTCGACGCGATCAACAGCGGCAACGTCCCGGCCTTCGCGGCCGGCGGCTTTGTCGGCTCGGCACCCGCGATCCGCTCGCCTGCGCTCTCCGCGCCGCGTGGCGGCGATCAGAACATCACGATCGCCCCGCGGATCGACGTAAGGGTGGAAGGCGGATCGCGCGGACCCGACGCGGACAAGAAGCTCGGCGACGATCTCGCGGCGCGCATGGACAAGACCGTTCGCGGCCTCGTTGCCGAGGAGCTTCACAAACAGATGCGCCCTGGCAACCTTCTCTACGGCCGCCGCTGACTCAGGCGGCCCCCATATTCGGCCCAGGCGACGGAAGACGGCCCTCGGATGGCCCGACCTACCTGACGAGGTTCTTCCGTCGCCTCGTGCCTCCTAGTGGATTTTTGTTCGTCATTACGTAAATCCGAAATAGAAACTAGCGCCCCGCGGATCGTTTCCAGTTGATCCGCGCCCGCAGGCTGCGCTAACCTATAGGCCACACCACACAGAGGACGCGACCCGATCTCATTCGGGCGCTCGTGTCCATCGGCCCCGTTGTCAATCGACGGGAGAATTGTGTGTGTGGCTTCCCCTTACAAGAAACGCCGCACGACCTGACGCCGAAGACACGCGCGCCAGATCACGGGATCGTTGCGACAGGATCGAAAGGAACTAGGCGAAGAAAAAGGGCCGCCCCGAAGGAGAAGGGCGGCCCACACACAAAAGGATCAACTGCTTGCGAACTGAATATAGCAAATCCGGTGAGGCCGTGCAACCGGTAACAACCGAAACGGAGACCGAAGACGACCTCGACGGCTTCCTCGCCGAGCTTGATGAAATCTGCATGGCGCGCCCGATCGAGAGCGATCCGCTCGCGCCGATCCCGGCCGCCGAGATCGAAAGCATGCTCGCGCGGCTTGGGAACGACAACAGCCGGCCTGCGGCGAAGGCGATGGCTCCCGAGCACAAGCCGGCCGACGAGCTCACCGATGCCGAGCTTGACGCGGAGCTCGGAACGAGCGGCCCGGCCTCCGAAACGACCTGCAAGCCGGTGGGCCGAAAAGGACGAAGCCTCCCCCGCACGAGCGCGTCGCGGGATCGCAGAAGCGGCATGATTCCTAGGGTTTCGAGCACGTCCGCCGCGAGCGTGTCGGGATCGTCTTTAGTGGCCGAAACGAACACCCCTCCGAACACCCCCTCCAACCCCTCTCACACCCTCACGCGCAACACGTCTACGCCCAAGACCCTCACGCGCAACACCCCTACGTCCGAACCTGAGAACACGCTCACGATCCGCGACCACCGCCTTCCCCCGGACTGGAAACGCTCAACCGAAATCCTCCGCGGCACGTTTCTGAACCGCGCCCTTACGTCCTTCGGCGCGCCCTATGCGCTCTCCCTCAACCTCGACGCGGACGTGACCAGGAAGGCGCTCGCTTCGGGTTCGTTCTCCGCTGCGATCTTCAAGCGCCTCAAGCGCACCCTCGAGGCTGCCCTTGAGCGTCCCGTGCACCTGTGGATCATCCCGGAGGCAACGTGCAGCGGCCGGCTTCACATTCACGGCGGGATCGCTGCGAACGACAATGAGCTTCCCCGGATCGAAGACGCTCTCAAGCGCGTCGGCGGAACCTGGACGAAGGCAGGCCGCGAGCACCAAGCCGACATCCGCGAGCAACACGACCCGGACGGATGGGTTCGCTACACCGAGAAGACCCTCGGCCGCACCAGGAAGATGCTTGGCTCGCGGCTTCTATCCGCAGACAACGCTCTCCGCGAGGAAGCTAAGCGCCTCTATGAACAGCGCCGGAATGAGATCATATCCGAGCGGACGAAGGCAACGCGACAAGTCAATACTGACTTACTTCCGCGAAAAACGTCCGCTTCTAACGAAACTGCTTGCAATGCGGTTCCGCATGACTCAAAAGGAGTCTGCGCCATCAACAAACCTTCCGGCGCTAACTTCCTGAAAACACGTAAGGATTCCGAATGTCGACCTATCTCCCGGCCCCTGTCTTCGCCGCGATCGTTGCCGCTGCCCTCGCCGCGAAGCCCTCGCCCTTCTCCGGCACGGTCGACGAGGACAGCATCATCATCGCCCTCGGCGAGCACGCGGACGTGTGGCCCGACACGATCCGGGCGGACGTTGAAGCCGCAGAGCGCGCCGCTACGGCTCTTCCTCGCCCCGAGGCCGCCTGAGACCCGCCGGCCTGATCTTCGCTCTACCGGCCCGCCCTGCGACAGCCCGTCGCACCCCCGGTAGAGCCGCCGCTTTCCCGCTATAGGCAGCACCAGACGCACCGGAGAAGAAATGCCCGATCTAGACCTTCACCCTGTCGGCTATTGGCCTTCCGTCGCCGACCTTTGGCAGCACGAGGAAGGACTTCACCGCTCGACCGAAGACTGGCTCGATCTATGGCGCGCAGAGCACCCGGATCGAGGATCCTGCATGTCGCCCGAGGATCGGGCCGTTTACGATCAGCTCCCCGAAGTCGTGAAGGTGTGGCGCGGCGTGTCCTGCGCCGACGATGACGATCCCGAGGCTTTCATCCTCAACGGCCTGTCCTGGACCCTTAGCCGTGAAAAGGCCGAGTGGTTCGCGCGGCGTTGGTCTCGCTTTGGAATCCTTCAGGATCGCGAGACCCCCACCGGCGAGATCAGGAACGTGAGGGTGACGCGCGCGATCCTGGCGGCGACGGAAGTGCACAAGAGCGTCGTGCTCGCCTACTTCAACGGCCGCGACGAAGCCGAGTGTGTCCTCGATCCCGTTTTCATTGAAGAGATCGAGATCATCGAAATCCCAGTGGAGGCTCCCGAAGCCTGACCAGATCGGACGGGCGACCTGACGAGCGTTGACGCCCAGCAAGACCATGTCGCCTGTCCGTGCGCCGGCCACTGAGGGCCGGCGCAACGCACTACTGAAAAAGCTGCAGAATCGCCAACACGAACTGACAGCCAAAGCCGATGGTTAGCAGACCGAATCCCCATTTTCGCCAACGTGCCATGGCAACGTTCTGGTCGAAGGGGCGCTCACTGATGGCCTGAAAAATTTCATTGAAGCTGAAATTGATCAATTCCGGCTGCAGTTGCCACTCTGGCCACGCAATACCGCGCGTCGGCAACCCGTATGTCTTGCGAAGCCGATTGTGTATTCTTCCCTCAACGTTCAAACGCTTAGCCATGAGCGCACTGAAGGCGTTTAAGTCACGTCCTGGTTTTCCCGCAAGCTTCGCCTGTCGAGCGCTCGCATACGCGCTCTCTAAGCTCTCAGCGATCCTAAGCAGCCGCATTCGGTTGCGTTCGATCCGCCGAATCTCCAATTGCCGAAGCCGGCCAAGTTCGTTTACCGCCAACACGACTGAGCCGACAAAGCTCGCGCATACGCCTACGAAGTTCAGCAACCACATGCGAGCGATCCTCAACCGCCCTCAGCACGCCCATGCGGATCGGCCGTGCTCCAAAACCAGCTACAAATTCTGCTACAAAATCTTTGACGAACCTGCCGTAAGTCCTTGATTTTGCCCAGAAAATAAAGTGGTGCGGGCGGTCGGACTCGAACCGACATATCCGTGAGGACGGCGGATTTTGAGTCCGCTGCGTCTACCAATTCCGCCACGCCCGCACATTGCCGCCGATTCCGGCCTCCGCGCTCTGCACCCATCCTGCACCTGACGCTTTTGAGGCTTCCTCGACCGCAGATTTCCTACCTGGCTACCCCCCCTCGCTTCCTACAGCTTTTCAGCTCGCCGTGATCTCTGTGGAACGGTGGACAGACCACTTTTCGAGTGTGCCGCGTCCACCATTCCGCCACTGGGCCGTCTCGGGCCGGCGGATCATACGTTCGGCCGCCCTGCCGTCAACCGCCGAAAGGGTCCGGGGCCGGGCGGCTCCGCCTCGCGTGCGCCGCCCTCTCGCCCGCGCTGGCGCGGGCGCGCCGAACAGGCTAGAGGCGGGCGACATCCGCCGCCGGGACACCATGCTGCGCGCTCTCTACGAATGGACGATGCGACTGGCGGCGAGCCGCGGCGCCACGGCGGCGCTCGCGACCGTCGCCTTCATCGAGAGCTCGGTCTTCCCGATCCCCCCGGACACGCTGCTCGTGCCGATGGTTCTCGCCAATCGCGCCAAGGCGTGGTGGTACGCCACCGTCTGCACGATTGCCTCGGTCGTGGGCGGTCTCGCCGGCTATCTCGTCGGCGCGCTCCTCTTCGAGCTCGTCGCAATGCCGATCCTGGCCTTCTACGGCTACAGCGAGGCATTCCACGAATTCGCGGCGAGCTACAATGCCTGGGGCGCCTGGGCGGTCCTCTTCGCGGGCGTGACGCCGTTCCCCTTCAAGGTGATCACGATCGCCTCGGGCGCGACGAAGCTTTCCCTCCCCGTCTTTCTCGCCGCCAGCGTCGTCGCCCGCGGTCTCCGCTTCTTCGCCGTCGCCGCCCTCCTCTATTGGTTCGGCCCGCCCGTCCGGCGGTTCATCGAAGAGCGGCTCGGCCTTGTTTTCACCGTATCGCTCGTGCTTCTCATCGGCGGCTTCGCCCTCGTGAGGTTCGTGCTCTGACCGAATCCCTCTTTCCCGCCGCCGCGCGCCTCCGCAACAGCCCCTCGGCCATCGCGCTCGTATTGCTCCTTGTCTCCGCGGCGACCATTCTCGGCGCACTCGGCTTCGAGCATATCGGCGGATACGAGCCCTGCGCGCTCTGCCTGGAGCAGCGCTGGCCCTATTATGTCGGCGTACCGGTCGCGTTCGCAGCGTGGCTCTCGATCGCCCTTGCCGCGCCCCGCTGGCTCGCCGGCCTCCTCCTCGCGCTCTTCGCGGGCCTGATGCTCTACGGCTTCGGCCTCGCAATCTACCATTCCGGGGTCGAGTGGGGCTTCTGGGCGGGCCCGGCGAGCTGCGCGCCGGCCGGCGGCGTGCCGGGAAGCGCGGGCGCGATGCTCCAGAGCTTGCAGGCGGGCGTGCACGGCCCGAGCTGCACCGAAGCGACCTGGCGGCTTCTCGGCCTTTCCTTCGCGGGCTGGAACGCCATCGTCTCCGCCCTCCTCGTCGCGGGCGCGGCGCTCGCCTTCAGGCGGCTCTACGGCTCGAGCTCGGCGTCCCAGTAGAGATAGTCGAGCCAGCTCTCATGCAGATAGTTGGGCGGGAACTGCCGTCCGTTGTTGTGGAGATCGTGGACGGTCGGCTCGAAGGGCGGCTGCGTCGGCCACATGCCGATGTCCTGGCAGGCCTTGTTGCCCTTCCGGAGATTGCATGGCGAGCAGGCGGTGACGACGTTGTCCCAGGTGGTCTGCCCGCCGCGGGAGCGCGGGACCAGATGGTCGAAGGTCAGGTCGTCCGGCGAGCCGCAATACTGGCACTGGAAGCGATCGCGGAGAAAGACGTTGAAGCGGGTGAAGGCGGGATTGCGGCTCGGCTTGATGTAGTGCTTCAGCGAGACCACGCTCGGCAGGCGCATCTCGAAGCGCGGACTTCGGACCTGGAAGTCGTATTCCGAGACGATGTTGACGCGGTCGAGGAACACCGCCTTGACGGCGTCCTGCCACGACCAGAGGGACAGAGGATAATAGCTCAGCGGGCGGTAGTCGGCGTTCAGCACGAGGGCCGGATGCGCATCGGGTGATACGTGTATCGTCATTCCGGTTTTCGGGTTTCGCCTGTCGGCATGATTCCACTCCGAACCCGGCCATAGTCTACAGCGGCTATGTCAGTGTTGTGAAGCCGAAGCACGTGGCGGCGCCGCGCCGGGAGGAATCCCGGGTTCCGGGTCTGCGGGCCCGATCCTCGCCCGTGGTCGGCGTGGCAAGGCGCCGCATGTCGGCCGCGGCTCAGCGCGGCAGAACGTTCCGCAGGAACCCGGCGCCGAAGGCGATGCCGTCCGGATCGATCCCGTGCGGCAGGCCGAGCGAGACGTGCCACTCGACCGGGATCTCCGCCTGCGCGAGGCCCTGGGCCGCGCCGAAGAGCGCGGCGACGGGGATGAGATCGTCCTGGTCACCGTGAAGGAGAAAGACCGGCGGCTTGTTGACGCCGTCCGCCATGAGCGCGCGCGGGTCGGCGAGGAGCCCCGAATAGCCGACGATCCCGGCGATCCTCTCGCGCCGCTGCGGGCCGACATGGAGCGCCATCATCGTGCCCTGGCTGAAGCCGACCAGAGCGAGCGAACGGTCGCCGAGCCCGTGGCGCGCGAGCTCGGAATCGAGAAAGGCGTCGAGCGCGGGACGCGCCGCCGCCACGCCGCGCGCATATTCGTGCGGATCGCGCATGGTGAGCGGAAACCATTGCCGCCCCATCGGCGCGCCGGCGCAGGGCTGCGGGGCGTGCGGCGCGGCGAAGGCCGTGTGAGGCAGCGCCCGCGACCATTCCCGGCCGATGGCGATCAGGTCGTTTCCGTCGGCGCCGTAGCCGTGCAGGAACACGACGAGGCTGCGGGCTGCGCCGCCGGCGGCGGGGGCGATACGGGGTCCGTCCAACATGACGGCTAGCTAAGGCAGGTCGGGCACGACCCGCAACGGCCTCTGGCGCCTGGCGCGATAATACGACCAGAAGAGCCGCGCCGCGACGCCCCGCCAGGGCGACCACGGCTCGGCGATGGCACGCAGCGCCTTCTCGTTCGGACGGTTGTCGAGGCCGAAGGCGTCGCAGACCGCGTTCTGCAGCGCGAGGTCCCCCGCCGGGAAGATGTCCGGATGGCCGAGGCAGAAGAGCAGGTAGATCTCCGCCGTCCAGCGGCCGATCCCGGGATGGACCACCATGGCCGCCACCGCCTCCTCCGCCGGCATCGCCTCGAGCGCATCGAGATCGAAGCCGTCGCGGCAGGCGGCCGATATGGCGGTGAGCGTCCGGACCTTGGGGCGCGACAGCCCCGCGCCCTTGAGCGCCTCCGGATCCGCGGCAAGGAAGCCTTCCGGCGTGAACGGGGCGACGAGGGCGCTGACGCGTCTCCAGATCGCGTCGGCGGCGGCATCGGAGATCTGCTGGGCCGTGATGATCGCCGCCAGCCCTTCGAAGCCGCCGGCCCGGCGCCGCAGCGGCACCTCGCCTGCGGTTTCGAGGACGGCTGCGAGACGCGGATCGGACGCCGTCAAATGCGCCAGACCGGCGTCGACGTCGTCGAGGGTACGGACGAGGCGCGCCGGAGGGGCGCCCGCTCCTTCAAGAGTCCTTAGCATGGCCGGACAATGATAGACGGGTTCCGGAAGCGAGGGGAGCAGCCCGACGATGGAGACGGTGATCCGGCTGGCGCTGGAGAATTTCACGCTGACGGTGCTGATCCTCGGCTTCGCGGCCGCGTTCGTCGCGCTCGCCCTGGGAAGGCGGGGCGGGCCGGAGCGCGTCCCGGAGGCGTTCCTCGCCTACTACCTCCTCTTCTCGATCTTCGTCTCCTTCTTCTACAATTTCGTCATGCACGTCTTCTTCGGCGCGATGACGGCCCGGTTCATCGGCTGGGAGGACAGCCCGTTCCAGGCGGAGGTCGGGTTCGCGAGCCTCGGCTTCGCGGTGGTCGGCCTCCTCGCCTTCCGCGGCAGCGCGGGCATGCGGCTCGCCGCGATCCTCGGCCCCGCCTTCTTCCTCTGGGGCGCGGCCGGCGGGCACGTCTACCAGATGGTCACGGCAGGCAATTTCGCCCCGGGCAATGCGGGCGTGATCTTCTACACCGACATCTTCACGCCGCTGATCGGGCTCGGGCTCTACGCCTGGCGCCACGGGGCGCTGCGGCCGGCGGCTTCCCGCGGGCGGGCGGTCGCGGCCTGAAGCGGCGAGGCTCAGTCGAGCGGGATCCCGGCGGCGCCCTTCCCGGCGTGATAGGCCTCCGACAGCACGGAATAGACGTGCGCGAGCGCGGCCACGCGCGCATTCAGGCCGCGTCGCTCCGGCTCGGGCGCGTTCCCGACGAGGTCGGCGATGGAGCTGGCGGTCCAATAGGCGTTTTGCCGCCGGTACGCGCCGTCCCGCACCCCGAACACCTCCTCGAGGATCCTGAGATCGTGCGGGATCGCAAAGGCGTCGCGCGTATCCGCATAGCCGAAGAGATAGGTGAAATTGTCGAAGCCGGCCCAGGTGATGGCGGAAAGGCAGAGCGGACAGGGCTCGTGCGTGGAGAGGAAGACGCAGTCCCCCGGTGCCGGCCGGCTTGATTGCGGAAGCGCGAAGAAGGCGTCGAGCGTCGCGATCTCGCCGTGCCAGAGCGGATTGGCAGTCTCGCGGTTGGTGCCGGCGACGACCAGCGACAGGTCGGCCTTGCGCAGGACCGCCGCCCCGAAGATCTTGTTGCCTGCCGCCACCCCGGCGCGGGTCAGCGGCACGATCTCGGCCTCGATGACGGAGAGAAGCCGGGCGGCGCGCGCTCCCGCCTCAGGCGGCATCGTCGCGCTTGGCCGCGCCGAAGCGCTTCTCGACATATTCCTCGACCAGCGCCTTGAAGTCGCGCGCGATGGTCGGGCCGCGCAGCGTCATGGCCTTCACGCCGTCGATGAAGACCGGGGCGGCGGGCGATTCGCCGGTGCCCGGCAGCGAGATGCCGATATCGGCGTGCTTCGATTCCCCCGGACCGTTCACGATGCAGCCCATCACGGCGACCTGCATGCTTTCGACGCCCGGATAGATCTCGCGCCAGACCGGCATGCGCTCGGCGATATTGTCCTGGATTTCCTTGGCGAGTTCCTGGAAGAGCGTCGAGGTCGTGCGGCCGCAGCCCGGGCAGGCGGCGACGACGGGCACGAAGGCGCGGAAGCCCATCGTCTGGAGGAGTTCCTGCGCGACCTTCACCTCGAGCGTGCGGTCGCCGCCAGGCTCCGGGGTGAGCGAGGCGCGGATCGTGTCGCCGATCCCGTCCTGGAGCAGGATGCCCATCGCCGCGGAGGAGGCGACGATCCCCTTCGAACCCATGCCGGCCTCGGTGAGCCCGAGATGGAGGGCATGGTCGGTGCGCGCCGCCAGCATGCGGTAGACCGTGATGAGGTCCTGAACCTGGCTCACCTTGGCGGAAAGGATGATGCGGTCCCGCGGCAGACCGAGCCCCTCGGCCATCTCCGCGGAGAGGATGGCCGACTGCACGATCGCCTCGCGCATGACGGCGGCGGCGGAGATCGGCGCCACCGAGGCGGCGTTCTCGTCCATGAGCCGCGTCAGCAGCGCCTGGTCGAGCGAGCCCCAGTTGACCCCGATCCGAACCGGCTTCCCGTTCCGGATCGCCGTCTCCACGATCGCCGCGAACTGCCGGTCCTTCTTCTCGCGGAAGCCGACATTGCCCGGGTTGATCCGGTACTTGGCGAGCGCCTCCGCGCAGGCCGGATGGTCGGCGAGGAGCTTGTGGCCGATATAGTGGAAGTCGCCCACGAGCGGCACGTCGACCCGCATCCGCGCGAGCCGGTCCCTGATGTGCGGCACGGCGGCAGCCGCCTCGTCGCGGTCGACCGTGATGCGCACGATCTCCGAGCCCGCGCGCGCGAGCGCCGCCACCTGCCGGACCGTCGCCTCCACGTCGGCGGTGTCGGTGTTCGTCATCGACTGGACGACGATCGGAGCGCCGCCGCCGACCGTCACGCCGCCGACATCGACCGGCACCGTGAGGCGGCGGGGGCTCGGCCCGGAGGGGGCATCGGACAGGTTCATCAGGACCTCGTTCATGGCGATGAGGTGGCGAACCGGACGCGCGAAGTCAACGCGGCGCGGCGCGGCGACCCGGAAGCGCCGGGATGATAGCGTTCCTCGCTGCGTTGCAATAGATAGAAGCGGAGCATGACGGACGGAGGACATCGGCGATGCTGAGGGGCAAGACCGCGGTCGTGACGGGGTCCACCTCGGGGATCGGGCTCGCAATCGCCGAGGCGCTGGCCGCCGAGGGGGCGAACCTCGTCCTCAATTCCTTCACCGATTCCGCCGAGGACCGCGCGCTGGCGGACCGGATCGCCGCGACGCACGGCGTCGGCGCGATCTACTGCCGCGCCGACATGGCGCGTCCCGAGGACTGCGCCTCCCTCGTCGCGGCCGCCGCCGCGGCGTTCGGGCCCGTCCAGGTCCTCGTCAACAATGCCGGCGTCCAGCATGTGGCGCGGATCGAGGACTTCCCGCCCGAGCGCTGGGACGCGATCATCGCGATCAACCTCTCCTCCGCCTTCCACACGATCCGCGCCGCCGTGCCGGGCATGCGCGAGGCGGGCTGGGGCCGCATCGTGAACATCGCCTCCGCGCACGGGCTGACGGCCTCGCCCTTCAAGGCGGCCTATGTCGCCGCGAAGCACGGGCTTCTCGGCCTCACCAAGACGGTTGCCCTCGAACTCGCCGAGACGCAGATCACCTGCAACGCCATCTGCCCCGGCTATGTGCGCACGCCGCTCGTGGAGGGCCAGATCGCGGACCAGATGAAGGCGCACGACATGGGACGCGAGGAGGTCATCCGGGAGGTCATGCTGGAGCGCCAACCGACCAAGCAGTTCGTCGAGGCCTCGGCGATCGGCGCCATGACCGTCTTTCTCTGTTCGGATGCCGCCGCACAGATCACCGGCGCGCCGCTTTCGATCGACGGCGGCTGGACCGCCCTCTAGACTCCGCAACAGCCTCGCCGCGGCGGCTGCCGGATCGGCTCGCGGCAGCGGCCGGAACGCCGCAGATCACTCCTCTTCCGCCATCGAGCGCCTCCATGGAACCATTCGAACGGCTTCGCGCCTGGGACCCCGCCACCCCACTCGAGGCGGTCATGGAGGGATTGAAGTTCCGGGTGGTGACGGCCGAGTACGAGAAGCACCAGACCACGACGGACGAGGTCATCGTCCTCAAGCCGCGCGCCTTCTTCCAACGCTACGTGAACCTCTATCGGGGACGCGCGTGCCGGCAGATTCTCGACCTCGGCGTCTGGGAGGGAGGCTCCGCGCTTCTGCTCGCCGCGATCTTCGCGCCCGAGAAGCTCGTCGGCGTCGACATTTCGGCGCCGAGGCCCGGCTTCGACGCGGTCCGCGCGTCGCATCCGCTCGGCCGGCGGATCTCGATCCACTATGAGACCTCCCAGGACGACGAGGCGAAGCTCGCGGCGATCATCGCATCCGAGTTCGAAGGGCCGATCGACCTCATCATCGACGACGCCTCGCATCTCTACGCGCCGACCCGGCGGGCGTTCGAGATCGCCTTTCCGCACCTGCGCCCCGGCGGGTTCTACGTGATCGAGGACTGGGGCTGGGCGCACTGGGCGGGCTCCTGGCAGACCACCAGCCTCTGGCGCGACCAGCCAGCGATGAGTAATTTCGTCTTCGAGCTTTCGATGGCCTGCGCGGCCCGCCCCAGGCTGATCGAGAGCGTTACGGTCACGTCGGAATACGCCATCGTGCGGAAGAACATGAAGGCGCCGATCGGCGAACCGCTCCGGCTCGACGAGATCTGCCTGCGGCAGGGCCGCGAGTTCCGGCCGATCTGATCGCGGCGCGGCTCCGCCCCGAACCGGCCTGACATCAGGGCGAACTGGCGTTCCGGTCCGGGTCGAGCACGCGGATCGGGCGTCCGCTTCGATAGGCAAGGATGTTCGCGACGACGTCGCCGAACGCGGTCTGGAAGAACTCCCAGACATTATAGCCGAGATGCGGCATCAGGATCGCATTGGGGAGCGTGCGCAGCGGATGGTCGTCGGGCAGCGGCTCGACGTCGTAGACATCAAGGCCCGCACCGGCGATCCGCTTCTCCTTTAGCGCCGCGACGAGGCTCGGCTCGTCGACGATCGGACCGCGCGCGGTGTTGACGAGAAGGGCGGTCGGCTTCATCAGGCCGAGCTCTGCCGCGCCGACAATGCCGCGACTGCGCTCCGAAAGCACGAGGTGAAGGCTCACCACGTCGCTCCGGGCGAAGAGCTCCTCCTTCTCCACCCGCCGGGCGCCCTTCTGCGCCGCCTTCTCGGCCGTGAGATTCGGGCTCCAGGCGATCACCTCCATGCCGAGCGCCCGTGCGGTCGGAACCATGTAGCTCCCCTGCCGCCCGAGGCCGACGAGCCCGAGGGTGCGGCCGGCGAGCGTGATGCCCACGGAGTTCTGCCAGCCGCCCTTCCGCATCGCCTCGGCCTCCGTCGGGATGTGGCGGGCAAGCGCAAGGATGAGGCCCCAGGCGAGCTCCGAGGTCGACCTGTGATCAGTGCCGAGCGATTCAGTATAGGTGATGCAGATGTTCCGCTCCGCGGCCGCGCGGGCGTCGAGCGTGCGGTGATATTTCCCCGTGATGCAGACGAGCTTCAGGTTCGGCAGCGCCTCGAGGAGCGCGCGCGGGATCGGCATCCGTTCGCGGATGGTGCAGATCGCGTCGAACGGCGCGAGCGCGCCGGCGGCTTCCGCCATCGGGATCGGCCGGTCGAAAACCGTCACCTCGGCGGAGGCCAGCACCTCGGACCAGTCGGCCGCCTGCAACGCGACATTCTGGTAGTCGTCGAGAATGGCGATCTTCATGGGAGGTCCGTGGAAGACATGCCGCGGGCGGGAGGCCGCACTATTCCGCCGTCGCGGATGGAAGGCAATGGCGCGCGGCCACCCCTCGACGCCTCGGAATTCGACCTGCGCCCGAGGCCCGGCAGGACGACGACCCCCGCCTCGGGGCGGGCGGATCAAGGCGCGGCGCCTCACCGCGCGGCGCGACCGGGTGCCGCTCGTGGTGTCCGTCAAGGTCTCCTCGTCCACCCGGCGGTAGGACGCAGTCGCCGGAGGCCGGTGCTGCGGCGTCATCTCCAGGGTGAAGCGGTCGGCCGTCACCGCCTGGACGATGCACGTGCCGGAGATCGCCTCCGCGATGCCCGGCATGCCCCGCCCGGTGGTGGTGACGACCCGGCCGAACGATCCGTCCGGGCGGGACTGCACCGTCGTGGTCTGGGAAACGTTCGGAATCGGCCAGGCCGTCGTCTCCCAGGTTCCGACGCCGATGGGATTGACGAACTTGAGCACCGGCACGTGGTCAACATGGCGCTGCCGACCGGCTTCGGCCTCCCCTGATATCGTGCGAGGCCTGCGCCACGCGCCTGGTCGAGGCCGTGGACGGCACCGTTGCCCACGCGGCAAAAGGCTGAAGCAGGGGCACGCTGCGGCGTGCCGAACCGGTATGATTTCGTCACTGGGAAAGGATTGCCGGCGAAGGCTCTATGCCGAGCCGCGCCGCACCAGATGAAAGCCCGTGTCGACACGGCGGTTTACGCCGGGATCGCCGTTCAGGCGGGCGAGGATGAGCTCGGCGGCCACCTCGCCTATGCGGTCGCCGGGCGAATGGACCGTGGTCAGGCCGGGCGGGATCTGCTTGGCTATCTCGTAATCGCCGAACCCGACGATCGACAGGTCCGAGGGAACCTGGATGCCGCGGCGCTGGCACTCGAAGAGCGCCCCCACCGCTAGCACGTCGGTCATGCAGAACACCCCATCGAGATCCGCCGCGCGGTCGATGAGGTCGGCAATTCCAGTCGCGCCCCCACCATAGCCGCTCTTGTCGGCAATTCTGACGACGAGCCCGCTGTCCAGTCCGGCGCGCTTCAGAGCGTCCTCGAAACCGCGTTGGCGCTCGCCGTACCGGCTGTGCAGCGGGTTATCGACGCAAAGCAGGCCGATGCGACGGCATCCAGATTCGATCAGCAGGCGCGTCGCGCTCTCGCCCGCGTCGCGCTCCGAGAATCCGGCCACCATGTCGATGGCGGGGCCGTTGATGTTCCAGGTCTCGACAACGGGGATCGTCGTCTTGCGCAGGAGTTCCCGGGCGCTTTCGGTGAGTATGTTACCGGCGATGACGATGCCGTCGACGCGCCTTCCCACCAGGGCGGTCATCGCCGGCAACTCCTTTTCATCGGTTTCGACCATGGAGATGATCAGATGATAGCCCGCGCGCGTAAGCGCGCGCTCGAGACAGATGATCATGTCGGCGAAATTGGAGTTGCGGATCGACGGCGTCACGACGGCGATCACCCGGCTCTGTCCCGAAGTCAGGTTGCCGGCGATGGAGTTCGGCACGTAACCGAGTTTCGAGGCGATCGCCAGAACCCGCTTGCGCGTCTCCGGCTGCACGATGTCGGGATTGCGGAACGTGTTGGATACCGTCATGGCGGACACGCCTACGGCGCGGGCAACATCGCTCATGGTGATGCCGGAACCGCGGCGCTTCTGTTCGCTCCCCATCTCTTTCTCTCCGCCTAATACTTGATCACGCATTGCACAAGAAATGCGCAAATTTAGTAGTTCGGCATTGTATCGCTAAAATAGTGCTGAAGGCCAGTTGACAAAGCAATTTCCTTTGCGATTGTAGCGCTACAATACCAATGGAAAGCGGCACTGTGACCTTCTCTCTCATCGCCCGAGACCCGGAAACCGGCATGTTCGGGATCGCCCTCACCTCTTCCGCAGTGGCCGTCGCCAACCGCTGCCCTTGGGTCCGCGCCGGCGTCGGCGCCGTGACGACACAGCACCGCACGGATACCCGCGCCGGCCCGATCGGGCTCGATCTGTTGTCGCAAGGCTGCTCGGCGCAGGAAACGGTGAAGGTGCTCGCCTTGGCCAACGACCATCCCGGCGAGCGTCAGTTCGCCGCCGTCGACCGGCATGGACGCGCGGCATTCTATACCGGCCCCGAGATCACCAACATCAATACCGGCTTTGTCGGAAACGCCTGCGTCTCGACCGGCAATTTCATCGCCAGCGCTGACATTCCGCAGATCATGGTTGAGGCCTATGAAGGCGCGTCCGGAATGTCTTTCGCCGAACGGCTGCTGGCCGCCGTCGATGCCGGATACGAAGCCGGCGGCGAGACGAAACCGATCCGTTCCGCCGGCCTCCTCATCGCCGACCGCGAAGCCTGGCCCCTCGTCGATCTCCGCATCGACTGGGACGAAGCGCCGCTGAAGTCGCTGCGCGCGCTCTGGAATTTCTACGAGCCGCACCAGCAGCTCTTCGTCAAACAGGTCCTTGCCCCCAACGAACTGAAGCCCCTCGTCGATTCACCCATGAATGTCTGAAACCGGTGCCGGCTCCCCGACACGCAGCCAAGGAGATCATCATGAGCGACCTATCGAATCCCACCCGCCGCGCGGTTCTGAAATATGGCGCGGCCAGTCTGGCCATGATGGGCGCCGTCGCGCCCCGTGCGGCCTGGGCCGACAGCCAGTTCACTGTTGGCACCCTCGGAGGAAGCTGGGGAGACGGCATCAAGAAGTCCTTCGTCCCGTCACTGATCCAGTCGGGCACGCTGGCCGCCGAGCCCAGTTACCTCGACGCACCCTACCCGGCGATGATCTCGCGCCTGCTCGCGCAGCCCGACAACCCGCCGTTCTCGACGGCCGACTTCCTCGATATCGAGCACTACATGGCCGCCGACGCTGGCGTCCTGCAGGACCTCGATCTCGACATCGTCACCAACTACAAGGACGTCTTCCCCACCGCCCATCAGCCGGAACGTAACGGCCTCAAGCACTGGGCGTCAGCGATGACAGTGCCGTTCATCTCGATCACCTACAACACCAAGCTGGCGTCGGCGCCGACGAGCTGGGACGACTTATGGGCGGCGTCGCTCAAGGGCAAGATCGGCGTGCCGGACTTCGGGTATTATGGCCTGATGTGGCTACACGCCATCAACAAGCATCTGGGTGGCGACGAGGACAATATCGACCCGGCGGTCGAGGCGATCTCCGACCTCTTCAAGAAGAACGGAGCGCTCCTGATCAAGAACCAGGAGCAGGCGATCAAGGCGTATTCCGACGAGACCATCGTGATGATGCCTTACTGGAACGGCCGGACCTTCGCCCTGCAGGAATCCGGCGTGCCGCTTGCCATGGCGTATGTGGACGCCAGCCTGCAGCCCCACAATGGCTTCATCGTACCCAAGGGCACGGGTTTCGCCAAAGAGGCCAATCACTTCGTGAATGCCACCCTCGACGGCGAACTCCAGCTCAACATGACGCGGATCTTCCGCTACCCCCCGTCGAACCGCACGGTGAAGCTGCCGCCCGAGATGGAGCACTATGCCGTTCCTGAATCGGCCCTGGAAAAGGTCGTGAAGCTCGACTGGGGCAAGATTCACGCCAGCCGCAGCGCCGCGCTCGAACGGTGGAACCGCGAGATCCTCGGCTGACGAAGGAAAGCATCGCAATGACTCGGCCCATCCTCAATCTGGTCGACGTCACCAGAGACTATGGCAACGCCACGGTGATCGGCCCAGTCAGCTTCTCCGCCGAGCAGGGGGAGTTCATCTCCCTGCTCGGTCCTTCCGGCTGCGGAAAATCGACCCTGCTGCGCTGCATCGCCGGTTTCGAGCCGGTGAACGGCGGCAGGATCGAGCTGAACGGCAAGGACGTCTCGCGGGAAGCGCCGCATCGCCGGCGCGTGGGCCTGGTGTTTCAGAGCTTCGCGCTGTTCCCGCATCTGACCGTCGCGCGCAACGTCGCCTTCGGGCTGCGGCTGCGCAGGACCGGCAAGGAAGAGACGGCGCGCCGGGTCGGCGAGACCCTCGAACTCGTCGGCCTCTCGCATCTCGCCGACCGCTATCCGGCGCAATTGTCGGGCGGCCAGCAGCAGCGGGTGGCAATCGCGCGCGCCCTGGTGCTGCGCCCCGAAATCATGCTGCTCGACGAACCGCTGTCGAGCCTCGACGCCAAGCTGCGGCTCCACATGAGGCGCGAGCTTCGCGCCATGCAGCAGGACCTCAACATGACCTTCGTCCACGTGACCCACGACCAGGACGAAGCGCTCGCCATGTCCGACAAGATCGTGGTCCTCTCCGAGGGCAGAATCGAGCAGATGGGCTCGCCGCGAGAGATCTACGACCGGCCGGACACCCGCTTCATCGCCGATTTCATCGGCTCCTCCAATCTCCTGGAAATCAGTGAAATCGAGCCGGCGGGCGACGGCATGTGGTCGGTGCGGCTGAACGAGGACCAGCGAATCGTCATCGCCGCCGATGCCGACCCGCGCCAGAGCGGCCGGCATTGGCTGAGCATCCGGCCGGAGAGCCTGAGCATCGGCGGGGAGGATACCGTCTCCGGCTCGTGCCTCACGGGCACCGCCATCGGCCATTCCTACGGCGGCGACAGGACCGAGATATTCGTACGCCTCGATGGCGCCCAATCCGACGCCCCGCCTATCGTCGCGCACGCCGACCGCAGCTTCGACGGCCGCGTCGCGCTAACCATCACCGGCCCCGGCGCCACCTTCGTAAGGGCCTGAGCGGATGCGGGCGAGAACCGGATTGCTTTTCGTTCCCTACCTGCTGCTGCTGCTTGCCTTTCTCGTCGTCCCGATCGCCGGGCTGGTCGAGATCAGCGCGAGAAACCAGTCGGTGACGTCGATCGGCGGCGTCGGGCTGACGATGGCAAACTATCAGCGCGTCTTCGAGGGCTTCTATCTCGACATCATCTTCGACACCGTCCGCCTCGCGGCCATCGCGACGCTCATCGGGGCGACGCTGGCCTATCCCCTGGCCTATGTGATCGTCCGCTCGCAGCCGCTGGCGCGCACAGTGCTGACCTGCCTGGTCATGGTGCCGCTGATGACCAGCGTGGTGGTCAAGGTGTTCGGCTGGTTCATCCTGCTCGGGCGCGGCGGTCCTGCTGTCCGGATGCTTCAGAAGCTCGGCATCGAGGTGCAGACCCTGCTAAACACCGAGCCATCGGTCGTCGTCGGCCTGGTGGAGTTCGCCCTGCCCTTCATGGTGTTCTCGCTGGTCCCCGCGCTCGATCGCATTTCTCCCGCCGTCGAGGAGGCGGCCGCCAATCTCGGGGCCACTCCATTCCAGACCTTCCGGCTGGTAATACTGCCGCTCAGCGCCTCCGGCCTGACCTCAGGGGCTCTGCTGTGCTTCGGCATATCCTCGAGCGCCTATGTGGTGCCGGCGATCATGGGCGGCCACGCGGTGCGGATGATCGCCCAGCAGATCTACGACGACGTGCTGGTCGCCTTCGACTGGCCGGCGGCGGCCGCCTTTTCGATCGCCCTGCTGGTGCTGCTCAGCGTCCTGATCTTCGCGGCCCTGCGCGCTTCGCGGAGAGCGACCGATGTCTGACCGCCGCTTCTCGCCGCTCCGCCGGCTCTTCCTGGTGCCGGCCGCTGCCGTCCTGTGCTTCATGTTGCTGCCGATGACGGTGGTAGTGCTGATCGCACTCGGCGAGTCGGCGACCTACGAATTTCCGCCACGCGGCCTGACCCTCCACTGGTTCTCCAACCTGCTTCATGCCGGGCCTCTTCTGAACGCGCTTTTCCTGACCAGCCTTCCGCTCGCGCTGACCGTGGCCGCGGCTTCGCTCGTAGTCGGCACCCTGGCGGCCGTGGGTTTGACCAGGGGCCGATTCCTCGGACGCTCGGCGCTCGAGGTCTTCTTCCTGACACCGGTCGTGTTCCCGCAGATATTGCTGGGCGTGGCGCTGTTCCTGCTGTTCGCGCGCGCCAATGTCCCGCTGACCCTGGTGACGCTCGGGATCGGCCATGTCGTGATCTGCACGCCCTATGTGATCCGCGCCGTACTCGCCGGCATAGGCGGGATCGACCCGAGGATTGAGGAGGCCGCACGCAACCTCGGCGCGCCGCCGGCACGCGCGTTCATGATGGCGACCCTGCCCCTGCTGCGCTCCAGCATGCTGTCAGGGGCGGTCTTCGCCTTCATCGTTTCCTTCAGCGATGTGAACATCGCGCTGTTCCTCTCTGCCGGCGACACGACCACCCTGCCGATCCGCATCCTCGCCGAGATGGAATGGAACAACGATCCGACCATCGCGGCGGCGGCGACGCTGCAGGTATCGATCATCAGCGTGCTCCTGATCCTGGTACAGCGTTTTATCGGCACGGTTCGGGCCTGAATTCGAAAGGAGGCGATCAACGACATGGCGGACATCATCTTCGCGAATGCGCGGCTTCTCGACGGCCGCACCGAGGACGGCCTCCCGGACCACCATCTGCGGGTTTCCGGCGACCGCCTCGCGGAGATTTCCGACCGCCCGATCAAATCTCAGAGCGCCCGCACCATCGACCTGAAGGGCCGAACGTTGATGCCGGGATTGATCGACTGCCACGTGCATGTCTGCGCGGCCATGACCAATCTGGGCCTGAACGGGCTTATGCCGGATGCGCTGGTGGCGCTGCACGCGGCGAAGATCATGCAAGGCATGCTCCATCGAGGCTTCACGACCGTGCGCGATGCCGGCGGCGCGACATATGCGCTGGTCGAGGCCCAGAAATCCGGTCTGATCGCCGGTCCGCGCCTCGTGATCGGCGGGAAGGCCCTGTCGCAGACCGGCGGCCACGCCGATTTCCGCGGCCGCTACGACACGACGCCCGCCCACGTGCAGGCCGACCGCCTGGGTGCCCTGGGGCGAATCTGCGACGGCATCGCCGAGTGCCGGCAGGCAGCGCGAGACGAGATCCGCAAGGGCGCCGACTACATCAAGATCATGGCCAATGGCGGCGTCTCCTCGCCGACCGACCGCATCGAATTTCTTGGTTTTGCCGAGGACGAGATCGCCGCAATCGTCGAGGAGGCGGAAAAGGCGCACACCTATGTCGCCGCCCATCTCTATACCGACGAATCCATCGAGCGCGCGGTTCGCCTCGGCGTCCGCTCGATCGAGCACGCCAGCCTGATCGAGCCGCAAACCGCCCGGCTGATGAAGGAAAAGGGCGCCTATGCCTGCCCGACCATGGTGATCTTCTGGGCCAACAAGACCGAAGGCCGCGAGGTCGGCATTCCCGACCATGCCATCGCGAAGGTGGAGACTGTGCTCGCCAGGGGCAAGGAGGCGCTGGACATCCTCGCGGCCGCGGGCGTGCCGATGGCCTTCGGCACCGATCTCATGGGCGTCATGCACCGCCACCAATCGCACGAATTCCTGCTGCGCGCGGAAGTGCTACCGGCAATCGAGGTGATCCGCTCCGCCACGGTTGTCGCGGCGGAACTGCTCGAGATGGAAGGCGAGATCGGGATTCTGGAGCCAGGAGCGCGAGCGGATCTGATCGTGGTCGACGGCGACCCGGTGGGCGATCTGCGCCTGCTTACCGAGCAGGGACGCCACATGCCGTTCATCATGCAGGACGGCGAATTCGTGAAGCAGGACGAATAGCCTGCATCCTTTCCGGCGAGTCGGATCCGCTGACAGCCTCGATCCTACCCACAAGCACAGAGGGCGAACTGGCTGATTCAAGAAATCTAACGGTCGCCCGAGTTTATCATTCTCAGGTTACTGACTTGCAGTGCTTCAGGGACGTCGTCTGGCCTGACGTCCCACCTCATTTTGCTGTTCGTATATGCCGTACAGCGACGGTGGAACGTCAAGCGACGCTGCTCAGACCCGTCGTCACGAGCTTGGAATAACAGGCGACCAATTCGTCTTTCGATAGTCGCCCTCCCTCCTGATACCAGACGGTAAGCCCGGTCAACATTGCGAGGATGGCAAAGGTGGCGACCCGCGCATCCGGCACGGAAAACACCCCTTCCTCGACGCCGTCGAGGAGGATCTGGAGCAGGATGGCCTCGTAGCGCTTGCGCATCGCCACGACAGTCTTCCGGTCCTCCGCCGCAAGGGCGCGCATCTCCATGTTGGCAATGAAGACCTCCGTCGGCTTGGAGGAATGATAGCTCACATGGAATTCGATGAACGCATCGAGACGTTCCAGAGCACTGCCGCCAGCCGGCTCCGCCTCAGCCCATCGCTCGAGGAGATCCTCCATATGGGCGGTAATGATCGTCATGAGGAGTTCGCTCTTGCTTGGGTAATAGCGGTACAGCGAGCTTGCCTGGATGCCGACCTGCTTCGCGATTCCGCGCAGGGTGACAGCCTCGAACCCCTTGGCGGCGATGAGATGGATCGCAGCGTCACGTATTGCGGCTTCCGTCCGCACGCCATCGGAACCTACGGGTCGCACCATTAGGCCCTCTCCTGCCGTTCGCCGTTTGGCTTGGTGCATACGACCTGCACGCTTGACATTCAAAACGCAACTCATAATGAACCGGCCAACCGTTTCTTTATTGCGCAGGTCTTCGGCTGCGAAGACAATGGCGGAACACGATGCCATCGACGGGAGGAATGGGTATGGCAGTGCTTGCGAACGGGGTGGATCCCCGCCTCCCCTTCTTCTCTTCGAACACGGCGTCAATGCGTGCGCTCGTCGAGGATTTCCATTCGCGACTCGAAGGAATCGGCCGTGGCGGCAGCGAGGAGGCCCGGGCCAGGCACGTATCGCGCGGCAAGCTCCTCGCCCGCGATCGCATCGACCTCCTCGTCGATCCGGGTTCGCCCTTCCTGGAGCTAGGAGCCATGGCCGCCTTCGGCCTCTATGGCGACGAGGTACCGAGCGCCGGCATCGTCACCGGCATCGGTCGGGTCAGCGGCCGGGAGTGCATGATCGTCGCCAACGATGCGACGGTAAAAGGTGGCGCCTACTATCCGCTGACGGTGAAGAAGCATCTCCGGGCGCAGGATGTCGCCATGCAGAACCGGTTGCCGTGCATCTACATGGTGGATTCCGGGGGCGCATTCCTGCCGTTGCAGGACGAGATCTTTCCCGATGAGCGGAATTTTGGCCGCATCTTCTACAACCAGTCGCGGATGTCGGCGGCCGGCATCCCACAGATCGCCATCGTCATGGGCTCCTGCACGGCAGGTGGGGCCTACGTGCCGGCGATGTGTGACGAGAGCATCATCGTCCACAACCAGGGCACGATCTTCCTGGGCGGGCCGCCCCTGGTCAAGGCGGCGACCGGCGAAGTGGTGACCGCGGAGGAACTCGGCGGTGCGGATGTCCACACGCGGCAGTCGGGTGTCGCGGATCACCATGCGACCGACGACGCCCATGCCATCGGCATCGCCCGCCGGATCATCGCGGGTCTGGGTCATCCGGAGAAGTCGGCGCGCGGCCTCATTCCAGCGCGCGAACCGCTATACCCGGCGGAAGAGCTCTACGGCATCGTTCCCGTGGACCAGCGCAAGCCTTTCGACATCCGTGACATCATCGCCCGCATCGTCGACGCATCGGAGTTCGACGAGTTCAAGGCGCGCTACGGCGCGACGCTGGTGTGTGGTTTCGCCCATATCTGGGGCCATCCGGTCGGGATCGTCGCCAACAACGGCATCCTGTTCAGCGAAAGCGCGCAGAAGGGCGCCCACTTCATCGAGCTGTGCAGCCAGCGGGAGATTCCTCTGGTCTTCCTGCAGAACATCACCGGTTTCATGGTCGGGAAGAGGTACGAGGCCGGCGGCATCGCCAAGGATGGCGCCAAGCTGGTGACCGCCGTCTCCACGACTAATGTGCCGAAATATACGGTCGTTGTCGGGGGGAGCTACGGCGCCGGCAACTACGGCATGTGCGGCAGAGCCTATTCGCCGCGCTTCCTTTGGATGTGGCCGAATGCCCGCATCTCTGTCATGGGCGGCGAGCAGGCTGCCAGCGTGCTGTCGCTGCTGCGGCGCGAAGCGATCGAAGCGAAGGGTGGCGTGTGGAGCGCCGAGGACGAGGAAGCTTTCCGCGCCCCGATCCGCGAACAGTACGAGCAGCAGGGCCACCCCTATTACTCCACGGCGCGGCTCTGGGACGACGGTGTGATCGACCCGGCCGATACGCGGCGGATACTCGCACTGGCGCTCAGTGCCGGTCGCAACGCTCCAATCGAGCCGACAAGGTTCGGCGTGTTCAGGATGTAGCCCCATGAACCAGTTCCGTATCGACATCGAAAAGGGCGTAGCTCGGGTGACGCTTACCCGTCCGCACAGGCACAACGCTTTCGACGACAGGCTGATCGCGGACCTTACGGCCGCACTGCGGGAGCTTGAGGCCGAACCGGCCGCGCGGATTCTGATCCTGGCGGCCGAAGGGCCAAGCTTCAGTGCCGGAGCAGAGCTCGGATGGATGAAGCGCGCTGCCGCTGCCAGCGAGGACGAGAATCTGGAAGACGCACGCAAGCTGGCCGAGCTCATGCGGGTGCTCGACGAATTCCCAAAGCCCACGATAGCGGCCGTGCAGGGACCCGCTTACGGCGGCGGTGTCGGTCTCGTCGCGTGCTGCGACATCGCCATTGCCTCGACCGCGGCGAAGTTCGCGTTGTCCGAAGTGAAGCTCGGCCTGATCCCATCGGCGATCGGACCCTACGTCATGGCCGCGATCGGTCCGAGACAGGCACGACGCTATTTCCAGACCGCCGAAATCTTTGGAGCACATACGGCACAGGCGATCGGCCTCGTTCATGAGGCCGTCGAACCCGACGCGCTCGAACGCCGCGTCGCAGAGATCGTCCAAGCGCTCGGGAAGGGAGCGCCGGCCGCCCGTCGCGAGGCCAAGCGGCTCGTGAGCGATATCGGCCATCGGCCGATCGACGCCGCGATGATCGAGATGACGGCGGTACGGATCTCCGCGGTTCGCGCGCGTGAAGAGGCGAAGGAGGGGCTGGATGCCTTCCTCTCGCGACGCCGCGCCGCCTGGGATTGCGGGGGCGAAGAGTGATGCCAGCCAAACCGCAACGCTTCGAACGGCGGTTCACGAAGCTTCTGATTGCGAACCGCGGCGAGATCGCCTGCCGCATCATTCGTACGGCGCGACGCATGGGCTTGCACACCGTGGCCATCTTCTCCGAGGCCGACGCCGATTCGCAGCACGTATCAATGGCGGACGAGGCTGTGCTGATCGGCCCCGCGTCGGCAGCTGAAAGCTATCTGAGGATCGACCGGATCATCGAAGTCGCACAGCGCACCGGGGCCGAGGCGATCCATCCGGGCTACGGTTTCCTCTCCGAGAACGAGAGCTTTGCGGCAGCCTGCCACGAGGCTGGCATCATTTTCGTCGGACCGCCCGTGGAGGCGATCCGCGCCATGGCCTCCAAGTCGGCAGCCAAGGTCTTGATGGAAGGATCGGGCGTGCCGCTCGTACCGGGCTATCACGGCGCGGAACAGGGCACGGACAAGCTCGCCGCGGAGGCGGAGCGCATCGGCTTTCCGGTGCTCGTCAAAGCCTCTGCCGGCGGTGGGGGCAAGGGCATGCGCCTGGGAGAGGATGCGGCCGGTTTCGCGGCGGCCCTCACGGCCGCAAAGCGCGAGGCGAAGGCCGCCTTCGGCGACGACCATGTTCTGATCGAGAAGTTCATCGCGCGGCCGCGCCACATCGAGGTGCAGATCTTCGGTGACACCCACGGCAATATCGTGTCCCTGTTCGAACGGGAGTGCACACTACAACGCCGACATCAGAAGGTGGTGGAGGAAGCACCGTCCTCGTCGCTGTCGGAGCAGGAGCGCGAGCGCGTCTGCTCGGCGGCGCGCGCCGCAGGCGCGGCTGTCGGCTATACGGGTGCCGGGACGGTCGAGTTCGTCGCGAATGATGACGGGTTTTATTTCATCGAGATGAACACCCGCCTCCAGGTGGAGCATCCGGTGACGGAGGCGATCACCGGGCTCGATCTCGTGGAGTGGCAGCTGCGCGTCGCCTTTGGCGAGGAATTGCCCCTGGGACAAGACGAGATCACGCGGTCCGGTCACGCATTCGAGGTCCGCATCTACGCCGAGGACCCCCAGAGCGGCTTCCTTCCCTCGATCGGCAGGATCGAACGGTGGCGCCAGCCGCCGGTCGGCAACGGGATCCGGATCGACAGCGGCTTTCGCGAGGGCGATACGGTCACCCCGCATTACGATCCGATGCTGGCGAAGCTTATCGTCAGCGGCTCCGACCGGCTTCAGGCGCTGGACCGGCTGGAGGCTGCGCTCGCCGGCTTCCAGGTCGCGGGCGTCAAAACCAACGTAAGCTTCCTCAAGGCCTTGGCCGCGCATCCGGACGTCCGCGCGGGCAAGATGGATACCGGGTTCATAGAGCGCGAGCTTCCACGGCTTCTCGGCCATGGAGAAGCCCGGATCGACGACCGCGATCTGGCGGCGGCTGCGGCCGCCGTGCTCGCCGCGGAAAATCGGAGCGCCACGTCGCCTTGGGATACTTCGGACGGCTGGATGATGGTGGGCCGCCGCCGCCGCAAGCTCTGCTTCGACGATGCCGAGGTTACGCTGACCTACGAGCGCGCGGGCCTGAGTCTGGAGACGGCTTCGGGAACTCGTCCGTTCCGCGTAAATCCGAGACTCGATGGCCGGCTGGATGTCTTTTACGGGGACGGCAAGGAGGTGGTCTCCGGGGTCTGGCTCGGTCGCGAAGTTGACATCTCCACCGCACGGGGCAGCCGCAGGCTGGGATTCGCTGATCCCTTCGCCGGCGAGAGCACGGTCATCGCAGATGCGGGGCATCTGCGCGCGCCCATGCCAGGCTCGGTTCGCCAGATCCTGGCCGCCCCCGGCGACAGGCTCAAGCGCGGAGAGCCGCTGCTGATCATGGAGGCGATGAAGATGGAGCACACATTGCATGCGCCCGCCGATGGTACGCTGATTGCGTTGCGCTGCGGCGCCGGAGACTTCGTGCAGGAAGGCGTGGAACTCGTGGAATTCGAGGCCGACGGGATCGACCCATGACGGGGACGATCAGGATCGTCGAAGTCGGGCCACGCGACGGACTGCAGAACGAAGCGGCTCTGGTCTCGCCGCAGGTGCGCATCGCCTTCGTGGAGAAGTTGCTCGCCGCCGGGCTGAAAACGATCGAGGTCGGCAGCTTCGTATCGCCCAGATGGGTGCCACAGATGGCGGGCACGGACGTCGTGCTGACGGCACTCGGCATCCGCGATGGTGTCAACTTCCCTGTCCTCGTGCCGAACGAGAAGGGACTTGATGCCGCGCTTGCGGCCGGAGCACGCGAAATCGCGATCTTCACCTCAGCCTCCGAAGCCTTCTCGCAAAAGAACATCAACTGTTCTATCGCCGAATCGATAGACCGCTTCCGTCCGGTCGCGGAACGGGCGCATGCGGCCGGCATCAGGGTGCGGGGATATGTGTCCTGCGTGCTTGGCTGCCCATCTCAGGGCCAGGTGCCTCCCGGGGACGTGGTGAAGGTCGCGGCGGCGCTGGCGGCACTCGGCTGCTACGAGATTTCGCTTGGCGACACTATCGGCACAGGGACACCGAAGAAGGCGCGCGATCTTGTGCGCGCGGTGTCAGGGGTCGTGCCCATCGAGTGCATCGCCGCCCATTTCCACGACACGTACGGCCAGGCGCTCGCCAACCTGCTTGCCGTCATCGAGGACGGCGTCCAGACGATCGATGCAGCGGCAGGCGGGCTCGGAGGCTGCCCCTATGCCAAGGGCGCGAGCGGCAACGTCGCGACAGAGGCCGTCGTCTACATGCTCGACGGTCTGGGCATGCGGACCGACGTGAACCTTTCGAAATTGCTGGATGCGGTTGCCTTCATCTCCGGCGAACTCGGCCGGCCGGCAAACTCGAATGTCTACAGGGCGAGACGTCTTTCGTCGTGAGCTGTATTTGGCCGAGGCGCGGGATGATTGCGCAAAGTCGAGATGAGCGCTTCAACCGGAATATCCGAATCCATCGTTTCGAACCGTTCGAAAAGATCGTTAGGAACGGTTCTGTGCGCATATGAGATGCAGTCCCGGAATTTCTCCAGCCGCTCAGCTCGGCTCATCCAGCGCTCGGGTTTTCCCTTCGCCAGCGGCACCAGGATCTCCTCGACGCGGCCGGCATTGGTTTCCACCAGAACGACCGTGGAAAATTCAGGACTTTCGGCGACGCGCTCGTCCACGACCATCGTCGTATTGCCGGCCACAGCCTGTATCTCCTGATCAGCGATCTTCTCTGGGCTGAAGGTCGACAGGTCAACCTTGCCGTCCACCAGGGCAGCGGCCACGCAATACTCGAGACAGAACTTGCCTTGCAACGGCGTTTTCGTCACGTGATGGATGAGCGGGTTCAGGGCCATGCGCGCAACGCCGATCCGGATCCGCCTTATGTCTCCGGGTGCATAGCCGTGCGGAAAAAGCTGCCGATTGAGCATGATCCCGGCTTCAATCCCGGGGTGGGTCGCGCCGCAACTCGGATAGGGTTTGAGTGCCAGGCCGTAATCGGTCAGGATCTCGAGCGGTTCGCCTGGCATGGATAGGAAGACGGGCTGAGCTTCCTCTTCGCCCCGGAAGGCGGTCAGATAGCCCGCCTTTCCCATGAATGCATCTTCCGCCGCATCATAGCCGGCGCGCGCCAGCAGCGCCGCGCGCACGCCCGTCTGCGCGGCCAGGCCGGCGTGAAGGGGTTTGACCATAGTGCCGAAATTCGCGCGAATGCCGCTTGCGCCAGAGGCCGCGATCCCCATGGCGATGCTGATCTTTTCGGCCGGCAGGGAAAGCAGGCGCGCACAGGCGAGAGCGGCTGCGACGGCGCCGAAAGTGTTCGTGCTGTGCCAGCCCTTGGCGTAGTGGCCCGTGTTCAAGACACGACCGAGCTTTCCGATCAGGTCGAAGCCGACGATGTAGGACGAGACGATGTCAGCTCCGCTGGCATTTGCCAGAGGCGAAATCGCCAGCAATGCCGGAACGAGCACGGCGCTCGGATGCGCATAGGCCGGATGATTGGTATCGTCATAGTCAAGGGCGTGCGCGGCGGTTCCGTTGCACAGTGCCGCCTCCGGCGCCGCCGTGTAGCCAGCGCCGGGCACAAAGGACAAGGTGGCGGCGCGCTGGCCGAACGACATGATGTCGCGCAGGTTTTTCGCGCACGGTTCATCCACGCCGGCCAGCATGCAGCCGATGCAGTCGATGATCGCGTCCACGGCACGGCTGCGGGCAAGCGGAGGAAACGTGCGGTTGTCGGCTGATGCGGCGAACGTCGCAAATTCGTTCATGACGGCTTCTGCCATCGCCTTCCCCCTCTGTCAGTCCGGTTGGCGGTCGCGAACCAGAATATCCGCGGCGACCACGCCGCTGCCCGCAGGCAGTACGAAAAGCGGATTGATCTCGATCTGCATGACCTTACCGTCTAACGACAGCATCAAGTCGCCGAGCCGGACGGAGGCTCTCACCAGAGCCTCGACATCCGCCGGCGGTCGGCCTCTGAAGCCCTTGAGAAGCCTGCCCAGCTTCAGCCGCTCCAGGCAACTCGTCACCGCCGCCTCGTCTGTCGGTAGCGGGAGATAGGCAAGGTCGCCCCAGAGCTCGACGCCGGTGCCGCCGGTTCCCACCGCCAGCATCGGCCCAAAATCGGGATCGGCAATCGCCGAGAGCACGACTTCCACACCTCTCACCATCTCTTGGATCAAGAGCGGAGCATCGGGGTTTCCGAGCGCCTTGCGCAGCCGGTTTGCCGCTTCTTCGACCACTTCGAAGGAATGCAGGCCGACTTCCACCAGGCCGAGTTCGGTCTTGTGGTCTGCGTGCTCGGGCAAGACCTTGACGACCAGGGGAAAGGCGAGGCCGGCAAGAGCTAGGGGTTCGACCCTGCCGGTCAGCAGGGCGGTTCGGGGAACTTCAATTCCGGCTGCCTCAAGCAGGTTGACGAGGGTTGGCCAGGATAGCGATCCCAGTCCTCCCGGCAGCCCCGGCATGACCTTTCTCGGACGCGTGGGACGACTTGCTTCGGCGTTACGCGCCGTTTCGTAAAGCCACCCCAGTTGACGGACAGCATCGGCCGGTTCCCGCACCGGCAGGACGCCTTTTTCCATGGCGGCTCGCCGTTCATGCGCCGGCAGCAGGTCGCCCAGGAAGGACGCCACGACAGGCATCTCAAGATCCTCGGCCACGGCCGCCATACGGTCGAAATTCTCGCGAAAATCCGCCGGGCCCCGATTGGCGAACTGCACCAATAAAGCTTCGCAATTCGGATCAGTTGCGACCATGGCCAGCGTATTCCTGAACAGATCCGGGTCGCTTAGCACCTGGCCGGTGAGGTCGGTCGGATTGGCGGCCCGCGAAAAGCTCGGGAGAAGGTCCGCTAAGCCTTTCTCCGTGGCGGTATCGAAGGTCGCCAGCGGCACGTTGTGTTTCTCGCAGAGATCGACGGTCAGTGCGCGAGTGCCACCCGGAATGCTGAAAACGGCCACCCCGGGACTCGCGCCTGACGCGCGGCGAGGCCGACGCAGGCTTGTCAATATCTCCGAGGCTTCGAGGAGTTCGTTGATCCCTTCAACCTGAATGATGCCGCACTGCCTGAACACGTCACGATAGATCGCTTCGGCCGAGGCGATCTTGCCGGTATGAGAGCCAGCGGCGATCCTGCCCAGTGCCGTGTTGCCCGATTTCAAAGCGACGATCTGGATGCCGCGGCGCCTGGCCTGGTTCGCTACCTCGACCAGCCTGTGCCCCCGCTTCAACCCTTCGAGAAAGAGCGCGATGACTTTGACGTCGTCCTGCTGGAGCAGCCATTCGATGACATCTACCGCGTCGAGGCAGGTCTCGTTTCCCACGCTCGCGACATATGAACAGCCGAATCCGGAATCCTGCACATGCCGGCTGATGGCCCCTGCGATAGCGCCGCTTTGCGAGACTACGGCGAGCGGCGCGTGGTGCAATTGTTCCCGGTTGGCAGCCGATCCGAACGTCAACACCATGCGGTTGCGCACTGACCAGATGCCTTCGCAATTGGGGCCGATGACGGCCACGCGATTGGCGGCAGCCGCTGTCGCGAGTTGCCGCGCGAGAGCCGCACCTTCTGTCGTTTCCTCGAACCCGGAGCTCAGCACGATCGCCGCCTGCGTGCCCTTCCGCCCGCAATCCTCGATCGCTTGAGGAACTTGCTTGGCCCCGAGCATGATGAGCGCCGCGTCCGGCGCCTCCGGCAAATCCTCGATGCTTCCGAAGCAGCGCAGGTCGCCGATACGTTCGTACCGCGGATTGACGGGATAGATCGCGCCCTGATAGCCCGTCTTCAAAAGGTTTCGCAGCGGCGCGCCTGTGAGTTTCGCCGGATCTGACGAGACGCCTACCAGGGCGACCGACCGGGCGCGAAAAAGGCGATCCAGCACATGTGTTTCGGCGGACCAGTTCGTTGCAGGGCTGGAACTCGTCAAGATCTATACCCCTGGAGGTTGTCCGCTCGCTACGATGGCCTTGCCTGGGCGCCTGTCACTTCAACTCGACTTCGAACTCCGGCAGGTCCGGAATCATCATCTCGATGCTGCCGGGGTTCGCCGCCTCGCTTTTGTAGTGCATCACCATCTGCGGAAAAGAGAGGGTCAGTATCACCATGATCAGCTGTATGCAGACAAACGGCACGGCGCCCCAGTAGATCTGGCCGCTCGTTACCGGTGCGATCTGCTTGCCCGTTATCCGATCGAGACAGGGCACGCGGGCGGCTACGGAGCGCAGATAGGCTTTACGATCGCACCCATATTTGACGAAATCAATACCATCAACACCTCATATGAGGTATTTTTATCAGCGAATTCATCAGAGATTGACTGGCCGCAACCCCCTCGCAAACGGCCTTCAAAGGGCTGGCCCGGGGCCGGCCGAACGACCCGCCGAACGGCTCGCCGCATGCATTGCGGATTCTGGCCCAGGGATCGGACCCATGATCGGAACATATCCCCGGTCACACGCCGGGAGCTGCTGCGAGCGCGCCGTCCCCGGCTTGCTGCATCGTGCCGCGATGATCAGGCCGGGCGCCTTTGCCTTCTCGGGACCGGCATGCGGGATCCGATCACCGAGGAACCTAGCCCACGACGCGTTGCCGCCGCAGGTCGTCAATGGCGCCCTCGCTCCGCCCGAGAACGGTCTGCAGCACGTGGGTCGTATGCTCCGCCAGCATCGGAGGCGGGGACACGAGCTTTCCAGGCGAACGGCTGAAACGGAACGGAACACCTAGCAGATGGAGCTTTCCGGCACCCGGATGCACCATTTCCTGCACCATGCCGCCAGGGCCGTGATCAAGCTCGGCAAAGGCACTGGCAAGACTGTTGACCGGCGCGCACGGCACGCCGCCTCGCTCGAAAATCTCGATCCATTCCGCTGTGGACTTCCTGGAGGTGACAGCGGAGATCTCCGGGACCAGGGTCGAGCGGTTCTTCACGCGGGACTGATTGGTGACGAACCGCTCATCCTCGCCCAGTTCGGGCCGGCCGAGGGCCGCACACAATTCACGGTAGATCTTGTTGGTGCCGGCGCTGATGACGACATGACCGTCCGACGTCGGAAAAGCCTGGTAGGGGACGAGTTGCGGATGCCCGGACCCCATTGGCCCCAGCTCGGCCCCGCCATCCATGACCGCAACCGAATAGTTCACCAGCATGCTCATGGTGGCATCCAGCAGCGACACCGATACTTCCTGCCCCTTTCCGGAACGTTCACGCTCGTAGAGCGCCGCGAGAACGGCAGTGGTAAGGTAGATGCCGCCGCCGAAGTCGGCGAGCGATACGCCCGGCCGCAACGGGTCTGTCGAACCAGTCTGCCCGGTGATCTTCATGACGCCCGATCGTGCCTGCACGGCCACATCCATACCGGGCTTGTCGCTGAGGGGCCCATCGCTGTAGGCGGAGATGTTCGCATAGATCAAACGGGGGTTGATCTCGGAAAGCTGTTCGAAGCCGAGTCCGAGGCGCTTCATCACGCCCGGCCTGAAATTCTGCACCGCCACATCCGCCCATTGTGCAAGCTCCTTGCAGAGCTCGACGCCCGCTGGCGATTTCATGTCGATGCCGACGCTTTTCTTGTTCCGGTTGATGGAGAGAAAATAGTCGCCGCCCACCTTCGGGATTTCCGTGTCGAAACGGTCGGACACGTTCATGTAGCGCGTTGGATCGCCGCGGTCGGGCTTTTCGATCTTGATGACCTCGCAGCCGAGGTCGGCCAGCACCATCGTGCAATACGGGCCGGCGACTCCATGGGTGAAATCCAGAACCTTGAGGCCGGCAAGAGGACCGAATGCAGCAGAGCTCATGATGTTACCTTGACATTGCGGGAGGGCACCTGAACTTCAGCTGTTCCGCTGCAGTTCTGAATCCCTTTTTGGTTTTCTCCCCACCACTTGATCTTGACCACCGCAACGTCGCCGACGATCTCGCGGCCGGTGACTTCGCCGGTCAACTTGGTAAGGTCGCCGACAAGGTTCGGCTTGGTGACGCGGCCCTCCAGGCGGCTGACGAACCCGGCGTCGCCCGCCCAGTTCGTCAACAGGTGACCCGCCCAGTTCATCCGTTGCCAGCCTTGGTCATAGGCGCCCGGCATGCCCACCTCGCGGGCTATGTCGATGTCGAAATGGCCCGCCGCCGGATGGCATGGAACATTGGTCTGGGGGTGGTAGTAGACGTTGTTCGGATGCCGGTCGCGCTCTTCGAAGGCGAGCTTGAGCACGCTGTAGACCGTCCTGCGCCCGGCATAGAATCCGACGATGTCCACCAGCGTCAGCGGCCCCTTGTAAAGAACGGGGAGCCGCTCTCCGACTGTGACATCCTCAAAATACAGGACGTCGCTGCCGCGGCGGAACTCCGTGCGGTAGGCGTGCGCGATCTCCTCGAGCTGCTCGGCGGAATATCTCGGCACCTCGGCCGAGTTCTTTTCCGCCGTATAGCGCAAGCCCGACCCGCTCCGCGCCCGGGGAATCCTGAAGATCTCGCCATTGTACTTCGACACCAGTTCGCCGGCCTGGTTCGTATACAGGACTTCGCCGACCTGGCTGACGAAACGCGACACCGCGCGGCCGGATTTTTCCTTCACGTCGACCAGGCGCGCCCGCGCCGAAATGGTGTCGTTCACCTTGACGGGCTTGTAGTTCTCCCAGGTTCCACCGGCGAAAATCCACTGCACGCCCGGAAGCCCCGGCGCCACGATGCCGGAATCGATCGAGTAGAGGAAGGTCGGCGGCGCGACGTTCGTGCCCCACCGCGTTCGCTTCGCGTAGTCCGCGCTGGAGAACAGAGGGTTGTCGTCGCCCACGCTGTAATGCGCCCAGCGCCGGATGTCGTGCAGGGAGATCGGCTCGTAGATGGCCGGCGTATGCACGTCGCGGCGCATCCAGACTCCAATCAGCCGCTTCGCTGCTTCAACCTGCTCGTCCGACAAGCCGGGCGCCTGCTTGGAACTGTCGAGAAGCGTCGTGGGCAAATTGGTCATATCGGTCTCTGCATGTGTGGTTTCAGGCAATATTGCATGCAATTCTGCACAACACAAGGCCTTGCACTCCCCGCTTCAATGCCGCATCCTTCACGAACGAAAAGACTGACCGGGCGGCCGATCGCGACCCTTCGGCGGGCCTGTGTGGATCGAGATGAATGCAAGTATAAATCGAATACAAACGGCATTCGCCGGAATACCTTCGCCAGGCAAGGTTCAGGAGGTCGCGCCAGGGATCGGATGGGTCCGGATGCCCCTACCCTTCGCGCTCAGCCACGTGAACTGCTGGTTGATGGCCGACAGCGGCGGCTGGAGCATCGTCGACTGCGGCATCAACGACAGCGAAACCGGCCTATCCTGGAATCGCATCGCGGAGGAGGTGATCGGCAACGCTCCGGTCCATCGGATCATTGCCACGCACGGTCACACCGACCATGTCGGGGCAGCGGGCTTCTTGTGCGACACCTTCCAGGCAGGCTTCACCTCCACCCTCGTCGAATGGCAATCGGCCTGTCTTCGCCTTGGCAATCACGGCGAGCGTCCGGTTGAACTCGCTCGATTCCTGCGCATCGCGGGTTGTGGCCCTGAAATGGAAGAAGCATTCGCGACCGAGAGGACGAGGGTGGCGCGCTATCTGGGACGCCTCCCGGGCGCGATCCGGCGCATTCGGGACGGCCAGAGCATCACTCTCGACGGAGAGGAATGGCGGGTGATCGTGACGCGTGGCCATGCCGACGAGCATGCCTGCTTCTACAATGAGGCGCGGCGGATCATCATAGCCGGCGACCAGGTACTGCCGAGTATCACGCCTCTTGTTTCGGTGTTCCATTGGGCGCCGGAGGAAAACCCGTTGGGCGATTTCCTGGCGTCGCTCCAGAATCTGCTGGCGTTACCCGACGATCTGCTGGTTCTTCCGGGGCATGGCAGTCCGTTTTACGGGCTGCATCATCGAATCCATGCCATGGTCGAGCACCATCAGAGGCGTCTCGCGGCGACGTTGGAGTTGATGCGAGTTCCGGCCACGGCGTTCGAGATCTCGAACCTCCTCTTTCCGACGGCGCGAGGCAAAGGACAGGGGCGGTTGGCGCTGGGCGAGACCCTTGCCCATATCAACCACCTTGTCACTCTCGGAGAGGCGATCTGCGAGGCGGCGGCCGACGGACGGCGGATCTATCGCTTCAATTGACGTCTCGTCACCGTGTCGAGACGCGCTTTCCCGGCGACAGGCCGGAATCTCGGCGCCCGCCCGGAATCTCGAAGCTTTGCAGATGCAGGATGAGCCTGTCGCAGGCGCCGCGAATATGGGCCCGCAAGATCGAGATGGCGGCCCCGTCACCCTTCTCCAGGGCGTCGAGCAGCCTGAGATGATCCTCGTACGGCCCCCTTCCCGTCGGATCGGAGACGCCTTCCAGACGGCGCTTGAGGATGACCTTTTCGAAGATGGCCTCGAGCGACGCGACCAGGTAGGCGTTCCCGGTCAGCGACGCCAGGCGCACATGGAAGTCGCGATCGACGCGAAGCCGCTCATACGTCAGATTGGCATCAATGAGATTGCCATAGCGTGCGTTGATAGCCTTCAGTTCGGCGAATTCCCGCCTGCTCAATCCCTTCTCGACAAGGCGCTCGATCTGGTAGACCTCAAGTGCTTCGCGGGTCTGATAGAGATGTATCACCTCATCCACGCCGATTTCCGCGACGAAGAAGCCGCGCCGGGGAATCCGGATGACGTATCCCTCCTGGAACAATCTCTCCAGCGCCTCACGCACGGGCGTGCGCGACACGCCCAGCATCTCGGCCAGCCCTTGATGGGTTAGCTTGACGCCAGGCTTCAAGTGCCTGTCCAGAATCTCGGCCTTGAGCTGGTCATAGACCGAGGGCGCTGCCAAGCTGCTCGCCTTCGGCGAGCGTCCCTTTACTGGTCTTCGGGCGCCCTTAAGCATGTGCTGCTCCGACTCTTCGCAGGCGTTCAGCGCTAGTTGGTGCACACTGCATGAAAACGGCACTCCGATATGCGCATACAGTCCTCACAATAATTGGCGCATCGCCGCCTCCGCAACGGTTGACGGGGGGATCGCGTGCTGCACCGCGACGGGCTTGGACGATGGAGGAAGCGCGGACGAGCGATCGAGGCTGGCGCCGCCAACGGGCATATGCTTCTCGGAGACACCTCTACCGGGCATCGACCGTCAGCATCAGGTTCCTCCAGTATCGGCGCGCTTGCCTGCCGCTGCTTTCCTTCAGGGCTTCCAGCTGGCGGGCGGCCTGCTGAGCCCGCCGGTCATCGAAAAGAAGCTCCTTCGGCAGCGCTGGATCGATGAATGGAATTTGCTGCCATTCATGGACAAGGGCGAAATGAGCGGCGAACATGTCCCGGTCGGTGCCGGGATCTATTCTCCCGAAGCGCTCCAGCAGGCGGTGATAGATGGCGAGGATCTCGTCGTGATCCCAAGCGGATCGCACGATCGTCTCCAGATCCTGGCCCGCCTCGAGCGAATGGGCGGAGAAAACATAAGCGCGATCGCTGACTCCAAATCGTTCGAGTATCCGCCTTGTCTCGTCCAGGCGCCGCGAATGAGGGTTGATCCACAGCCCGGGCGTCGGCGTTCCGAATCCCGCCCATCTCAGCGCCTTATAGAGCCTGGATCGCACGCCGCGATGCGATTCGGGCAGGCTGAGATACAAGACCATCCAGCGCTCGTCCCAGGGCTGAGGTTCCTGCCCGATCGACTTCACGCGCTCCAATCCTTCGCGCATGGATTGCTGGATGCGCCCCGTCAGCTGCCAGGCGACGCGGCGACCTTCGCGATGCCCCTCGATCCAGCCGGACGCGTTGGCGCGATTGATAGCCTGCCGCCCCGCTTTTTCGGATACGCCGAGGGCGGTCAGCGCCTTGAGGATCGTTGCTGTCCATACCGGGCGCTGTTCGGGAAACACATATTCGCCCAGAATCGTGAAGAGCAGTGCTTTCGCGCTGACGGATGTCGCAGACGCGGCCGGGGCCCCTTCTTCGTCGCTCTGTTCCTGGATCTCTTCCGCGACAGCCATCAAAAACCTTCCCCGAGCCGAATGCGCCGCCGCTCTATCTCAGCGCATGGAATTGGCACTTGGGCTCAGGGATTGGTCCGCGTGAATTGGATGGCCCAGTCTCCTGCGCGCCCGGTGTCGAGTTCCCCGCGTGCGGCAAGGTAGTGCATATGCGCGAGGACCTCGCCAAAGGCAAATCCGATAGACATTTCGCCCTTCGCCTTGGGAAAGAGAACCGGGATGATGTCGCCGACGCTTCTGCCTTCATCACCGCAGAAGCTTCTTATGATTGCGCATCTTTCCTCGTGATGCCGACGGATCGACAGGGCGCGCGCGGCGGCATCCTTGAAGGGCATCTGATGTCCGCCCAGGACCAGAGCCGCGTCCGAAATCTGAACCGGAACCGACGCGAGGAAGGATAGATAGTCGTCGAGCGGGTTTTCGTCGGCGTTCTCAGCCCATACGCCGATCAGCGGCGTGATGCTGCTCAGAATCTGATCGCCGCTGAAGCAGACTGTCCCGTCCAGCGAGCGATAGAGCATGCCGCATGGCGAATGCCCGCGTCCGATGATGACGGCGAACTGGCGCCCGCCTATGTCGAGGACCTCGGACGAGGTCAAATGCCGGATGTCTGCGGGCAATTCATCCACGAAGGCGGCATACCGGTGGTCCTGCAGGGACAGGGCATCTGCTGCCTCGCCCGCCAGTCCATGCATGCGATAGAACGCGGCGTTGCGGCTCGCCTCGGCCGGGTCGAACGATCTCAACATGTGGCGTAGCCTGTTGAGCTCGTCGGCGTTCGAGTAGATGACCGCGTCGAAACGCCTGGAGAGCCAGCCCGCGGCGCCAATATGGTCAGGGTGGGCGTGGGTCGTCAGAATGCGGGTGATCCTGGTTCCACGCAGCGGTCCGTTGAGCAATGCATCCCATTGCCGGGATCCGATCTCACCGCCGATGCCCGTGTCGACGAGAGTCCATCCCCCGTAATCCTCGACGAGATAGCAATTGACGTGGTCCAGCGCGAATGGCTGATCGACCCGCAACCACAGGACGCCAGGCAGGATTTCGACTGGTTCGAGGCTGGCAGGCACCTCAACTTCGCCAGGGTCCCGGCCAGCCCTGTAGCGCCTTATCCCGCTCAAAGGTCCAATACCAGCTTCGGCGTCTTGGAACGGGAGCAGCAGATCATCATTTTTCTGTTTGCTTCCCGTTCGTGCTTCGAAAGCACGAGGTCCTGATGATCCGGAATGCCTTCGATCACGGCCGTTTCGCAGGACCCGCATACTCCCTCTTCGCAGGAGAACGCCACATCGGCACCGGCGTTGATGGCCGCCTGCAAGATCGTCTCGCCTTCATGCACCCGGACACTTTTTCCAAGGCGACGGAACTCCACCTCGAAGCTGCCGGCGGTCGACAGCGGCACATCGCTCGAAAAACGCTCCAGGTGCGCGCTGCCGGCAGGAAAGCCTCCGGTCAGAGACTCGAATGTCTCGATCATGCCCGACGGGCCACAGCAGTAATAATGCGAACCGGCTCGATACGTGCCAAGGATGGGCCTCAGATCCATGATCGATCCGCCATGTTCGTCGTCGGAATGGAAGTGGACGCGCCCCCCTTCCTTCTCCTCCAATGCTTCGAACTCGGCCAGGAAGGCTGCCCGTCGACGCGTTGGGGAAGAATAGTGAAGCTCCCACGATCGCTTCAGCTTCTCGAGCCGTTGTATCATCGCAAAGATCGGCGTGATTCCGATTCCCCCGGCGATAAACACCGAGTGCTCGGCATTCTCGATCAATTGGAAATTGTTACGCGGAGGACGAATCCGGACCTCGTCCCCCACCTGCAATGTCCGGTGAGCAGTCACCGAACCGCCTTTGCCGTCATCTTGCCTCCTAATGGCAATGACATAACGGCCCCCGCTCTCGTCGAGGTTGCACAGCGAATAGCTGCGAACGAGTTCCGGCCCAAGAACGACATCGATATGCGAACCCGGAGAAAATGCCGGCAAGGTTGCGCCAGGCATCGGCCTGAAGTCGTAAAGCCGTACCCCGTCCGCGATGTCATCAACGACATGTAACCGAGTGCTGATCTGATCTGTCATGTCATCGTCAACCACGTTACCGGACCACTGGGCCAACAACTCCGTTCGTCGGCCGCATCATGTGGCTATGCTATGCGGACACCTTGAACACGATGCTTTCGGGTCCCCGGACCTGCCCTTGCGCCCATTCGACATCGGGCCCCACAAGCTCGAATTCCGGAATCACCTTCAGCCATTCTTCGATCGCAATATTGAGTTCGGCCCGGGCCAGGTGCGCACCGGCGCATCTGTGCGTTCCAGTGCCGAAGGCCATGTGACGATTGCGGCGCCTGTCGATTTTGACCACGTCGGGGTCTTCGAAGACCTCCGGATCGCGATTGGCTGCTGCCAGGGGCATGATCACGCGGTCATTTGCGTGGATGCACCGGCCATGAACCTCCACATCCGTGGTCGATATGCGCGCGACCGTCACGGGCGCAAAGGCACGTAGGAATTCCTCCACCGCCGATTTGATGAGGGTGGGATCGGCAACGAGCCTGGCACGGTCCTCGGGGCTGGACGCCAGGTGGAGCAGGCTCGCGCCTATCGTGCTCCAGGTGGTGTCCGCGCCCGCGATCACAAGTTCCAGAAGAGTGCCCAGCATGTGCTTTCGGTCGATTGGCTCGCCGTCGATCGTGGCGTCCGCCATCACACTGATGGCGTCGCTGCCACCCTGCCCGCGACGGGCGGCGATCATCTCTTCGAGGAACGCCATGACCTCCAGAAGAGTGTCGCGCCGTAGCGCCTGGTCGGTGGGGCCGAGACGCAGGATGCGCGTCGCCCAGTCGACAAACTGGCCCTGCATGTCCCGCGGCAGATCCATGATCCGGGTTAGAACCGAGAGGGCCAGCGGTCTGGCGAACTCAGCGGCGGCATCTCCGCCTCCCTTCGCAGCGAGATCGGCCGCGAGTTGCGCTGCGGTTTCCCGGATGAAGGGCTCCATCACCTTCACCGCGGCTGGTGACAGCAGGGGATCGATAAGCGCTCTGTGGTCGGCGTGCTCAGGTACGGCAGAGGTGATCGGCGGCATCATCAGGCCGCGACCAGGCGCCGGTATTTCTCCGGCTACCTCTACCGCGCGGGAAGAGTAGGTGTCCGGGTTCTGGATGACGTCATAGACGTCCTGATACCGGACCAGCATCCACGAGCCGCCCCATTTCTCGGTGCGGGAGATCGGGCAGCGGCTTTGCGCAAGGTCGCCCCAATAGTCGGCCGGTCTGTTCCGATAACCTTCCGAAAAGATGTCGTACCCGTCCAGGCTCCCCGTGGCGTTGTCGCTCATTGCGCCGCTTCCCTTTTGTCAGGCATCTGCGCCATACATACCTCAAATATGAGAACATTGTCCACAACAATGTAGCATGTAGTGTCAGGTCTCGGCTTGTCGGGCGACTTCCGCGACTTCCGCACCCTCTCAGGCCATGTCCCGGGCAGACAAAATGCGGCTGTCCGCCGGAAGTGGCCGGCGGGCAGCCAAGGAGGGTGCCTTCTCAGTTTGGCAAGGGAACGAATTTGCCGTCGCGGATGACGAGCGGCGCGCCCTTGGTGGTCGCGAGGTGATTGTCCGGGCTGAAGCTAACGGGCTGGGTCAGGCCGGTTTCGAAGTCCTTCATCGCTTCCAGCTTCGCGATCGCGCACGCGCGAGTGAGGTCCTTGCCGCATTGACGCATCGCTTCGATGAACACCTTCATCGTCGCGTAACCGGTGATGGAGTACCGATTCATCTTCGCAACGTCTTCCTGCGACAGATGCTTCGCGGCAAGTGCCCGGAAGTCCGCGAGCGAATCGTCCTCCAGGGACGGCACGTAATCATACAAATGAAGCCGGTCGCCATTGGCGCCGACGAGATCCAGCATCGGCTTCAAGTGGCTGATCCAGAGTGTCGCAAATATGGCATCCATGCCTAGTTTGTCTGCCTCCGACATCATCGTCGCCACGTCGGACGGAAGCACCCCCACGAACAGGGCTGTCGCGCCCGCTTCCCTCGCCTTGAGCACCTCCACCGAGAAATCGGTCTGGCCGGAGCGGAAACGCTGGGTGAGCACCGGCGCTTGCCCGGCTTCTTTGAGCGCCGACAGGAAGCCGCGCTCGTGATCGATGCCCGTTTCATCCTCCCGGGTGATCGACGCCCATTTCCTGTCGAGATACTTCGCTAGCAAGGCCTTCATGAGGTCGTGCGCGCCGTCGCGATAACCGATGCCAATCGAGAAATGTGTCCTTGGTCCGGCCTTGATAGGCTCGAGACTGGCCATGAGCGGATTGATCGACGGTATGCCCTGCTCCTCGAGCATGGGAAGGATGGCAAGCCAGTTGGAACTGCTCGACGCCTCCGTGATTGCGAAGACGTCATCCTGCTCGATCAGCTTGTTGACCGCCTGGACGGTCCGGGCCGGCACATATCCATCGTCCTCGGCGATGATGCGGATCTGCCGTCCGCTAATCCCGCCGGCAGCATTGGCTTCCGCTACGGCGATACGCTCGCCGAGCAGTCCGGCGTAGGCGAGCGCGCCGGGCCCGCCAGTGAACGCCAGGCTGGCGCCGAGGACGACCTCGGTATCGGTGACCCCGGATTCGGCAAGGGACGCGGACGGCAGGCCGAGGGCGCCCAAAAGGGCCATGACTGCGATTGCTCTCGTCATGTTCATTGGAAATTTCTCCAGAACAGATGGACGTCGATCAGTCGGCGGCAAGCGGCACGAACCGCCCGGCCTTGGCGTCGATTACCAGAGGCGCGCCCGCGACCGGGGCGAGATGTGAATCGGGCCTCCAGGTAATCTTGCCCATCACACCCGTGTCGAAGTCTGTCAGTTTGTTGAGTTCCGCGAGCGCACAGGCACGGCTCAGATCACGTCCGCAACGGTTCATCGCCTCGATGAATGCCTTCATCGTGGCATAGCCGGTGACCGAATAGCGGTTGATCCGCCCCTGATCCTCTGTCGAGAGATGCGCCTTGGCGAGAGCGTGGAAATGGTCGAGCTTCGGGTCAGTCATGGATGGGACGAAATCGTAGAGGACGAGATCTCCCGCATCTTCGCGCAGAAGGTTCAGCGACGCCTCATTGTGGCTGAGCCACAGCGTCGCGACCTTGGCCTTCATGTCGAGCTTGCGGATCTCCTTCAGGACACCCGCGTCGAGCGTCGGCAAGCCGCCGATAAAGACGCCGGTCGCGCCGGCCTGCTGCATACGCAGGACTTCGGCCGAAAAATCGGTCTGTGTCCTGTTTACGCGCATCTGTGCAACGACCTCGAGGCCGAGATTCTTCGCCGCCTCGTTGAAACCGACCTCGCGATCGATCCCCGATTCATCCTCCTGGACGATGGAGGCCCATTTGAGGTTGGGATTGCGCTTGGCCATGATTTCCATGACCTCATTGGCCCCGTCACGGTAGCTGGTGCCGATGCCGAAATGGGTCGTCGGTCCGGCCTCGAAGGGCTTCATGCTGGCCAGCAGGGGATTGATGTTCGGGATGCCCTCCGCCTCGAGGGTTGGCATGATGGCCAGCCAGTGCGAACTGCCGGAACCGGCGATCAGCGCGAAGATCTGATCGACCTCCATCAGTTTGTTGAAGGCTTGCACCGTCCGGGCCGGTACGTACTCGTCGTCTTCGGCGATGACCGTGATCTTGCGGCCGTTGACGCCGCCTGCGGCATTCGCCTCCTCTATGGCTATGCGCTCGCCCAGGAACGCGCCGTAGCCGAGCGCGCCTGCCGGCCCGGTGAAGGGCATGATGGCGCCGACCACGATCTCGTCGTCCTTGATGCCAGGATCAGCCGCCGCGGCCGGCAGAACCCACATCAGGGTACATGCAACACCTAGCGCAATTTTGCATGCAATTCTATTCATAACCTTTCCTCCCTCTGTTTCATGCTATTCTGGCTAGCCTCTTGCCTTGCCGAGAGGCCATTCGGACCAGAACCGTTTGATCACCGCCCATCGGGCCGCGAGACCGTCCGGCTCGTAGCGCAAGAACAGGATGATCATGACGGCGTATATTATGCCCTTGATCTCCTGCGAGTTCGCGGCCGGCAGTACGAATACCGACCGGAACATCGTGTTCATCAGCCAGCGGCTGACATCCGGAAGAATCGTTATAATGATGGCGCCGAGGATCGCGCCCCTGACGCTTCCGAGCCCGCCAACCAGGATCATCGCCACAGCTTCCACGCTGACGATGAGTGTAAATCCGTCGATGTTGATATAGCGGACGTAGAGCGCGGAAAGACCTCCGGCGACACCGGTCAGGAACGCGCTGACTGCGAATGCGAAAAGCTTGTACTGCACCAGGTTGATGCCCATCATCCGCGCAGCCGTGTCATAGTCGCGTATCGCCATCCACGCTCGGCCGACCCGGCTGCGCAGCAGGTTGAGCGCACCGAATATCGTCAGCACGAGCACGCCGAGCGCGATATAGTAGATGGAGATCGTGGACCGCACTGGATAGCCGAACACGGTGGTTCGCGTGACGGCCTTGCCGATCGAGCCGCCGGTCAGCCATTCGGCCTCAACGATCAGCTGCGTGACGATGATCGAGAACGCCAGCGTGGTAATCGCCAGATAGAGCCCTTTCAGGCGCAGCGACGGGATCCCCACCAAGAGGCTCGACGCTGCGGAGACCAGGCCCGCGATGACGAGAGTGGGGATCAGGTCGAACCCGTAGTCGGTCGTGAGAATTGCCGTTGTATAGGCGCCGATCGCGAGGAAGCCGGCATGGCCGAGCGAGATCAGCCCGGCGCTGCCGGTCACGATGTTGAGCCCGATCGCGCCGACGGCCGCCGAGAGTATCAGCAGCACGAAGGTGCTGACATAGGTCGGTCCGACCAGGGGTAGCGCAATCAGTGCGGCCAACAGCGCGACATACCAGGTCCAGCTGCTGGAATAGGGCAGCAGACGCGTCAGTTCGCCATAGGTTTGCTTGAAGGTTCTGGTACGCATCACACGCGCTCGATTTGACGTTCGCCGAACAGACCGTAGGGACGGAACATGAGGACGATCAGCACGACGACAAAGCCGGCGATCTCCTTGTAGCCCGAGCCGATGTAACCCCCGGCCAGGTTCTCCACGACCCCGATGATGATGCCGCCGATTCCTGCCCCGAGCACGGAGTCCAGCCCGCCGAGGATGGCTGCGGGAAAGGCCCTCGTCCCGATCGATCCGATGCTCGGACCGACGTGATAGATGTTCGCATAGAGAACGCCGGCCATGCCGGAGATGACCGCAGAGATCACCCAGGCAATGGAGTAGAGGCGCTTGACCGAGATGCCCATCAGCATCGTGACCGCGGGATCGGAGGCGGTGGCGCGCATGGCGATGCCGGCAATCGTGTATTTGAGGAATGCCCACAGCCCGATGCAGGTCGCAAAGAAGATCGCCAGCAGCACGAGTTGCGAGACCAGGAAGGTGACGCCGAAGATCGACACCATCTCTCCGCCGACCGCGATCGGGTAGCGATGCGAGTCCGTGTCCCAGAACAAGCCGACGAAGGCGCGCACGAAAACGGCGAGCGCGATGGTGAGCATCACGATCGAGAAGGTCGACCGGCCGAGCATCGGCCTGACGATCACCCTCTCAATGATAGCCCCGATCACGACCGACGCGGCGATGATCGTCGCGATCTGAATGTACAAATTGCCGTCGGTGACCAGCGCAATCGAATAGGCAATATAGGCCACGAGCATCATCATCTCGCCTTGGGCGAAATTGATGACCCGACTGACCTTGTAGATCAGGGCGAAGGCGATAGCCACCAGGCCGTACAGCGCCCCGACTAATACGCCGTAGATCAGCAAAGTCCAAAAGTAGCTCATGCCGAAACCTCGTCGTATATGCGCGCGATTTCTTCGGCGAACTTCTTCTCGATGATGGTTCGCTTGACCTTCTGAGTGGCCGTCAGTTCACCATCGTCGTGATCGAGCTCCTTCTGCAGAATTTCGAACTTGCGGATATTCTCGACGCGCGCGAAACGCTTGTTTGCGCGATCGACGTCCTTGGTGATCAGCTTGCGCACTTCTGGATGGACGGCCAGCGACCTGTAGGTGGTGTACGGGATCTGGTTCTGCTGCGCCCAGTGTCCGACCGTATCGATGTCGAGAACGATCAGTGCCGACAGGAACTTCCGGCCATCGCCGACGATGATCGCTTCCTTGATATAGATTGACTCGCGCAGTGCGTTCTCGATCTCCGACGGAGCGATGTTCTTGCCGCCGCTTGTAATGATGATTTCCTTCTTGCGGTCGATGATGCGGATTTCCTTTTCGGTGGCGAATTCAGCGATATCGCCGCTTCTCAGCCATTGTTCGGGATCGAAGGTCCGCGCGGTTGCTTCCGGGTCTTTCAGGTATCCGGCGAACACCGACGGCCCCTTGATCAATACTTCCCCGTCATCGGCAAGCTTGAACGAAAAGCCCGGCAGCGGAATGCCGACGCATCCGTTCATGCAGGCGCTGTCATCCTGCATGAATGTCAGTCCGCCGCTTTCGGTCAGCCCGTAGACCTGCCGGACCGGCAGGCCGAGGATCTGGAAGAACTTGAGCGTCTCGGGAGACACCGGAGCGGCGCCGCACATTCTGACCCGGGTGTGGCTGATACCGAGATAGCGGGCGATCGGCCTGAACATTGTCAGCCACATCACGAAATACTCGAGCGCTTCGAAGGCTCCCATCTTGCCCGGCGCGCCGGATGGTTGCGGCCGCGCATAGCGCTTTTCGAGCCGGGCATAGGCGCGAGCGAATATGCGGTCGAAGCACCACCGCACCAGGGGCGGTGAGAGCTGCGACTTGACCAGCACCGATTGCTGCATCTTCTCCCAGATTCTCGGCACGCCGAGGAAGACCGTGGGTGCGATCTCGCGGAGGTCGATATGGACGGTGTCGATCGATTCGGCAAAGTTCACGACTCCGCCGGTTCTCAGATGCATGGCGATGGAGAATATCCGCTCCGCCAGGTGGCAAAGCGGCAAGTAGCAGAGCACGGTGTAGTTGCTCTGGTTGAGGCCGAGCTTCTCGACGGCGACGTGGGCCGTGTAGAGCGCGCCGCGATGCGTTCCCTGCGCTCCTTTGGGAGGGCCGGTGGTCCCCGATGTGTAGACAATGACGTTCACATCGCCGGGCGAGATCTCAGCCAGGCAGTTGCGCCACCACTCGCGCAGTTGGTCCTCGGGGACCGCGTCCGCCATCTCGCAGACGGCATCGAAGGAAATGATGCGCGGGTCCGTCGCCTGGCGCATCCCCTTCATATCGACACAGACGATATGTTCGATTGTCGGGACGCCATCCGGGCCGGCGGGCAGATCGAGGACCTTGTCGACCTGTTCCTGGTCGCCACACACTATGAGACGGCATTCCGAATGCCGTACGATGTAGCCGAGTTCATAGGAAGGATTGGTCGGATATATGCCGACGACGACGCCTCCTATCGTCTCTGTCGCGAGGTCGCTGATAAGCCATTCCGGCGTGTCCTCGCTCGCAATGGCGACGCGGTCGCCCTTCTTCAGTCCGAGCGCCTGCAGGCCCCTGGCGAAACGCTGCACCCGCCGCTCGTATTCGCGCCACGTCGTTGGCTTCCAGATACCCTGGTCCTTCTCCCGGAACGCCACATGATCCGGCGTGGTCTGCGCCCAATGGGCCAGGCGCGCCGGGAACGACGTCTCGACCGCCGTTTTGTAGAGTTCAGCGTTCATGCTGCCGACTTTCCAAGATAGGCGTCGATAACCGCAGGGTTGGAGGAGACTTCGGCCGGCGTGCCCGACGCGATCGGAACGCCGAAGTTCAACACGTAGACCTTGTCCGAGATGTCCATGACGACGTTCATGTCATGTTCGATCATCAGGACGGCGATGCCGAATTCATCGCGCAGGTCGAGGATGAAGCGGGCGATGTCCTCGGTCTCCTCCTGGTTCATTCCGGAGACCATTTCATCGAGCATGAGCAAGCGGGGTTGCGTCCCCAATGCCCGACCGAGTTCGACGCGCTTGCGCAATCCATAGGAAAGCATCGAGACGGGCTGCGAGCGGATTTCCTCGATCTCGAGAAACTCGATGATGCGCTCCACTTCCTTGCGGGCCTCGATCTCTTCGTTTTGACAGGGGCCCCAATAGAAAGCCCCGGCGAGAACGCCGGACTTCAGCCGGGAGTGCATGCCGACGAGCATGTTCTCGACCACCGTGCCGTGTTCGAACAACGCCAGGTTCTGGAACGTCCGGCTGATACCGATTCCTGCCAGTTGATCCGCGCGATATGCGAGCAAGTTCTTCCCGTCGAAATCAACAGACCCGGCATCCGCCGAATAGAGACGGCAGATCAGGTTGAAGAGCGTGGTCTTGCCTGCGCCGTTCGGTCCGATGACGCTGACGATTTCGCCAGGGGCGACGTCGAAGGAGGCCTGATCGACTGCGACGAGTCCGCCGAACCGTTTCGTCAGGCCCGCCACACGGAGCAGAGAAGCGGTCACGACAGCCACCTCTTGCGGCGTTTATAATGCTTGACGTGGCGAAGCGACTTCCGCTGCTTCGAGGCGTTCATTCCCAGGTAGAACTCCTGTATTTCAGGGCTCTCCATCAGGTCATTGGCAGAGCCGTCGAAGACGATGCGCCCGCGCTCCATCACGTAGCCGAAGTCGGCGACGCTCAAAGCCAGATGAGCATTCTGCTCGACAAGCAGGACGCTCATGTCGTTGCTGCGAAGCTGCACGATCGCCTCGAAAATCGAGTCCACGATCTTCGGCGCGAGGCCAAGGGAGGGCTCGTCGAGCATGAGGAGGGTGGGATTCGACATCAGAGCCCTGCCGATGGCGACCATCTGTTGCTGACCGCCGGACAGGTAACCGGAAATGCGGTGCCGGTGCTCTGGCAGTTCGGGAAACTGATCGTATACGCGCTCGAGTTGAGCGCGCCGGTCTGCCGCGCTGCGGGATATGCCCCCGACAAGCAGGTTCTCCTCGACAGTGAGGTTGATGAAAAGACGCCTGCCTTCCGGCACCAGAACCACACCGCCCCGAACGACTTCGTCCGCTTCCACCCGGTCGATGCGGCGGCCGTCATAGGTGATCGAGCCGCTCACCAGCATGCCCTTCTCCGGGAACAGGATGCCCGAGATGGCTTTGAGCGTCGTGGACTTTCCAGCCCCGTTCGAACCCAGAAGACATACGATCTGGCCGGGCGGAACGGCGAAAGAGATGTCGCGGACCGCCTCGACATGGCTGTCGTAGAATATCTGCGCGTTGGCCACCTCCAGGCCCGCCCGCGCCGCCGCGACAGGTGCGCTGCCTCCAAGCTCTCCCGACGAGGGACCAGACTTCAGCATGAGGCAGCCTCGCCGGAACACAGCCCGCACCGACATGCCGCCGACTGGATTGAAATGTCTCGCATGGGCCTCCTCCCTCCCGCGCTCGTCACAGCATGACCGCTCCCCCGTCGACCGAGATCGTCTGCCCGGTGACGAACCTGCTGCCGTCGCCAATGAGCCAGCCAATCGTGCCGGCGAGGTCGCTCGGATCGAGATTTCCCTGCAGCGCCTGGATCGTCTTGACCTGCTCCAGCGCGCGGTCGGACTTGTCGCCGAAGAATTCCTTGGTGCCTTCGGTCGTCACCGCAGTTGGCGCGACGGTGTTCACACGGATGTTGTCGCGGCCCAGCTCGCGGGCCAGGCCGCGCGTCATGCCGAGGACGGCGGATTTCGATGTCACATAATGCAGCATGAACGGCGTGCCGTAGGTGGCCGACATCGACGAGATGTTGATGATGCTTCCGCCACCGGCCTTGCGCATTTCGGGTACTGCCGCCTTGCAGCAGTTCCAGATGCCCTTGACGTTGACCGTCATCGCCGCATCCCAGTCCGCCTCTCTAAGGTTCTCGAACCGGCTGCTCTTCAGGCCGCCATAGAGCGCTGCATTGTTGACGAGCGCGTCGAGGCGGCTGAAATGCGAGACCGCAACGGCCACCGCTTCCTGCGCGGACTGCGCATCGGTCACGTCAAGGTGCGCCGCAATGATGCTGCCCGGCCCGTCCCTTCCCAGCGCGACGGTCTCCGCGCAATCGTTGAGGTCGGCCGCCACCACCTTCGCGCCGGCTGCCGCGAATATCTGCGCGCAAGCCTGGCCTATCCCGCGCGCCGCTCCCGTGATCAGGATAACCTTGCCGTCGATGTCCATGGAGCGTCCTTGATCTTGTCGGGGATGCAAACCGGCCACTAGCGCGCGGTCTGTCTCACTGTGAGGTTCGTGAATTCGGCAAGACCCCAGCGCCCGTTGGAAACGCCAATTCCGCTGGCCTTGTGTCCACCAAAGGGGATGTGGGGCTCGAGGGCCAGGTGAGCGTTGACGTAGGCGGTGCCGCAATCGAGTCGCCCGGCGACATCTTCCGCGCGCGCTATGTCCCTGCCCCATACGGAGCCGCTGAGGCCGAACTCGGTGGCATTCGCCCGGGTGACGGCTTCGTCCACGGACTGGTAGCGAAGAATGGGCAGCACCGGGCCAAACTGCTCTTCCCGCACGATGCGCATATCGTCGGTGCAATCCGTCAGGATCGTCAGGGGATAGAAGTAGCCCGGCCCGTTCGTACCGGCAGCGCCGGTGACAACCTTCGCGCCCTGGGCGATCGCGTCATCGACCAGTTCCGCCACGCGCCGCAACTGGGGCTCGTTGTTGATCGGACCCAGGTGCATACCCGCAACCATACCGTCGCCGATCCTCACGCGGGCGGTGCGCGCGACCAGTTCGTCAACGACGGCATCATGAAGCTGATCGGGCACGAAGAGCCGCTTGATGCCTGCGCAGATCTGGCCGCAATTGGTAAATGCGCCCCAGAAGACGCCCTTCCCCACCAGCGAAAGATCGACATCGTCGAGCAGGATAGCCGCGTCGTTGCCGCCCAGTTCGAGCGTGAAGCGCTTGAAGTCTGAGACCGCGGCGTGCGCGACCTTGCGCCCCGTCGCGACGGAGCCGGTGAAGCTGATCTTGCGGATGCCGGGATGGGAGGTCAGCCGTGAACCGAGATCATTGCCGCCCGAGACGGCGCTGAGCACACCTTCCGGCAGCGCCGCCGACATCAGGCGGCATGCTTCGAGCGTGGCTACCGGCGTGAAGGGAGACGGCTTCACGATCACGCTGTTGCCAGCCAGCAAGGCTGGCCCCAGCGGCATTCCCATCAGAAAGACCGGATAGTTCCAGGGCGTGATGATCGCCACCGGACCGAGCGGCCGATATTGCACGCGCACGCGATAACGGTCGTCGTCCTGGATGATTTCATCGTCGAGTTCTATTTCCGCGGCTGCCCGGAGGCTTGCGGCCGTGTCCGCGATCTCGCGCGCCGAGGCCGGCAGTGGCTTGCCCTGCTCCAGGGTGACGAGGGTAGCCAGAAAATCCGCGTTCTCGCTCAGTATGTCCGCCATGCGCCTGAGTGCGTGACGCCGTTCAGCGATGGGCCGACGGCTCCAGGTCGCAAAACCGGACAACGCCGTGCCGATGCACTCCTCCAACTGCTCCGGCGAGCAGTCGGGCACGGAGGTGAATTCGATGCCGGTGGCGGGATTGACGACGCCGAATGTCGTCGGCGCGTCGACGGGTCGCCCTCCGAACGTCATGCGCGCGCGCCCGAACCCGGGCAGGGTCGACAAACCGTCCATCAACAACCTCCCCCGCACCCCGACGAGGGATGCGACGCAACCGCCTGAACCCGCGGCCCGCAATTGGTCTGCGGTTCATTTCTTCTTGCATATCGTTCTACACAGGGAGCGCATTTGTGTAAATATCTGTCGCGTGTAAAATCGGCCGAAAGCGACGATGGAGGCGATGGTCCCGCAGCCGTCGCTACGCCTAAGTCATTGATATCAGGGGGTTATGCGAAAGCGCATTGCAAGTTGACAAAGATCCGTTTTGCATCCAGTTTCGGATTTAATATGCGGATGCGAGCTCGCATCCCCCACACAGGGAGAGTCCTTCTGAAATGACTGGTCCGCTCGCCGGCATCAAAATCGTCGAGATCGCATCGATCGTTCTCGGGCCGTTGGCAGGCCAGTATCTCGGCGACATGGGCGCTGACGTAATAAAGGTCGAGGCCCCGGAAGGCGACGTCACCCGCGTGCAAGGCCCGCGGCGTTCGGACAAGATGTCCGCCCTGTTCCTGTCCTGCAACCGGAACAAGCGAAGCGTGGTGCTTGATCTGCGCCAGCCGGAGGGGCACGCCGCTCTGGTCAAGCTGCTCCAGGGGGCGGATGTCTTCATTCACTCGATCCGCACCAGGGCGGCCCAGAACTCGCAGCTCGACTACGACTCCGTCAGGAAGATCAACGAGAACATCGTCTATTGCCACGTGAAGGGCTTTTCCGACGAGGGTGCCTACGCGGGAAAGCCGGCCTATGACGACATTATCCAGGGCCTGTCAGGATTGGCTGCGCTGCAATCGGCCATCGGCGGAGAGCCCCGATACATACCGGCGATCATCGCCGACAAGCTGACGGGCGTGCATGCGGCCTATGCTGTCGCCCTCGCTCTCTATCACAAGCTCGCGACAGGCCGTGGCCAGCGCGTCGACGTCCCCATGTTCGAAACCATGGCGTCCTTCAACGTCATCGAGCACCTCTGGGGCGGGTCATTCGAGCCCTTCGAGGGCGGGTTCGGTTATCCGACCATCGCCAACGCCACGCGGCGCCCGTTCAGGACGAAGGATGGCTATCTCGCGTTCCTCCCTCATACCGACGCCCACTGGGAGCGGTTCCTCACAGCCATAGGCCGGAACGATCTTCTGACCGACCGGCGCTTCGCGACCTTCCGGGGACGGCAGGAGAATGCCGACGTCATCTGGAGCATGGTGAAGGAGGAGCTCGTAGGACGGACGAGCAAGGAGTGGCTCGATCTGCTTGGCGGGCTCGATGTCCCGATCGGATTCGTCAATTCGATCAAGGATCTTGTCGACGACCCGCATCTCAACAGCGTCAATTTCTGGTCGCTGCATCAGCACCCGACGGAAGGCATGTTGCGCATGGCGGGCCTGCCCCTGACCCTATCCGACTCGCCGGCTTCGATCCGCCGGTTGCCGCCGCGGCTCGGTGAGCACACCGAAGAAGTGCTGCGTGAGCACGACTGCTCACCTGACATGATTCGGGCGGTGATGAGCCGTGTCCCACAGGAGATGTGAATGGCAAATTCTGAAATACTTATCGTAGACGACAATTCGCCCGGCGTGCGGTGTCTGACGCTGAACAGGCCGGATCGGCTCAATGCCCTCGATGGCGAACTGACCCGGCGGCTGCTTGAGACCGTCCGCGAGACCGCCGCCGATGAAACGATCAAGGTCATCGTGGTCAAGGCTACCGGCAGAGCCTTCTGCGCGGGCGCGGATTTGAAGTGGCTGAACGAGGGAACGCTCGCCGACCACCATGCCCATCTGGCTTTCCAGGATGATCTGGCCGATCTGTGCAATTCGCTCGAGGCAGCGCCTCAGGTGGCCGTAGGCGCCATCCAGGGCTTCGCGTTGGCCGGCGGTCTCGAATTAGCTCTCGCCTGCGACATGCTGGTCGTCTCCGAGAGCGCCGAGATGGGCGACGAGCACATCCGCCGCAATCTGATCGCCGGCGGTGGCGGCACGCAGCGGCTGCCCCGCAAGATCGGGCTGGCGCGGGGCCTCTATCATCTCCTCAGCGGCGCGAGGATGACCGGGCGCCAGGCGGCGGAATACGGACTCGCCTGCGCCGCCGTTCCCACCGACCAGGTGGAAGACAAGGCTCTGGAGTTGGCCCGGTCCTTGGCAAAAACCGACGCAAAGGCGCTCGCGATGACCAAGGAACTGGTCCGTCGTGGGCTGGAATTGCCGCTTCGCGAAGGCCTCTGGCTCGAGCGGTGGACGCAATATCGCTACCGCAACGCCTCCGACGCCATGGACAAGGGTGTCGCCCATTTTGCCGAGAAGCGGGCATAGGGGCGCGCCATGAACATAGATCTCAGCGGCCGGACCGCCGTGGTAACGGGCGGTGCATCGAACATCGGGCGTTCCATCGCCATCACGCTGGCCGAGGCCGGTGCCGACGTGGTCATCTTTGACCGGGATGGCGATCAGGCAGCGCGGACGGCCTCGGTCCATCCCGACCGGATGTCCTATATCGCCTTCGATCTGATGGACGAAGCCGCGCTGGCGCGGGCCGTCGACGCGTTGAAGGCCCGGGGCAAGGGGATAGACCTTCTGGTCAGCAATGCAGGATGGGTCAACACCCTGCCGTTCATGGAAAAGAAACCTGCGGAAACGGAGTTTGAGCTCCAGCTCAATCTTCACGTGCCGATCGCTCTCACGCGGCTTGTGCTGCCCATCATGGTCGAGCGCAAATACGGGCGCATCGTCTACATCTCGTCCGACGCCGCCCGTGGCGGCCAGCGGGGCCAGGCGGTCTATTCGGCCGCCAAGGGTGGCCTCCTGAGCTTCGCCCGCACATTGGCGCAGGAAGTCGGCAAATTCGGCATCACGGTGAATTCCATCGCGCCGGCCATGATCGTCCCGCAGTCCCCTGAGGATATCGGAGCCGAAAGCATGCAGAACGCGCGTGACCGCCCGCCGGAGATGATGGCGAAGATCGTTCGCGCCTATCCGGTGGGCCGGGTCGGGAAGGGAAGCGACGTCTCACATGCGGTCACGTTTCTCTGCAGCGATCAGGCTGAGTTCATCACGGGGCAGACACTGGCGGTCAATGGCGGCTTTCTGACCATCTAGGAGAGATGAAATGGCAGAAATTGCAAAAGTGACGTGGTCGGATTGGGAAGTGCCGGTTGGCTTGCCCGAACTGAAGGAAGTCCTCTACGAACGCTGCACCCGGTCCATCGGCGGGTCGGTAGCGCGCATCACGATCAATCGTCCTCAGGTGCTGAATGCGGTTACCTCCTTCACCATGAAGGAGTTGATGATCGCGGTCGACGTTGCGAACCGCGATCCAAGCGTGGGCGTGGTCGTGCTTCAGGGCAGCGGCGATCGTGCATTCTGCAGCGGCGGCGACGTGAAGTGGGAAGGCGAGCGAACGACTGCCGACTGGTTCTTCGACGTGCCGCCAAACCATGTCGTACGCTTTTCATCGAAGCCCGTGATTGCGGCTGTCCGCGGCTACGCGATCGGCGGCGGCAACCATCTCGCCTATACATGCGACCTGACGATCGCGGCCGACAACGCGGTGTTCGGACAGATCGGGTCCCGGCACGGGAGTCCGGCCGATGGCTACATGGTGCGCTATCTCGTTCGCGTCATTGGCGCCAAGCGCGCCAGAGAGATGTGGCTTACCCGCAGGCGGATCAGCGCCCAGCAGGCGCTTGAATGGGGCCTCGTCAACGCCGTCGTTCCTCTTGACCAGCACGAGGCGGAAGTTCTCAAATGGTGCGACTACGTGCTGGACGGCAGCCCGACTTGCGTGCGCATCCTGAAGGCGGTCTTCGACCTTGAGATCGACGAGATGGCGGGTGATGTGCGGCGCTACGCTCATTTGATTTCCCCCAATTTCGTCGAGAGCGAAGAAGCTCGCGAAGCCCAGCGCGCCTTCTTCGAAAAGCGGCCGCCAGCCTTCTGGCCGGAACCCAAATAGGTCCGAAGCGATCCAGACAATTGCGAGGACTGCGGATGGGACCGCTGACGGGTTTTCGAATCATCGAACTGGCTGGATTCGGACCAGGGCCAATGGGTGCGATGATGCTCGGCGACATGGGCGCCGACGTCATTCGTGTCGAGAGGGCGAACGGCACTGAGCCGCCCCGCTTCGAGGACGCGCGCTACGACGTCCACGGGCGCAGCCGGCGTTCGGTCGTCTTTGATCTGAAATCGGATGATGGCCGCGATTGCTTCTTCAGGCTTGTGGAGACAGCCGATGCCCTGATCGATCCTTACCGACCGGGTGTCGCCGAAAGGTTGGGCATCGGGCCGGATGCATGCCTCGAGAAGAACGCGCGGCTGAATTATCTGCGGATCACCGGCTGGGGGCAGACCGGCCCCCTTGCCGGTGCGGCCGGGCACGACCTCAACTACATAGCATTGATCGGATTGCTGGATGCGATCGGACCGGCAGGCCAGAAACCGGTCATCCCCCTCAACCTGGTCGGCGACTATGGCGGCGGCGGTATGTTGGTAGCGCTGGGCATCACCGCCGCGCTGCTGGAGACGTCCCGATCGGGAATCGGTCAAATAATCGACGCGGCCATGTTGGACGGCGCTAACCTGCTTTTCGGCTCCGCCATCGCCATGCACAATGCCGGGCTCTGGCGCGAGAAGGGAAGCAACCAGGTCGATGGCGGCGCGCCCTACTACCATGTCTATGAAACCGCCGATGGGAAATTCATCACCATAGGGTCGATCGAGCCGAAATTCTTCCGTCTCCTGCAGGAGAAGATCGGCTTTGACGCCAGGTTCTTATCAAGCCAGTTCGATCGGTCGGCCTGGCCCGAGGCGCGAGAAGCGCTCGCAGATATTTTTCGGCAGCGAACGCGGCAGGAATGGATCGACCTGCTGGAGGGAAGCGACGTCTGCTTTGCGCCGGTTCTCGACATGAGCGAAGCCCGATCGCATCCGCAAATGGTGGCGCGGTCCGGATATGTCGACGTCTCCGGCGTGCCGCATCCCGCCCCCGCCCCGCGCTTTTCGCGTACGCAAGGTCGGGCGAAAAGCGCGCCCAGACCTGGTGAACACACGCAAGAGATCCTCCTGTCGCTCGGTTTGAGCGCCGAGACGATCGACCGGCTGATGGCAAGCGGCGTCGTAAGGGCGAATTGACAGACGCACTCGGCGCCGGGCATGAGCTCTGAAGGGACGCGTGTTGATACCCGTAGATCCTGAATTGGGCACAAGCATAGCTTGACCTATGTGACCTGCTGACCTGCCCTTGAACCTTGATCCAGCGGCGGCTGGAGTCTCGGCTGTTGACGCACCATTCGGCGCGGCATGAGCAATCGGCGCCGTCGCCGAGCTTTCATCCGGCGGAGCGTCGGTGCCGATTGCGGCGATGGTGGTGGCGAACTCGGCCGAGGTGGCGTAGCCCAAGGCCGAGTGAGGCCTCCTCGCGATAGAGACGGCAGATCCGGTTGATGCCCGACGGTTCGCCTTCGCGCCTCAGCAGGATGAACAGCCTACGGTAGCCGAAGCGTCGGCGCTCGTTGGCGAGCTCGCGCAGCCGGCCGCGGAGCCCGGCCTCGTCGGGACGGCGCAAGCGGTAGCGGATCATCCTGCGATCGGCGCCGACGATGCGGCAGGCCCGACGCTCCGACAGATCCATCACGGCCTGCAGGTGAGCGACGGCTTCGCGCCTGGCGGCGGGCCCTACCATTTTTTTGAAAGAAGCTCCCGGAGTGCGGCCGCATCGAGCATCTGCTCGGCGAGGAGCTTCTTCAGCTTCGTGTTCTCCTCCTCGAGCGCCAATTATACAGTGGCCTTGGAGACCCCGTGCCTGCGGGCGAGGTCCCCGTCTTCGCCCCGCCTCGTGCTCGCGCAGAACTGCGATGATCTGCTCTTCCGTGAACCGCTTCCGCTTCATCCGTCCGTCCCTTCCCTCGGGCCGGACCCTATTCGCTTCTGAAGGAAAAACTCAGTGGCAGGTCAGTGGGTGCGTGCACGAAGATCGCGCAGGCGCAATCCCGCTGACCGGGATTGACGTTGAGACTAGCAGCGCCTTACACTTTCGAATAACGAATAGGTGTGAAGTTTCGTTTTAGGGATCGAGAAGTGAACCCAGCCTTCGATATCGATGCCCTGCGTGCGGTGGTGGCCGGAATCGAGTTGCGCAGTTTTGCACGAGCGGCCGTGGAGCTCGGACGATCGCAATCAGCGATCAGCATGCAGCTCAAGAAGCTCGAACAACAGGCCGGCACTCAACTCTTTGTCCGGAAAGGCCGAGGCCTGGTTCCGACCGAAGCCGGCGAGGCTCTGGCTGCCTATGCCCGTCGGATCGTTGCCCTCAATGACGAAGCCGCACGGGCGTTGGGCGCGGCCGTGACATCGGAGACGGTGCGTCTCGGCCTTCCACAGGACTTCTTCGACGACGTCATGCCTGCCACGCTGTCGGCATTTGCCCACGATCATCCTCAGGTTCATGTCGAGGTGCGCGCCGGTCCGAACCACACTTTGGGTGAAGAGATTCAGGCCGGACGACTTGACGGCGCGATTGTCTTTTTCCCGGAAGTTGCCGGCGGCGAGGGAGAGCGACTCTGCAAGCTGCCGATGCAGTGGCTTATGCACAAAGCGTTTGGCGATCAGACGGCGCATGACAGGGTTCCGCTGGTGATGTTCGATCATCCCTGTCTGTTTCGGCAGGCGACACTTGCAACACTCGACCGGGTGGACAGGCGCTGGCGAGTGGCGGTAACGACGCCAAGCCTGCCCGGCATCTGGGGTGCGTTGCGTTCGAAACTGGGCATCGCCGTGCGTACCGGACATGGTGTGCCGGACGATATCGTTTGCGCGGACGATGAGCTCGACCTGCCAAGACTCCCGGCGATCGAACTGAGATTGCTCAGATCGCAAAACGCGACGCCCGCCGCGAACGATTTGTGTGAGGCGCTGCGTCGAGAAACGATCGGCCTGGTCGCTCCGAGTTGAGGCGCACGGACCGAAGAACCTGGTGCTGCGTCATCGGATCGCGTCTGTTATAGCTCGCACTACCGAGGGGTGCCCCGCCAAGGGGCTGAGATACTGTTAGCCGAACGGCAGCACAGTGACCCTTTGAACCTGATCCGGATCATGCCGGCGAAGGGACAGGTTTCACAGCCTCGCGCCTTTGCCGGCCTCGCTAGAGGGGCCGCTATGCCCGCAACGACGGAACACGTTTCAGCCACTCATCCTGTCGCCGCCACGATTGCCGCCGTCTTCCATGAAGAAAGGATTCTCCTGGTGCGTCGGGCCAATCCGCCGGATGCCGGCAGGTGGGGGTTTCCGGGCGGCAAGATCGAAGCCGGCGAGCCAATAGAAACGGCCGCCGTCCGGGAACTCTTCGAGGAAACGGGGGATCCGCGGGCAAGCGCGCCGCGTCTTCACGGCGGTTGATGCGCTCGATCGCGACGAAAACGGCCGGCTTCACCGGCATTTCGTCCTGATCGCGGTTTTCTGCGATTGGATTGCCGGGGGATCCCGTCGCGGGCGACGACGCCCTCGAGGCGCAGTGGTTTCGTCTCGATGAACTGGACGATGCCCGTCTCGCCCTCAGCCTCGACGTCGCCAAAGTTGCCCGTCTGGCGGCCGACATCGCCAAGCAGAAGGACGGTCAATCATGATCGCCAATATTCTGACCATTGCCGGCACCGAGCGGGCACGCCCTGCTCGATGCGGATGCGGTCGCCGCGGTGCGCGAGCCGTTGTGTGCACTTCACCAATGAGCGATAGCGCGGCTCCCCCATCGGCCCATCGTTCATACAAGCGCCGGCCCGATCAGCGCTCGCGCCTCGGCGGCACTCATGTCGCCCTGCCCGATATGGAGTCCATGGCGACGTAATTGGTGATGCATTGCACCAGCGGCGGCTCGGCCCTGAGCGCAGCAAGCAAGTGTCCGGGGGCCTCGGTCATCGCACATCCTCCAGCGGCATATAGAGGTCTCCGCCCTCGCGGAATTTCTCGGCCATCGCCGCCATGCCCTCCTTCTGGGCCTCTGCGCGGATGTCGTGAGAGATGCGCATCGAGCAGAATTTCGGCCCGCACATCGAACAGAAATGCGCCACCTTGTGCGCCTCCTTCGGCAAGGTCTCGTCGTGCATCGCGCGCGCCGTGTCCGGATCGAGCGAAAGGTTGAACTGGTCTTCCCAGCGGAATTCGAACCGCGCCCGGGAGAGCGCATCGTCACGGATCTGCGCCGCCGGGTGGCCCTTGGCGAGATCGGCGGCGTGGCCCGCGATCTTGTAGGTGATGACGCCCGTCTTGACGTCGTCGCGGTCGGGCAGGCCCAGGTGCTCCTTGGGCGTCACGTAGCAGAGCATCGCCGTGCCGAACCAGCCGATCATCGCCGCGCCGATGCCGGAGGTGATGTGGTCGTAGCCCGGCGCGATGTCGGTCGTCAGCGGCCCGAGGGTATAGAACGGCGCCTCGCCGCAGACCGCGAGCTGCTTCTCCATGTTGGCCTTGATCTTGTGCATCGGCACGTGGCCGGGGCCTTCGATCATCACCTGGCAATCCTTGGCCCAGGCGATCTGCGTCAGCTCCCCGAGCGTTTCGAGTTCGGCGAACTGCGCCTCGTCATTGGCATCGGCGATGGAGCCGGGCCGCAGCCCGTCACCAAGCGAGAAGCTGACGTCATAGGCGCGGGCGATGTCGCAGATCTCATCGAAATGCTCGTAAAGAAAGCTTTCGCGGTGGTGGTGCAGGCACCATTTGGCCATGATCGAGCCGCCGCGGGAGACGATGCCCGTCACCCGGTCGACGGTCATCGGGATCATGTGCAGCCTCAAGCCGGCATGGATGGTGAAGTAGTCGACGCCCTGTTCGGCCTGCTCGATCAGCGTGTCGCGAAAGACCTCCCAGGAGAGCTCCTCGGCGACGCCGCCAACCTTTTCCAGCGCCTGATAAAGCGGCACCGTGCCGATGGGCACCGGGGAATTGCGGATGATCCAGTCGCGGATATTGTGGATGTTGCGGCCGGTGGACAGGTCCATCACCGTGTCCGCGCCCCAGCGGATCGCCCAGACCATCTTCTCCACTTCCTCGGCCATCGACGAGGTCACGGCCGAGTTGCCGATATTGGCGTTGATCTTGACGAGGAAACTGCGGCCGATCGCCATCGGTTCGGCCTCGGGATGGTTGATGTTGGCCGGGATGATCGCACGACCCTTCGCCACCTCGTCGCGCACGAATTCCGGGGTGATGAAATCAGGGATTTCGGCACCGAAGGCTTCGCCATCGCGTTCGAGCGCCGTCTTTGCCGCCTGCCGACCGAGGTTCTCGCGGATGGCGACGAATTCCATTTCGGGCGTGACGATCCCGGCCCGGGCATAGGCCATCTGGGTGACGGCGCGGCCGTTCTTCGCCCGCCGCGGTTGGTTCCACACCGGGAATTCCGGCGTCAAACGCGTGCCCTCGGCAAAGCCGTTGTCCTCGGGCTTCACATGGCGGCCTTCGTACGGCTCCGTGTCGCCCCGCGCGTCAATCCAGGCCTCACGAAGGCGCAAAATGCCACGTTCGATGGCGATTTCGATCCCGGGATCGGTATAGGGGCCGGAACTGTCATACACGGTGACGGGCGGTTCGCCCGCTGTCGGATGCAGATCGATCTCGCGCATGGGCACGCGGATATCGGGATGCAGCGCTCCTCGGTGCCACACGCGACGTGACGCGGGCAGCGGTCCCGTGGTGACGGTGGGAGAAAGGTCCTTCATCGGTCGGAGCCTCCAGTGCTCGATGCGTAGGAGACCCAGTTCGCCGTAATGAATGGAGAGGAGCTGCGTGAGTTGCGCCGAGGCGATTTGGCCCTGGCCGCAGCGGGTGCACCATCCCTACGCCAGTATGAACTGGATCAGGTTCATCGGGTCACTGCGCTGCGCGGACCTGCCGGACCGGCGATCAGTATCTCAGCCCCTTGTCGGGACCCCCCGGGTGAATGCGCAAAGACTGCGACCCGGTCCGGCCCTTGTCAACTGCCGGAAAGAAGGCAGGAAACATACCCGTTTTCTTGAACTGACAATCGATGAACATTCATTTTTCCAAAGAGGGAGCGGCGTGTAGGCTTGTGATAGCGGCAATCGGAATTGCGAACATGCCTCCGGATTCACCCGTCGGTTTCATCGGTCTTGGCACGATGGGCGCGCCTATGGCGATGAACGTTGTCCGGGCGGGAACGCCCCTTGTCGTCTGGAACCGGACAAGGGACCGTTGCGCGCCGCTGGAACAGGCAGGTGCGACGATTGCCCCTGGCGCTGCGGAACTGTTCGCGAGATGCGAAACGATCATCCTCATGCTGGAAAACGATGTCGCGACCGACGCGGTGCTTTGCCGTCGCAGCCAGCACTTCGCAGCCCGCGTCGCCGACCACACCATCATCTCCATGGGCACCGTATCGGCCGACTATTCGAAGCATCTAGCCGACGACATCCGCTCCGCCGGAGGGCGCTACGTCGAAGCGCCGGTCTCGGGCTCGCGCAAGCCGGCCGAAGCCGGACAACTGGTCGGCATGCTCGCCGGCGAGCCGGAGGATATCGCGCGTCTGCGGGCGATCCTCGCCCCGGTCTGCAAGGAGATCTTTGACTGCGGCGCGGTGCCCGCCGCTCTCCACATGAAACTCGCGATCAACACCTTCCTGATCACGATGGTCACGGGCCTGGCCGAGGCTGCCCATTTCGCTGAGCGACATGACCTCGACATGAGCCTTTTCTCAGACATTCTGAACGCGGGCCCCATGGCGAGCGACGTCTCCCGGGTCAAGATCGGAAAGCTCGCGCAGCACGACTTCAGCCGCCAAGCGGGGATATCGGACGTGCAGAAGAACAACCGTCTCGTGGTCGAGGCCGCCCGTCATGCCGGTATCGCCTCCCCGCTGATGGAAGCCTGCCTGTCCCTCTACAGCGAGACCGAAGACCTTGGGTTCGCGGAAGACGACATGATATCAGTTCTCCGCGCGATCGAGGCACGAACCGAACGCGCATCGGCTGGCACCGGAATTCCGTCCCATGACGCCTGATGCGCTTTGGGACCATCTTCCGAACCTCGTCGCCATTCTGGTGATTTTCACTGTCGGTGTTGCCAGCCCAGGCCCCGCGACACTGATGATCCTGGGAACCGCCATGGCAAGAGGACGCGCGCCGGCCGTCGCTCTGTCTTTTGGCGTGGTTCTGGGGTCTATGGCATGGGCCTCCATCGCGGCATGGGGATTTGTGGCGGCGCTCCAGGCATCCGCCGGGCTTTTCATGGCACTGAAACTGGCCGGAGGCCTCTACCTGATCTTCCTCGCCGCCAGGTCATGGCGTTCGGCCTTCACAGCGGGCACGACAGCCGCACCAGGATCGGCAGGAACGGGCAGCCTGAGGCGTTGCTTCGCGCAGGGGCTGTTGCTGCATCTGACAAATCCCAAGGCGCCCCTGGTCTGGCTGGCGACCCTGTCCGTTGGTGTCGGCGAAACGGCACCCGCCGCATTCCTGATGATCGCCATTCTGCTTTGCGCTATCGTTGCCGTGACGGTCTTCGTCGGCTACGCCTTTCTGTTCTCCACGCAGGCCGCCTCGCGTTTCTACCTCCGGGTCCGACGCCCGATCGATGGCTTGCTTGGCGCTTTATTCGGCGCCGCCGCATTCAAGATCCTGACCTATCGGTCTAGCTGGTAGTCGCCACCGTGGTACCGCGGCTTCATCGCCTCTGGCCTCAACATATCGTCATGGCCCGCTTTCATCGGCAGCGCCTTGAAGCGTGACGTCCGGACCGGCGAGTCATCGGTCATCGCGGATCCCCCCGATGAACGACGTGCACTTTGTTGCCATCGGGATCGCGGAGATATGCGCCGCAATATCCATCGCCATAATGCAGCCGGAGGCCCGGCTTTCCGGCATCCACTCCGCCCGAAGACAACCCTGCTTCATATGCCCTGTCGACGGCCGCGTTGGATGGTGCTTCAAAGGCAACCATCATTCCATTGCCCGCAGTCGCTGGTGCTCCGTCAAACGGCGTATAGATGTAAAAAGCGAGGCAATTGACGCGCTTCAGCAATCCAGCAACGCGCCTCCGGTCCTCCGTCAGGATCAATGGCGCGTTGTCGCAACCCGAGCGGCGCGAGCACTGCATCGTAAAAGATGGCCGCACGTTCAATGTCATTGGTTCCGAGCGTTATGTGGCTGAACATGCGCTTGTCCTCATCGCGATCCCGAACCTTGCCAGTCGGCTCCACAGCCTTTCGTGCCGGACGGCTACAGGCAATCCTACCTCCCCTTGTTTGTTGTCAGGACGAATCAAGAGGCGAACCATCCGCCAAGACCGAGTGTCCATCCCTACCGTCGCCGCCACGGTACCACGGTCCGAAGCTGCCTCGCGGCACCACACCCCCTCGGCTGCCAGGGCTGCCGTCAGATCGGCGTCCACCGGAATCTCGCTCTCTCTCGTCGAAAGAAACTTCGGGGCCGTACCGGCGCCGCGCCGGGCCTCCAATGCGACGTAGGTACGTATTGACGAACGACCGAATGACCGGGTCACGACGTCAAATCCACCATCGCTCAGAAACCTCCGAAAAGCGTCTTTCTCACGCCAGAGATAGAGCGAGGAGTACTCGGTTAGCGACGGCCCGAGGCAGCCTATCTCCCGCACGATTGGAAAATCGGCATAACTTCACAAAAACGAAATCCTCATTTCAGCAATACTCGTTATTAAAAAGTGTATGGCGCTGCTAGCTTCGACGCCAATCCCCTGCGCGGATCAGCCCGCAACCGCGGCTCAACAACGAAGTGTGAGAAGGCGGGCGCGAGATGACCGCGAATTCAACGACAATCGGCAGTGACCATCGTGGCGGCTTGACCATCGTGCTTGCCGGCAGTGTCGTGCTTGCGTTGGCCTTCGGCGTGCGTGCGGTCTTCGGCGGCATTGTCCAGCCTCTGTCAAACGACCTGTTTGACGGCAGGATCGAGGTATTCTCGCTTTCGATCGCAATTCAGAACCTGGTCTGGGGCCTTGCGCAGCCGGGCTTCGGGATCATCGCCGACAAGTTCGGCGACCGGCGCGCCTTGTGGCTCGGATTTATCTGCTATGTCGCCGGCATGCTGGTCTGCGTTGTCGGCACCACGCCGTTGGCCCAGCATGTCGGCGCTGGCGTACTGGTCGGCATGGGGATTTCAGGGACCGCGTTCGGAGTTGTTCTGGCTGTGGTCGGACGGGCCGCGCCGGAAGAAAAACGCGGCCGCTATCTCGGTATTACCTCAGCCATGGGGTCCACCGGACAGGTCGTCCTGCCGCTTCTGGTATCCTGGCTGGTCGAATGGCTTGATTGGCGGATGACACTGCTGGTCATCACCTTCGCGCTCGCCCCCATGGCGCTGTGCATTCCGTTTCTTCACACGAATGTGAGCCAGACGACGGCAGATGCGGACAGCGCTTCGATCACGCAGACAGTCGGAAAGGCGTTCGGGCATTCCAGCTATACGCTGCTCAGCGCCGGGTTCTTCGTCTGCGGCTTTCACCTCGCCTTCATTACCGCGCACCTTCCGAACTACGTCCAGAACTTCTGTGTCTCGACAGCGTCTGCGGCGGAGCTGCGTGCGCTGGGTCTTCAAGCACTTGCGCTTGCCGGTTTTGCCAACATCTTCGGCACGCTTTTCGCCTCGCATCTGGGAACCAGATTCCCGAAACCCTATGTGCTTGCCGCAATCTACGCGCTCCGGGCACTCGCGATCCTCATCTTCATCTCGCTGCCGGTGACGCCGACCTCGGTCATGATCTTCGCGCTCGTCATGGGCGGGCTTTGGCTGTCGACCGTCCCGCTGACAAGCGCGCTGGTTTTGACCATGTTCGGTCCGCGCGCCATGGGAACCCTGTTCGGCTTCGTCTTCCTGAGCCACCAGCTCGGCGGATTCGCCGGGGTATGGCTCGGCGGCGTCTTCTTTGATCGCTACGCCAGCTACGATCAGGTTTGGTACCTGGCGATCGCCCTCGGCGTCCTCTCCGCCCTCGGACATCTTCTCGTTCAGGAGCGTGCGGCGCCCCGCACCGGCCTCGCCTATGGCGAATGAACTTCTTCTGCTCTGGCTTGCAGCGTTTCCGCTCATGGGAAGTCCTGGGCCGGCGACCATGAGCCTTGCCGGCCTCGGCACGGCCTTCGGTTTCCGCCCCAGCCTCAGCTACCTTCTTGGCATCATCACAGGCACCACCATTGTCCTGCTGATGATCGCCACAGGCGTGACCGCCCTTGTCCTTGCCCAGCCGATCCTTCTCACGGCGCTGACGATCCTCGCCGGGATCTATATCCTTTATCTCGCCTGGAAAATCGCCACCGCGCCCGTCGGCCCGCTCGCTCCGCGCTCGGAGCATGCGCCGGCCTTCATACCGGGCTTCAGTCTGGCTATTGCGAATCCGAAGGCCTTTGCCGCGATCGGGGCCGTCTATGCGGGTCACACCCTCGTCGCGGATAACCTCACGGCCGATGCAGTCTACAAACTGGCCGCGCTCGCGCTCGTCATCGTGATCGTCAACACGGTGTGGCTCGCCTTCGGCGCGGTCTTCTCAAGGGTACTGACGAATCCCGCAATCGGACGAGCGGCCAATGTCCTTTTCGCAATCATGCTGGTGGCGTCCGTCGGGTTGGCCTTGCTGGACGCTTCGTGAGGGAACTCCACCGACTGGCACCTTCACGGGAAGATCGATGTCGATCCGATGTGGCCATTGGTCTTGCAGGTAGCGGATCGACAAGAGGAGGATCACGGTGAAGAAAATCGGAATGATCGGTGGATTGAGTTGGCTGTCGACTGCCGAATACTACAAGCGGATCAATGAGATCACGCAATCCGTCGCGGGCGGGGTGAACTCGGCCCGCATTGTTCTGGAGAGCGTGAACCGACAGGACTATGTCGAAGCTGTTATCGACAGGCAGGACGAACAGGCTGCCTGTGCGCAGATCGAGCGTTCGGCGCATGCTCTGCAAGCCGCCGGGGCAAATTTCATCGTGATTGCCTGCAACGATGTTCACCGTTTCGTACCCGCGCTTCAGCCCAAGCTCGACATACCCTTTCTGCATATTGCCGAGGTCACGGCTGAGGCAATCAAGGCCAAGGGGCTTAAAACGGCGGCTGTTCTTGGGGTTCGCAAGACAATGGAGGGTGATTTCTACCCCGCAATTCTTACAGACAACGGAATCGGCGCGATGATTCCGAACGAGGACGAGAAGCGGTTTATTCAGGAGAGCATCTATCAGGAACTGGTCCAGAATCGCTTCCTTGATGAAACGAGAAGAGCGTATCAACGGATCATCTCAGAGCTAGCCGCACGTGGTGCAGACTGCGTTGCCTTGGCCTGCACCGAGATTCCGCTCCTCTTGGCGGCGCAAGACTCTCCTCTTCCAGCATTTTCCACGACGGAACTTCACTGTCGCGCTGCAGTCGCCATGGCGTTGGCCGATGCCTGACTCCTGTGAAGCCCGAGCCGTAGCTTTGTCGGCAATCTGCCGGCGCTGATGCTGCCAACCTCGCTCCATCCTCAGCGGCGGGTCGGTTCGAGCATCCGACGTGCTCCCCTGAAATGTCCTCGCTTTGAGCGATCCGCCCGCACATTGATCGCTCAGGCCGGTTTTCTGGTCTTCTTGTACGGTCATCCAATGGCTTTTCGCGCCTATTCTAGAGCGGAATCCGATCAGGTTGCATCATACCCTGCCGCTTTGAAGTAGTTGGCGCATTCGGCTGGTGGGAAGAGATCGATGAGGCTTAGAGCGGAATCCGATCAGGTTGCATCATACCCTGCCGCTTTGAAGTAGTTGGCGCATTCGGCTGGTGGGAAGAGATCGATGAGGCGGCCGATTGCGCTCCAGAGGCCCGTGACGGTTCGCTCGGCGGCTTTCCTGAGCAGCGCCTTGAGCTTTGAGAAGGCATTTTCGATCGGGTTGAAGTCGGGGCTGTAGGGCGGCAGGTAGCGCAACTCGGCGCCGGCCGCTTCGATCATCTCCCGCACCTGCGGCCCCTTGTGGCTCGACAGGTTGTCCATGACGACGACGTCGCCGGGTCTGAGTTCGGATACGAGGACCTTGGCGACGTAGGTCTCGAAGGCCGCCCGGTTGATGGCGCCGTCGAGAACCCACGGGGCGATGAAGCCGCGAAGGGTGAGCGCGCCGACGAAGGTCGTCGTCTTCCAGTGCCCGTGCGGCACGCCGACCCTGAGCCGCTCGCCGCGAGCGCATCGGCCATGCCGTCGAGCCATGTTCGTCGAGGCCCAGGTTTCATCGATGAAGACCAGCCGCTCCGGGTCGAGATCGAGCTGGCCGTCGAACCAGGCCTGCCGCCGCTTCACGATGTCGGGGCGGTCCTGCTCGGCGGCGTGCGCGGTCTTTTTTTGCGCGTGATGGCGTGCCGCTTGAAGAAGCGCTGCAGCGCTCCGAAGCTGAACACAAGGCCCTGTTCCTTCAGCACCAGGCGAGCCTCCTCGATCGAGCGATCGGCTTCCGGGCCGAGAGCATCGAGGACGGCTTCCTTGTGCGCGTCGATTCGAGCCGACTTGCGGTCGCCGCCCAGCGCCTTGGGGCGAACGTCACCCTGCTCGCGCTCCAGAACCTGCCAGCGGCTCACGCTGGCAGCGCTCACCCCGAACCGCTTGGCCGCCTCCCGGTGCGTCGCGCCGTCACGCACCGCAGCCACCGCACGTTCCCGAAGATCGACTGACAAAGCTTTCGACATGTCCGCCGGCCTCCAATCCGGCAGACAGCTTGAATCATCTCAGCGCTGATTTGGGAATCCCGATTCAATTAGGTCGGGTAACGCTCTA
>NZ_SPKJ01000029.1 GCF_009866965.1 Propylenella binzhouense | reverse complement strand
CCGCGGCGGCGGAGGCCGCCGGCGCCCGGACCGAAGTCTGCCTCGGCGACCTCGCCGAAGCGGGGACCGCGGCCGGGCTCGTCGCGCGGGCGGCCGAGGCGTTCGGGCGGCTCGACCAGGTCGTCAGCAATGCCGGCATCGCGGACCGGCGCCTGATCGGCGAGGTCGACCACGCCGCCCTCGCCCGCGCGCTGAGGCTGATGCCGGAGGCGTTCTTCGCGCTCGCCGAGGCAGCGCTGCCGCACGTGACCCGATCGGACCAGGGGCGGATCGTCGCGGTCAGCTCGTTCGTGGCGCATGTCTTCGCGCCGGATTCCCTGTTTCCGGTCACGGCCGCCGCGAAGGCTGCCGTCGAGGCGCTCGCGAAGAGCCTCGCCGCCCAGATCGCGCCGACGGGCGCCACGGTGAACTGCGTCGTCCCCGGCTATACGCGGAAGGACGCGTCCGGCCATTCCGCGCTCTCCGAGGCGTCCTGGAAGAAGGCGGCGGAGCGCACCCCGATGGGGCGGATCGCGAGCCCCGACGACATCGCCGCCGCGATAGCCTTCCTCCTGTCGCGCGACGCCGGGCTCATCACCGGACAGATGATCCACGTCGATGGCGGATTGACCCTTGCATGACGGAGCGTGAAACGTGCCCTACGTCCTAGTCCAAATCGTAGAAGGCCGTTCGGCGGAGGCGAAGAAGGCGATCGCGGCCGACATCACGGCAAGCCTCGTGGAGCATGCCGGCGCGCGCGCCGAGGATTGCTACGTCGTCTTCCGGGACGTCGCCGCGAGCGACTGGCTGATCGCGGGAGAAACGGTCGCAGAGAGACGGCGGAAGCGCGGCGATGCCGGGACCTAGCACTTCGATCAGCCTCTCGCACTGGGGCGCGTTCCTCGCCGACACCGAGGACGGGCGGCTCGTGGGCGTCAGGCCGTTTCCGCGCGATCCTGCGCCCTCCCCCATCATCGAGAACACGGTCGAGATGGTCTATTCGCCGCTCCGGGTCGCGGAGCCGGCGATCCGCGAGAGCGTGCTGCGGTCGGGACCGGGGGCCGCCACCGAGCGCCGCGGCAGCGATCCCTTCGTCTCCGTGGGCTGGGACCAGGCGCTCGACTTCGTCGCCGCGGAGCTGCGGCGGATCCGCGGCGAGCACGGACCCGGCGGGATCTTCGGCGGGTCCTACGGATGGTCGAGCGCCGGGCGCTTCCATCATGCGCGCTCGCAGCTCAGACGCTTCCTGTTCGCGGGCGGCGGCTGCGTCGACCAGGTGACGAACTACAGCTGGGGCGCGGCGCAGGTGCTCCTTCCGCATGTGGTCGGAACCCACCAGCCGGTGAGCGGGCGGAACACCTCCTGGGATTCGATCGCGCGCCACACCGATCTCTTCGTCGCCTTCGGCGGCCTGAACCCGAAGAACTGGAACGTGACCGCCGGCGGCCCGGGCGAGCACATGATGCCGCACTGGACGCGCCGGGCGCGGGAGAGCGGCGTCGAATTCGTCGTCGTATCGCCGGTGAGAAGCGACATCCCCGATTGGCTCGGGGCGGAATGGATTCCGCCCCGGCCGAACACCGACACGGCGCTGATGCTCGGCATCGCCCACGTCCTCATCACCGAGCATCTGGTCGATGCGGCGTTTCTCGACCGCTACACGACCGGCTACGACAGGCTGAGGGCCTATGTCCTCGGCGAGGAGAACGGCGTCGCGACCACGCCGGACTGGGCGGCGGAGATCAGCGGCGTCGAAGCCGGGGCGATCCGGTCGCTCGCGCGGCGCATGGCGTCCGGCCGGACCTTCATCGCCGGCAGCTGGTCGCTGCAGCGGGCCGATCACGGCGAGCAGCCGTACTGGATGATCGTCGCCCTCGCCGCGCTGCTCGGGCAGATCGGACTGCCTGGCGGCGGCTACGGGTTCGGCTACGGCTCGCTCAACGGCGTCGGAAATCCGAGCAGGGCGCTGCCGGCGCCCCAGTTTCCGACCGGCCGCAACCCGGCCGGCCTCGCAATCCCGGTCGCGCGGGTCGCGGACATGCTTCTCGGGCCCGGCGAGACCTGCGAATTCGACGGCCGCACCCTGATCTATCCCGATATCCGCATGGTCTATTGGGCCGGCGGCAACCCGTTCCACCACCATCAGGACCTCAATCGCCTTCTCCGCGCCTGGCGCCGGCCCGAGACAATCGTCGTGCACGACACCTGGTGGACGCCCGTCGCCCGCTTCGCCGATGTCGTTCTGCCCGCCACGACAACGCTCGAGCGCAACGATCTCGGCGGGTCCTCGCGCGACCGCTTCCTCTTCGCCATGCCGCAGGCGATCGCGCCGGTCGGCGCCGCGCGCTCCGACTTCGCGATCTTCTGCGATCTCGCCGCCCGCCTCGGCTACGAGGCCTCCTTCACCGAGGGGCTCCGGGAGATGGACTGGGTCCGCCGGCTCTATGCCGCGGTGACGGAGGCGGCATCCGCCAAGGGCGTCGCCATGCCCGATTTCGACGCGTTCTGGCATGCGGGGTACTGGGAGGCGCCCCCGCCCGAGACGGAGGAAATCCTTCACGCGGACTTCCGCGCCGATCCGCTCGCCGCGCCGCTCGCGACACCTTCCGGGCGGATCGAACTCTATTCCGAGCGCATCGCGAGCTTCGGCTATGCGGACTGCCCGCCCCATCCCGCATGGCTGGAGCCGGCCGAGTGGCTGGGCAGCCCGAAGGCCGGACGGTTTCCGCTTCACCTGATCTCGAGCCAGCCGGGCACCAAGCTTCACAGCCAGTCCGACCCGTCCGCGCTCAGCCGGGCGCGGAAGGTCGGCGGGCGCGAGCCGGTCCTCATCCATCCGGCAGACGCGGAGCGGCGCGGCATCCGGACCGGATCGCCCGTCCGCCTCTTCAACGACCGCGGTGCCTGCGTCGCGGCCGCCCGGGTCACTGCGGAGGTCCGGCCCGGCGTGGTCGTGCTGCAGACGGGGGCGTGGTTCGATCCCTCCGAGCCCGGCCAGGCGGGCGGCCTGGAGCGCCATGGCAACCCGAACGTGCTGACCCTCGACAAGGGCACGTCGCGCCTCGCGCAGGGCTGCAGCGCGATGACGGCGCTGGTGGAGATCGAGCCGCTCCAGGACGCCCCGGAGGTGAAGGCCTTCGCTCCGGTCGCACTGAAAAGGGCCGTGCCGGCATGACTTTCGGGCGGCCGGCCGGGCGCCCGGAACGCCCGCCCCGCCCATGGGCCGTTCCGCCTCCCGTCCCGCAGCGGCGGCGGAAGCGGGCGGGCCCTACGGCATTTTCGACGGGATCGTGACCGTCTCGCCGTCCACGGCAAAGGTGCCGTAGCCGCGGTGATGGATGGTCTTCGGCTCCGGCTGGCCGGAATCGCTCCAGGCCTTCACCACCTCGAGCACGAAGAGATCGTAGTCGGGGACGAGCCGGTCGTCCCGTACCCGGCACTCGAGATTGGCGAAGCATTCCGCGACGAGCGGCGCGGCCACCTCGGCCGCCGGAAGCGGGGTCAGGCCGAATGCCGAGAACTTCTCCGTGTCGCGCCCGGAAGAATTGCCGATCGCCACCACCTTCGGGGCGAGGTGCACGGCCGGGACGGCGATCACGCACTCGCCCGTCTCCTTCAGCGCCCTGTGGCTGAAATCGGCGCCGCTGACGACGCAGGCGACGAGCGGCGGCGTGAACTCGACCATCATGTGCCAGGACATGGTCATCACGTTCGCGCGGCCCGCCTGCGCCGTCGTGAGCAGCACGACCGGACCCGGCTCGAGCAGCTGGTAGACCCGTGCGAGCGGATAGTCGTCCATGGCCCCGTCCCCCGACAGGGCGGTGCGTGCCGCCCGGCCCGGCCGCTCAGGCGGCGCGCTGCACCACGTCGGCGATGTCGTTCACCACCGCGCGGACGAGATCGGCATTGTCGCCCTCGCCCATGATCCGGATCACCGGCTCGGTGCCGGACGGCCGGATCACCAGCCTGCCCTCCTTGCCGAGCCTCGCCTCCGCGTCCGCGATGACGCGCTGCACCGTTTCGTTCTCGAGCGGCTGCCCGCCGCGATAGCGCACGTTCTTCTTCACCTGCGGAACCGGGTCGAAGCGGTGGCAGACCTCGCTCACCGGCCGGCCCTCGCGACAGACCACGGCGAGAACCTGGAGCGCGGCAATGAGCCCGTCCCCCGTCGTCGCGAAGTCGGAGAGGATGATGTGGCCGGATTGCTCGCCGCCGACATTGAAGCCGTGCTGGCGCATGTGCTCGACGACGTACCGGTCGCCGACCGGCGTGCGGACCATCGACAGGCCCTGCGCCGCCAGGAAGCGCTCCAGCCCGAGATTGGACATCACGGTGGCGACGATGCCGGCCCCCGCCAGCCGGTGCTCCTCGTTCCAGTAATTGGCGACGAGCGCCATCAGCTGGTCGCCGTCGATGACGTTGCCCTTCTCGTCGACCATCACCACGCGGTCCGCGTCGCCGTCGAGCGCGATCCCGATATCGGCGCGCACCTCGTGCACCTTCCGCGCGAGCGCGTCCGGCGCGGTCGAGCCGCAATCGCGGTTGATGTTGAAGCCGTCCGGCTCAACCCCGATCGAGACGACCTCGGCGCCGAGCTCCCAGAGCGCGAGCGGGGCGGCCTTGTAGGCGGCGCCGTTCGCGCAGTCGACGACGACGCGCAGGCCGTCGAAGGAGAGCTGGCGCGGCAGCGTGCGCTTCGCGAACTCAATATAGCGGTCGAGCACGCCGTCGACGCGCTTCGCGCGCCCGAGCTCCGAAGCCGGGGAAAGGCGCGTGGTGAGATCCGATTCGACGAGCGCCTCGATCTCGCTCTCGACGAGATCGGAGAGCTTGAACCCGTCCGGCCCGAACAGTTTGATGCCGTTATCGGCGTAGGGGTTGTGCGAGGCGGAGATCATGACGCCGTAATCCGCCCGCATCGAGCGCGTCAGCATCGCGACGGCTGGCGTCGGGATCGGGCCGAGCAGGAACACGTCGACGCCGACGGCCGTGAAGCCCGCCACCATCGCGTTCTCGATCATGTAGCCCGAAAGCCGCGTGTCCTTGCCGATGACGACCCGCTGGCGGTGGCCGTTGCGGTAATGCAGTCCCACAGCCATTCCGACGCGCATCGCGATGTCGGGCGTCATCGGGAAGAGATTGGCCGTCCCGCGGATGCCGTCGGTGCCGAAATATCGCCTCGTCATGTCTAACCGCCGTTACGCTTCGAACACAGTCTCCCTGGAGACCGACCTCGCCCCAAGGTCCTCTTACGCGGGAATCCTTCCGAATCCCTCAACTGCTCAAACGTATAGAGGCCCGGACCAGGGTCCGGGCCTCACAATCTGTATCAAAGCGTGACAGGGATCAGGTCGGCTGGGGCTCCAGGCCCTTGTCGCTTCCCTTGTCGGGCCGCGTGCGCGGGCCGGTGGAAGGCACCGCCGAGCCGCGCGGCGGCGTCTCGTCGTTGCTCGGATCCTCCCGGACCGGGCGCTTGCCGTTGAGCAGGTCCTTGATCTCCTCGCCGGAAAGCGTCTCGAACTCCAGCAGGCCCTGGGCGAGCCGCTCGAGCTCGTCCTTGGACTCCGTGAGGATGCGCCGCGCCTCGGCATAGCCTTCGTCCACCAGGCGGCGCACCTCGTGGTCGATCTTGCGCGCGGTCTCCTCGGAGATGTTCTGCTGGCGCGCCACCGAATGGCCGAGGAAGACCTCCTCCTGGTTCTCGCCGAGCGCCACCCGGCCGACCTGGTCGGAGAAGCCCCAGCGCGTCACCATGGCGCGCGCGAGCTTCGTGGCCTGCTCGATGTCGGAGGCCGCGCCCGACGTGACCTTCCGGTCGCCGAACACGAGCTCCTCGGCCACGCGGCCGCCCATGAGGATCGCGAGCCGCGAGGTCATCTGCTCGAAGGTCATCGAGAGCTGGTCGCGCTCCGGCAGCTGCATGACCATGCCGAGGGCGCGGCCGCGCGGGATGATGGTCGCCTTGTGCACGGGATCGGTCGAGGGCACGTGCAGCGCCACGATGGCATGGCCGCCCTCGTGATAGGCGGTGAGGCGCTTCTCGTCCTCGGTCATGACGAGGGTGCGCCGCTCGGCGCCCATCATCACCTTGTCCTTGGCGTCCTCGAACTCCTGCCCGGTGACGAGCCTCTTGCCGCGCCGCGCCGCCAGGAGCGCGGCCTCGTTGACGAGGTTCATCAGGTCCGCGCCGGAAAAGCCGGGCGTGCCGCGGGCGATCGTCTTGAGGTTCACGCCGGGCGCGAGCGGCACCTTGCGCACATGCACCTTCAGGATCTTCTCGCGGCCGACGACATCCGGGTTCGGCACCACGATCTGCCGGTCGAAGCGGCCCGGCCGCAGCAGCGCGGGATCGAGGACGTCCGGACGGTTCGTCGCCGCGATGAGGATAATGCCCTCGTTCGCCTCGAAGCCGTCCATCTCGACGAGGAGCTGGTTGAGCGTCTGCTCGCGCTCGTCATTGCCGCCGCCGAGCCCGGCGCCGCGATGGCGGCCGACGGCGTCGATCTCGTCGATGAAGATGATGCAGGGCGCGTTCTTCTTCGCCTGCTCGAACATGTCGCGCACGCGGGAGGCGCCGACGCCCACGAACATCTCGACGAAGTCGGAACCCGATATGGTGAAGAAGGGCACGTTCGCCTCGCCGGCGATGGCGCGGGCGAGCAGCGTCTTGCCGGTGCCCGGCGGGCCGACCAGGAGCACGCCGCGCGGGATCCGCCCGCCGAGGCGCTGGAACTTCTGCGGATCGCGCAGGAATTCGACGATCTCCTCCAGGTCCTCCTTCGCCTCGTCGACGCCGGCGACGTCCTCGAAGGTGACGCGGCCGTGGGCCTCCGTCAGGAGCTTCGCCTTCGACTTGCCGAAGCCCATCGCCCGGCCTCCGGCACCCTGCATCTGCCGCATGAAGAAGATCCACACGGCGATCAGCAGGAACATCGGGAACCAGGAGATCAGGACCGAGATGAACGACATCTTCTCGTCCTGGGGCCGCGCGCGGATCGAGACGTTATGCTCCTCGAGCATCGGAACGTAGTCCGTTCCGGGCGGCGCGTAGGTGCGGAAACGCGAATTGTCCGCGTATGTCCCGCTGATCTCCTCGCCGGCGATCGTGACGGACTTGATGCGCCCGTCCGCTGCGTCGTTGCGGAATTGCGAGTAGCTGATCTCGTTGGCCGAGGTTTGGCTCGACGGATTCTGGAAGAGGTTGAAGAGCGCTACCAGCAGAAGCAGGATCACGATCCACAGAGCGAAATTGCGGAAGTTCTGGTTCATTCAGTTCGACCCCGGGCAGCCAGGCAGCGCTCTCACTCGCTCCCACCGCATTCTCGACTAGATAGGTTGTTGGCGGGTTTATGCCAAGGCGAGTTCTGGTCAGCGCGCTCGAATCCGGCGAAGAGACGCGGCCGGTGCGGTTGTCCCGCAGGGCCGAGGGGCCTCCCTCATACCGTGCTGCGATGAAGCCGTTCCCGCACCAGGCACGCCGCCTCGAAGGACGCGACCGGGATCGCCGGCCGCACCGGCCGCAGACCGGCCGGCAACGCGGCGAGACGGCCGTCGCGAAGGATGGCCGGCAGCGTCCGCGCCGCGCCCCTTGTCATGCCTTCGAAGGCAAGGAGCGGAGCGGCGAGGCCGATCGGCGCGATCTCGAGCACCGCGTCCGCGTTCGGGACGGAGATGCGGAACCGCCCGTCCCAGACGATTGTCTCGGCGGGCCGCGCCGGCATGGTCGGCAGGCCTGCGCGTCCCCATTCGCGGCGGATCTCGAACAGGCCGCCGGACGCCGTGACCACCGCCCCGTGGAGCGTCCGCCGGACCCGCTCGCCGGCGGGACCCGCCGCAAGCGCGCCGAGCAGGGATCCGATCGACGCGTGCTCCGGCGTGTAGTCCGCGCCTGCCACCGCGGCGAGCATGCGCGCAAGCGACCGTTCGGCGATCTCCTCGTGCGCCTCCGTCAGCGCCTCGAGGGGGCCGGTGACGCTCCCCCATTCCGAGATCGAGCAGGCGTCGAAGACTAGCCGTTCGCAGCAGGCGTCGAGCGCGTCGGCTGCGCGCGCCAGGCGATCAGCCGTGCCTGCGAGCCGCTCCGCATCGAGGCCGTGCCGGTCGAGCGCCGGCTGCAGGCGCCGCATCCGCACCCGCTCGTAGCGCTCGTCCTCGTTGGACGGATCGCCCGCGAGCGGCAGTCCGCTCGCCGACGCCAGCCGATGAAGCGCCGATCGCGACACGCCGAGAAGCGGCCGGGCGATCGCAATGTCGCCGGTCCGCACCATCGGCCGCATGGCGCCGAGACCGTAGACGCCCGAGCCGCGCGCGATCCGCATCAGGAAGGTCTCGGCCTGGTCCTCCCTGTGATGGGCCGTGACGATGGCTTCGGCATCGACCTCGCGGGCGAGATCGGCGAGCGCCCGGTACCGGGCGCTCCGGGCCGCCGCCTGGCGGTTGCCTGCCGGCAGCCGGCCGAGCCTGAGGACGCGGCAGGAGAGCCCGAGCCGCGCGGCATTCGCCGCCACGGTCCCGGCCTCGGCGGCGGATTCCGGGCGCAGTCCGTGGTCGACGGTCGCCACCAGGACGGGCGGCCGCTCGTTCCACCGGGACACGAGCAGCATCAGTGCGGTCGAATCCGGCCCGCCGGAGACGGCGAGCACGAGGCCGCTTGTGCCGCGAAGTTCCGAGAAGAGAAGGCTCGGCGCGGGAAGCCCCCCGCGGGGCTCAGCAGCCGAGGTCCCGGGTCTGCTCATCGACGCGCGTCTTCAGGATCGAGGACGCGTCGGGATAGCGCCGGCCGACTTCGGAGAGGGTCGCGCAGGCGGCGTCCTTCTCCCCGAGCTGGCCGAGCGACATGCCGAGCTTCACGAGCGAATCGGGCGCCTTCCGGCTCTGCGGCCAGGACTTGTAGACGTTCAGGAACTCGCCCGCGGCCTCGCGGAACTTGCCCTGCTGGTACTCGCTTTCGCCGAGCCAGAACCGCGCGTCCGGGGCCTGCGCCTCGTTCGGGAAGGCCTCCAGCCAGGCGGAGAGCCTCGCTTCGGCGGTCCCGTAATCGCCCGTGAGGACGTAGCCGTAGGCCGCGTCATACTCCTCGCGCGGCGTGCCGCTGCCGAGCGCGGCGAGCTGGGCGGGAGCCGCCTGGCCCGAAGGCCTCAGGCTGCCGAGCAAGCGGTCCGATTGCGGCAGCGGCACCGATGCCGCACCGCTCGCGAGCGCCGACAGGTCGAGCGGCGCCGTGCCGCCGAGGCCGTCGCCGTCCGCGGCGATCCGCGGGTCGTCCTGGGCGATCGAATTCGCCTCGGGATTGGTCCCGGGGCCGGCTCCCGGCTGCACCGGCAGCGAACCGGTGGTCAAGGCCCCGCCGCCGGACGGCGGCTTGTCGAACTGGCCGGCGGACGGCGGGTTGCCGAACTGGCCGGCCGGCTGGCCGTAGCCGCCGGTCTGCCATCCCTGCGCCGTCGGCGACGCGCCCTGCTCCTGCGGCACCTGCGCGCGGGCCTGGTTCAGCTCGTAGGTCAGCCGCTCCACGTCACCGGTCAGCTGGCGGACGCGGTCCTCCAGCTGCTGGATGTAGAGCTTCATCTGGCCGATCTCCTGAGCCGACTGCGACCAGGCCGGCGCGGTGGTCGCCAGCAGGACGAGCGGAACGGCGATCAGACGCATGGGCATGATCATCGGTCTCCGGTGCTCCGTTTCTCTTAGCACCGCACCATCAATTCGGCCAAACTACGACCGCCGGCGCGGACGGCCGGTCCGATCCGGCGCCGCGATCAGCTTCCGGCGCCCTGAAGGACCGTGACCGCGCGCCTGTTCTGCGACCAGCAGGACGGGTCGCTGCAGACCGCCACCGGGCGCTCCTTGCCGTAGGAGACCGTGCGCATCCGCCGCGGATCGATACCCCGCGAGGTCAGGAAGTCGCGGGCCGCCTCGGCGCGCCGCGCGCCGAGCGCGAGATTGTATTCGCGGGTGCCGCGCTCGTCCGCATGGCCTTCGATGATGAAGGAATACTGGCGGTACTGGTTGAGCCACTGCGCCTGCTTCGCAAGCACCATCTGGGCCTGGCCGTTCAACGAGGAGGAGTCGGTGTCGAAGAACACCCGGTCGCCCACGTTCACCTGGAAATCCTGCGCGCTGCCGGGACGCGCCACCCCGACGCCGCCGGCACCCATCCCGGCCAGATCCTGGCCGAGCAGCTTCTGCTGGTTCGCGCAACCTGCGCCCAATACCGCCACGGCCAGAGCCGCCGCCGCCACACCCTTCCGCACGGACACGCCGACACGCATCGCCGCACACTCCTTACGCTGGAATTTGGATTCGCTTAACCCTGCGATGGTTAAGCGGTCGTCAACTGCCCTGGCCGATCGTTGGCATCCGCGAGTGTGAGGGAAATGCCCGCACGCGCAGCATTCCGCGTTGGGCTCCGATTCGGGCCAAACCGCGGCAATCATGCGGCGCTCAGCTGTTCCAGCGTTTCGGCATCGATGTCGTAGTTGGCATAGACGTTCTGAACATCGTCGTCGTCGTCGAGGGTCGCGAGAAGCTTCATCAGCGTCGCAGCCTTCTCTCCGTCGACCGGCGTCAGCGTCTGCGGCTTCCAGACCGTGCGCACCGAATCGGCAGGGCCGAGCGCCTCCTCGAGCGCCTTTGCCACGGTCCCGAGGTCCTCGAAGGCAGTCGTGACGACATGGCCGTTCTCGTCGCTGGCGACGTCCTCCGCGCCGGCCTCGACCGCCGCCTCCAGAACCGCCTCGGGATCGCCGGCGGAAGCCGGATAGACGATCTCGCCGACCCGGTCGAACATGAAGGACACCGACCCGGTCTCCCCGAGCGCGCCGCCATTCTTGGTGAAGTAGGAGCGGACGGCGCCGGCCGTCCGGTTTCGGTTGTCCGTCAGGGCTTCCACGATGACGGCGACCCCGCCCGGGCCGTAGCCCTCGTAGCGGATCTCCGAATAGTCCTCGGCGTCGCCGCCCGCGGCCTTGTTGATCGCACGCTCGATATTGTCCTTCGGCATGCCTTCGGAGCGCGCGTTCTGGATGGCGAGCCTGAGGCGCGGATTGCCGTCCGCGCTCGGTCCGCCCTCCTTCGCCGCGACGGTGATCTCGCGCGCCAGCTTGGAGAAGAGCTTGGACTTGATGGCGTCCTGCTTCCCCTTGCGGTGCATGATGTTCTTGAATTGCGAATGTCCGGCCATGGACAGCCCCAGTCGGTTCTTGTCTTGCGGAGATTGCGCGGCTTATAGGCGGGCGCCAGCCGTCCGTCCAGCGGCGGCGCTCAGCCCGGGCGTCGGCGCGTCGTGGTCTCGAACTTCGCCAGCCCGTCCTCGAGATGCAGCCAGAAGAGCTTCGAGGTCACGTAGGCGTGCCGGTCCGGGACGAGCTGGTCGGCCTCGTCGAAGACGCCGGTATGGATGTAGATCTCGCCGGCCAGGCGGTCGTCCTCGTAGCTGAAGGGCGTGCCGCAATCGGGGCAGAAGCCGCGCACGATATGCTCCGAGGAGCGCCGCCGCCGCGGCGCCCCGGCGACATGGACGTCCTCGCTGCGGAAGCCGGCCCAGACCACGGCGGGCGCTCCGGTCTGGCGCCGGCAGTCCCGGCAATGGCACCAGGACACCTGGAACGGTTCCGCCTTCGCCTCGACGAGGACGGCGCCGCAGAAGCAGCGGCCGTGGAGCGGCAGCTTCACGGGCTCGCCTCGAAATCCGGCTCGGCCGGCTCCAGATGGGGCCCGATGCGCACCGCCCAGACCCGCCGCGCCAGGCCGGTGTCGTCGTCGACGTCGACCGCGAGGCCGGAAAGCGTCGCCGGGCCGAGCGCCGGCGCGAAGCGGGCCTGCGGGATCTTGGTCGTCGCCCGCCGGATCGGCTCGTCCTTCTCCATCCCGATGATCGAATCGTAGTCGCCGCACATGCCGACATCCGTCATGAAGGCCGTGCCGTTCCGCAGCACGCGATAGTCCGCCGTCGGCACGTGGGTATGCGTTCCGATCACCAGCGAGGCCTTGCCGTCGAGATAATGGCCCATGGTCTGCTTCTCGCTGGTCGCCTCGGCATGGATGTCGACGATCACCGCGTCGCAGCCGTGCCCGAGGGAGCAGGCGCCGATCTCCGCCGTCACCGCCGCGAACGGATCGTCGAGGTCCTGCATGAAGACCGAGCCCATCACGTTGATGACCAGCACGCGCGCGCCGTTGCGGGCGATATAGAGGTTGGAGCCGCGCCCCGGCGTGCCGGCCGGATAGTTGATCGGGCGGAGGAAGCGTTCGTGCCGGTCGGCGAAGACGAGCGCCTCGCGCTGGTCCCAGACGTGGTTGCCGGTGGTGACGCAGTCGGCCCCGGCATCGATCAGCGACTGGAAGATCTCCTCCGTGATCCCGAACCCGCCCGCGGAATTCTCGCCGTTGACGACCACGAAATCGAAGCGGTGCCGCTCGATCAGGCCGGGAAGATAGTCGCGCACGACTGTCCGGCCGGTCCGGCCGACGACATCGCCCAGAAAGAGAAGCCTCACGCGTGGTCCTTCACTCTGATCAGTTCCTTCTCCGTTGCCACCGCATCGAGCACCGCATCGTGCGGCTCGAGCGGCACGCTGTCGACTTCCTGGCAAGCAAAGCCGATGCCGACCGTGCGCACCAGCGCCGCCCCGGCGTTCAGCCGCTCGATCGCACGGTCGTAATAGCCGCCGCCATAGCCGATCCGCCCGCCGCGCCGGTCGAACGCGGCGAGCGGAACGACGATCAGGCCCGGGACGAGTTCCGGCTCGGCGACCGGGGGATGGCGCGTGCCGAGCGGTCCCGCCTCGAGCGTCTCGCCGTCGAACCGGCGGAAGATCAGGGTCCCCGCCACCACGGCCGGCATCAGCACCTCCCCGCGCCGTGCCCGGATCGTCGCGATCAGCCCGAGCGGATCGATCTCGCCGCGCATCGGCGCGAAGAGCGCAACCGCCTCGCCCTCGCCGACGAGCGGCCGGATGTGGTCGACGGCCGCCCAGGACCAGCGCTGGTGCTCGTCCGGCGTGATCGCCGCGCGCCGCGCCAGGGCGCCTCGTCGCAGCTCCGACTTCAGGGCGGCTCCGCCGTGCATGCAGTCTCGTCGTCGCAGGACGGGCGGAGGGAAGTGCGCAGCCGCCACGGCCGTTGGAGTTTCGATCCCGGGAAACCTACAACGTAGGTGGGCGCCGTGTGTCCGAGCCCGCAGGCAAGGACGGGGACAGCTCCCTTCAGGATCGATAAGGCCCCGGGGATACGTCTCCTGACGCACCGCGCAGCCGCGCCGCCAAGATATAGGCCGTCCTCGCCCTCTCGACAATTCGCTTCGGAGGATACGCACCCGTCCGATGCGCCGAATTGCCGATGGACTCGGAATATCGGGGCGCTTAGCTCCTCCGAGGCGGGAGGAACGCCATGACGAGCCGTTATCACGAGGTCTATGCCGCCTGGCGTGCCGATCCCGAAGCCTTCTGGGTCGAGGCGGCGCGGGAGATCGACTGGTTCAGGCCGTGGGACAGGGTCTTCGATCCGGATCTCGGGATCTACGGGCGCTGGTTTGCCGGGGCGGAATGCAACACCTGTCACAATTGCGTCGACCGGCATGCCGCCCGGCGGCCCGACGAGGCCGCGATCATCTACGACAGCCCCGTTACCGGCACGGTGCGGACCATCACCTATGGCGACCTCCTCGGCGAAGTGAGCGCCCTCGCCGCCGTGCTCCTCGACAACGGGATCGGCAAGGGCGATCGGGTAATCCTCTACATGCCGATGGTGCCCGAGGCGATCGTGGCGATGCTCGCCTGCGCCCGCATCGGCGCGATCCATTCCGTGGTGTTCGGCGGGTTTGCCGCGCACGAGCTCGCGACGCGCATCGACGATTGCCGCCCGAAGCTGATCGTATCGGCCTCCTGCGGCATCGAGCCGGGCCGGATCGTGCCCTACAAGCCGCTCCTCGACGGCGCGATCGCGCGCGCCGCCCACAAGCCGGAACGCTGCCTCATCCTGCAGCGGCCCGAACATGGCTGCGAGCTCCTGCCCGGACGCGACCTCGACTATGCGCAGGCGGTCGCGCTGGCGCGGGGGCGCGCGGTCCCCTGCGCGGCGCTGAAGGCGACCGACCCGCTCTACATCCTCTATACCTCGGGCACGACCGGCCAGCCGAAGGGCGTGGTCCGCGACAATGGCGGCCACATGGTGGCGCTGAAATGGTCGATGGCGGCGATCTACGCCGTCGATCCCGGGGAGGTGTTCTGGGCGGCCTCCGATGTCGGCTGGGTCGTGGGCCATTCCTACATCGTCTATGCGCCCCTCCTCCACGGCTGCACCACCGTGCTCTACGAGGGAAAGCCGGTCGGCACGCCGGACGCCGGGGCATTCTGGCGCGTGATCGCCGAGCACCGCGTGGCCGCCCTCTTCACGGCGCCGACGGCCTTCCGCGCGATCAAGAAGGAGGACCCCGGCGGTACTCATGTCCGGAACCACGATCTGTCGGGGTTCCGGACGCTGTTCCTCGCCGGCGAGCGCGCCGATCCCGACACCATCCAGTGGGCGGAGAGAATCCTCGGCGTGCCCGTGGTCGATCACTGGTGGCAGACGGAGACGGCCTGGGCGATTGCGGCGAACCCTGTCGGTCTCGGCATGCTGCCGGTTAGATACGGATCGCCCACGGTGGCGATGCCCGGCTACGACGTGGAAGTCCTGAGCGATGCCGGCGAGCCGGTGGCGCCCGGCACGCTCGGCAACATCGCCGTCAGGCTGCCGCTGCCGCCCGGCTGCCTGCCGACGCTTTGGAACGCCGACCAACGCTTCAGCGACGGCTACCTTTCCGAATTTCCGGGATTCTACAAGACGGCGGATGCCGGGTTCCGGGACGAGGACGGCTATCTCTTCGTCATGGCGCGGACGGACGACATCATCAATGTCGCCGGGCACCGGCTGTCGACGGGTGCCATCGAGGAGGTGCTCGCCTCGCACCCCGACGTCGCGGAATGCGCGGTGATCGGGATCGCCGATGAACTGAAGGGCCAGCTCCCATGCGGATTCGTGGTGCTGAAATCCGGCAAGGCGCGGAATCCTGCGGAGATCGAGCGGGAATGCGTGGGTCGCGTCCGCGCGGAGATCGGGCCGGTCGCGGCACTCAAGACCGTGTTCGTCGTGGACCGGCTGCCGAAGACGCGCTCGGGCAAGATCCTGCGCGCCACCATGCGCCAGATCGCGGACGGCGAAAAGGTGCGGGTACCGCCGACGATCGATGACCCGGCGATCCTCGACGAGATCCGCGAGACGATGGGCCGGCATGGCCGGCCTCCGTCCCCTCCCGACGATTGACCCGACCGCCCGCGCTGGGCACTGTGCCGCCGCGAGGTCACGAGGGGGCTCATAATGGCGCTCGAGAACAAGGTCGCGATCGTAACCGGCGGCGCACGCGGGATCGGATTCGCGATCGCGCGGCGCTTCGCCGACGACGGTGCCAGGGTCGTCGTCGCCGACATCGACGAAGATGCCGGTTCGGATGCCGCGGCCCAGCTCGGCGAGCGCGGCGCCGTCCGGTTCGTGAGCTGCGATGTCGGCGATCGGCTGAGCGTGCGCAACCTCGTGGCGGCGACGGTCGATGCCTTCGGGACGATCGACGTGCTCGTCAACAATGCCGGCATCCTCTGCGGCGCCGATTTCCTCGAACTCGCCGAGGAGGATTTCGACCGCGTGCTGCGGGTGAACGTGAAGGGAGCGTTCCTGACCGGGCAGGCCGTCGCGAAGCGCATGGTGCGGCAGATCGAGGACGGCGGCGAGCCGGGCTGCATCATCAACATGAGTTCGGTGAACGCGGTCTTCGCGATCCCCAACCAGGTGCCCTACTCCGTCTCGAAGGGCGGCGTCAGCCAGCTCACCAAGGTGATGGCACTGGCGCTCGCGCCCTACGGCATCCGGGTCAATGCGATCGGCCCCGGCTCCATCAATACCGAGATGCTGGCGGCGACCATGCAGGACAAGGATGCACGCCGCCGGGTGCTGTCGCGCACGCCGCTCGGACGGCTCGGCGAGCCGGCCGAGATCGCCGGGGTCGCCGCCTTCCTCGCCTCCGACGATGCAAGCTACGTGACCGGGCAGACCGTCTATGCCGACGGTGGACGGCTGCCGCTCAACTACGTCGTCCCCGTCCAGGACGCATAGGGCCGGCCGGCTCGCACCGGGCTGCGCCCTCGCCTATCGTGGCGCATGCATGTGATTCGGATCGTCGGGATCGACCCGGGCCTGCGCCGCACCGGCTGGGGAATCGTGGAAAGCTCAGGCTCCCGGCTCGCCTTCGTCGCTGCCGGTACCGTGACGAGCGACGGCGACGCCCCTCTCGCGGAGCGGCTCCGCCAGCTTCATGACGGGCTCGAGCGGATGATCGCCGAATTCCGTCCGGACGAGGCCGCAGTCGAGGCGACCTTCGTGAACCGCGACGCGGGAGCGACGCTGAAGCTTGGCCAGGCGCGCGGCATCGCCATGCTGGTGCCTGCACGCGCCGGCCTCGCCGTCGCCGAATACGCCCCCAACATGGTGAAGAAGGCCGTCGTCGGGGCCGGCCACGGTGCCAAGGCCCAGGTGAAGATGATGGTCTCGGTGCTGCTGCCGAAGGCGCGCTACGACAGCGACGATGCGGCCGACGCGCTCGCCATCGCCATCTGTCACGCCCATCATCGCGGCGCCGGCGACAGGCTGAAGCTGCTCGCCTGATGTTCTTGACCTGTTCTTGTCGCCGTGCGAAGTAATACGCGCGAGGTATTACCCATGCGACTGACCGAGAAGAGCCAGGTGACGGTACCGAAGCGGGTCCGGGAGAAGCTCGGGATCGGGCCCGGCTCGGAAGTGGATTTCGTGCTCGGGGACGATGGCGTGCGGCTCGTGAAGGTCGAGCCGGCGCTGGAAGGCGAGACGAAGGGGCAGCGCCTCGTCCGGCTGCTGCGCGAGGCCGGGCAGAAGTATCGGAAGTCGGGCCTCTCCGCGGACGAGATCATGGACCTGACGCGCGGACCGTTCGACGATGTCGACCCTCGTTGACTCGAACGTCCTCATCGACGTCATCGAAATGGCCGAGGTCTGGAGCGAATGGTCCGCGGCACGCTTGGCTGAAGCGGCGGATCTCGGGGAGATCATCATCAATCCGATCGTGCTGGCCGAGACCTCCATGCACTTCCTGGACGAGGATGCCTACGAAGCGGCCGCATTCGCGAGGCTGACGAGGGAGCAGACTCCCTGGGAAGCTGCGTTCCGCGCGGGTCAGGCGCATGCCCGCTACCGCCGCAGCGGCGGGATGCGCGAGCGCACGCTGCCGGATTTCCTCATCGGCGCCCATGCGGCGGTGAAGGGTCACCGGCTCCTGACGCGCGATGCGCGGCGCTACCGCGCCTATTTCCCGGACCTCGACATCATAGCGCCGGACACGCATCCATGATCGGCAAGCTGAAGGGCATCGTCGATTCCTCGGGTTCTGACTGGGTGATCCTGGACGTGCACGGCGTCGGCTATCAGGTGCAGTGCTCGGCGCGGACTCTGCGGGACCTGCCTCAGGCCGGAGCGGCGGCGACCCTTTTCGTCGAGACGGTCTTCCGGGAGGACCAGATCCGGCTGATCGGCTTCATGTCGGAAGCCGAACGCGACTGGTATCGGCTCCTGGTGACGGTCCAGGGCGTCGGCAGCAAGGTGGCGCTTGCCGTGCTCGGCACGCTCTCGGCGGCCGAGTTCGCCTCCGCGATCGCCCATCAGGACAAGGCGATGATCGCACGCGCGCCGGGCGTCGGGCCGAAGGTGGCGGCGCGGATCTGCGCGGAGCTCAAGGACCGCGCGCCGGCCTTCTCCGAAGCCGGCCTCGGTCTCGCCCGCCTGCCCCAGGCCGGCGCGGAAGCGCTGCCGCTTCCCGCGAGCGACGCGGTGTCCGCGCTCGTGAACCTCGGCTACCAGCAGGCGCAGGCTTCGGCGGCCGTCGCGGCCGCGATCCAAGCGGCGGGCGACCATGCCGACACTGCCCAGCTCATCCGCCTCGGCCTCAAGGAGCTTGCCCGGTGAGCCCCGCCCGACTGGTCTCGGGTGCCGAGCGCGAGGATGACCACGACCCGACGCTCAGGCCGCAGCGGCTCGCCGACTTCGTGGGCCAGGCGCGCGCCCGCGCCAACCTCCAGGTCTTCATCGAGGCGGCGCGGACGCGGAAGGAGGCGCTCGATCACGTCCTCTTCGTCGGACCGCCGGGCCTCGGCAAGACCACGCTCGCCCAGATCGTCTCGCGCGAGCTCGGCGTGAACTTCCGCGCAACCTCCGGCCCGGTGATCGCCAAGGCCGGAGACCTCGCGGCGCTCCTCACCAATCTCGAGGAGCGCGACGTGCTCTTCATCGACGAGATCCACCGCCTGAGCCCGGCGGTCGAGGAGATCCTCTATCCGGCCATGGAGGATTTCCAGCTCGATCTCATCATCGGCGAGGGACCGGCGGCCCGCTCGGTGAGGATCGATCTCGCGAGGTTCACCCTGGTCGGAGCCACCACGCGCCTGGGCCTCCTCACCACGCCGCTCAGGGACCGCTTCGGCATTCCCGTCCGGCTCGAATTCTACGAGCATTCCGAGCTGGAGCAGATCGTGCGGCGCGGCGCCCGGCTCCTCGGCGCCCCGATCACCGAGGAGGGTGCGGCCGAGATCGCGCGCCGCGCGCGCGGAACGCCGCGCATCGCCAACCGCCTCCTCCGCCGCGTGCGCGACTTCGCGGCCGTCGAGAAGGCGAGCGAGATCACGAGCGCGATCGCCGACAGGGCGCTCACCGCGCTCGAGGTGGACCGGCAAGGTCTGGATTCGCTTGACCGCAGGTATCTCGAACTGATCGCCGGCCATTTCGGGGGCGGCCCCGTGGGCATCGAAACCATCTCCGCCGCCCTCTCGGAGCCGCGCGACGCGATCGAGGACATTGTCGAGCCCTATCTCATCCAGCAGGGCTTCATGCAGCGCACGCCCCGCGGGCGGCTGCTGACGCCGAAGGCGTTCGATCATCTCGGACTGGCCGCGCCGCAGCTTCGGTCCGCCTCGCAGTTCGGCCTTTTCGCCGATGGCGGCGACGACGGGTAGCACGCCGGTTCGACGAGACACGCCGGCTGTGCCGCGGTCCGCCTCCGGCGAAATTGGCGCGGGGCGATCCCTGCTGCGTGGCGACCCCGGCCCTCTTCCTTGCGGCAGGCCTTGCCCGCGCCTATAACAAGGGCAATTCCCGTCAAACTGGACGTGATTTCAGCTTCTCCGCCCGCCGGGGAAGCGGTTAGGAGGGTTTTACATGACGACCATGCCGCTCATGCCGAAGGCGACCGCCGTCTGGCTTGTCGACAACACGTCGTTGACCTTCGACCAGATCGCCTCGTTCTGCCGCCTGCACCCGCTCGAGGTGAAGGCGATCGCGGACGGCGATTCGGCGCAGGGTATCAAGGGCATGGACCCGGTGCTGACGGGCCAGCTCACGCGCGAGGAGATCGCCAAGGCGGAAGCCGATCCCGACTACCGCATGAAGCTGCAGGAATCGAAGGTGCGCGTGCCCGAGCAGAAGCGGCGCGGCCCGCGCTACACGCCCGTCTCCAAGCGCCAGGACCGCCCGAACGCCATCCTGTGGCTGGTCCGGAACCATCCGGAGCTGAAAGACGCGCAGGTGATGCGGCTCGTCGGCACCACCAAGCCGACCATCCAGTCGATCCGCGACCGGACCCACTGGAATTCCAATCAGCTCACGCCGATCGATCCGGTGACGCTCGGCCTCTGCTCCCAGCTCGAGCTGGACATGGAGGTCCGCAAGGCCGCGCGCGCGCAGCCGCTTCCGGCCGAGCCGGAGGGCGCGCGCCTGCTGCCGGCGGAGGAGACCCAGGGCCGGAAGGGCGAAGGCTTCCTCGATTTCGACCGCGAAGAGCCGCGGCGGGAGCCGGACATCGATCCGGAATCCGTGTTTGCGAAGCTGAAGTCGCTGAAGAGCGAGGACCTCTGAGCCGCACACACGGGCGGACGAGGCCAATCAAAAGGGGCGTCGGCCGGGCCGGCGCCCCTTCTTTCTGCTCACTGCGCGCGCGATCCCGTCAGTTCAGCAGCGGCGACCAGGCCGGGTCGGAGGCGAAGTTCGGCGTCGGCACGCGCTGCTCGTTGTAGCCGGTGAGGTCGACCGACCAGAGCTGCGGCCCGCCGCCCTGGTCGCGGAAGAACATGAGCACGCGTCCGTTCGGCGCCCAGGTCGGCCCCTCATTGTGGAAGCCCTCGGTGAGGATCCGCTCCCCGGAGCCGTCCGGCCGGATCACGCCGATCTTGAACTGCCCGCCGTCCTGCTTGGTGAAGGCGATGACGTCGCCGCGCGGCGACCAGACCGGCGTGCCGTAGCGGCCCGGCCCGAAGCTGATGCGCTGCGCCGGCCCGCCAGCGGCGCTCATCACGTAGAGCTGCTGCTGGCCGCCGCGATCCGATTCGAACGCGATCTGGCTGCCGTCCGGCGAATAGCAGGGCGCCGTGTCGATCGAAGGCGAATCGGTGAGCCGCGTGAGCTGCCGCGTCCTCAGGTCCATCCTGTAGAGGTTGGCGTTGCCGCCCTGCTGCAGCGAGAACACGATCTGCTGGCCGTCCGGCGAGAAGCGCGGACTGAAGGCCATGTTCGGGAAGTTGCCGATCAGTTCGCGCTGGCCCGATTCGATGTTGAGCAGGTAGACGTGCCATTGCTGGCCGTTGAGCGAGGCGTAGGTGATCTCCTGGCGCGCCGGCGCGAAGCGCGGCGTGAGGACGAGGTCGCGCCCGTCCGTCAGGAAGCGGACATTGGCGCCGTCCTGGTCCATGATCGCGAGCCGCTTCACGCGCTGCGACTTGCTGCCGGTCTCGTCGACGAAGGCGATGCGGGTGTCGAAATAGCCCTTCTCGCCGGTCAGGCGCTCGTAGATCGAATCGGCGATGATGTGGGCGATCCGGCGCCAGCTGTTCGGGCTCGCGTAGAATTGCTGGCCGGTGAGCTGCTGGCCGGAGAAGATGTCCCAGAGCCGGTATTCGGCCATGAGCCGTCCGTCCGGCATCGCGGTCACGGCGCCGGAGACGAGCGCCTGCGCGTTGAGCGGCCGCCAGTTCACGAAGTTCGGCATCGCGCTCGGCGGCACCACCGGATCGACGAAGCCCGCCGGGTCGAGCGGCGCGAACAGGCCCGAGCGCTTCAGGTCGGCCGTGATCACGCCCGAGACGTTCCGGCTAAGCTCGTCGACCGAGCCCGCGGCGCCGACGAAGGGCGGAATCGCGATCGGCATCGGCTGGACGTTGCCGCGCGTGATGTCGACCTTGAGCTGCGCGGCCGCGGGCGTGGCCGCCAGCGCCGCCGCCGCGGCGAGCACGACGAGAATCGAACGCAGAAAGACTGTGAAACGCACAGCAAGCGCCATTGGGTGCCGGGCTCCTGATTATCCGCCGAGCATCTCGCGGGGATCGAAGGTGAACTCGATCTGCCGCCATGCCTCGTACTTGTTGGAAGGAAGGATGGTGTAGGGCGCGCAGACCTGGACCGCGCGGAGCGCACTCTCGGCCGCGATCTGCGACAGGCTGTCGAAAACGCCGCTCACGACGCGGGGTGCGGAGGCGAGGCTGCCGTCCGGGAGAAGGCTGATCGCGACCGTCACGCTCAGCGAACCCGCCTCCCGGACGCCGCGCGGCGGATTCCAGCAGCGGTAGAGCATGGCCTTCAGCGCCTCGATCTCGCTCTGGGTCATGGCGGCCTCGGCCCGGCCGTCGATCGAGCCGAGCGTCTGCGGCTCGGGACGCGGATTCGGATCGCCGCCGCCCTGCGCCTCCTGCTTGTTGAGGAGCGCGGCGATGTCGTTCGTGTCGAACTTCGGCTTGTCCGGCTTCGCCTCCGCCACGACCTTCGGCTTCTCGGGCGTTGCGGGCTTCGCCGGCTGCGGCTTCGCCTCGGCCATTTGCTTCGGCGGCGCCGGGCGGCTGCGCGGCGGCGCCGCGGGGGGCTGCGGAGCTTCCGCCGCGGCGGCAGGCTCCGGTTCAGGCTTGGCTTCGGCCGGCTTTGGCTCGGCCGCCTTCGGGGCAGGCTCCTCGGGAGGCTTCGGCAGCGCGGCGAGCTGCTTCGGTTTCGGCGGCTCGGGCCTCGCCTCCTTCATCACGTCGCGGACCGGCTTCGGCTCGGGCTCCGCCGGCGGCGGGGGCGCGGGCGGCTTCTCTGCGACCTTGGGCGCCGGTTCCGGCGGTGGCGGCGGAGCCGGCTCGCGCGCCGCTTCCACGATCTTCTCGGCGGGCTTCTCGGCCGCCTTCGGAGCCGGCTGCGGCGCCTTGACGGTCGCCTTAGGCTGCGGCTTCTCGTCCGGGGCCTTCTCCGCCTTCTTGTCGCCCTGCAGGAGATCGGTCTTGTCGGAGACCGTCACGAGTTCGACGGGCAGCGCCTCGATCGGGTCGACCGTGAACGGCCGCGCTTCGGGAAACGCCACGAACCCGATCGCCAGGATTGCCAGATGGCCGGCTATGGAAACCCCGAGCCCGACACGCATGGCTCACCCGTCCGTGTCCTCGACGGTGACGAGGCCGATCTGGTTGTATCCAGCCGCGTTGAGCTGGCCCATCACGCGCATGATCGTGCCGTAATCCGCCGCCCTGTCGCCGCGCACGAAGATGCGCTGTTCCGTGCCGTTCCTGGCGATGGCCTGCAGCGTCGCCACCAGCCGGTCCGGCGTCACCTCGTTTTCCTGCAGGAAGATCTTGCCGTTCGCCTCGATCGAGACGGTGATCGGCTCGGTCTGGCTCTCGAGCGGCTTGGCGGCGGTCTTGGGCAGGTCGATCGGCACCCCGACCGTCAGGAGCGGGGCGGCCACCATGAAGATGATGAGCAGCACCAGCATGACGTCGACCATGGGCGTCACGTTGATCTGCGCCACCGGCACGTGCCGCCGGCGGACGCGCCGCCGGCCGCCCGAGGAGGACTGAGCGGCGAGCCCGGCGTCCATCAGGCGGCGCTCCGCTCGTCGATCTGGCGCGAAAGGATCGCGGCGAACTCGTCGGAGAAGCCCTCCATCCGGATCGTGAGCCGGGTCACCTGCGAGGCGAACTTGTTGTAGAACATGACGGCCGGAATGGCGGCGAGCAGGCCGAGCGCGGTGGCAAAGAGCGCTTCGGCGATGCCGGGAGCGACCACCGCGAGATTGGTGTTCTTGGAGGCGGCGATCGCCTGGAAGGCGCTCATGATGCCCCACACGGTTCCGAAGAGGCCGATGAACGGAGCGGCGGATCCGACCGTGGCGAGCACGAGGAGGCGGCGCTCGAGGCGGTCGACCTCGCGCGCCAGCGTCACGTCCATCACCCTGTCGATGCGGGCGCCGAGCCCCTGAAGCGTCTTGACGCCGGATTCGTAGGTCCGCTTCCACTCGCGCATCGCGGCGACGAAGAGCGCGGCCATGCCGTGGGCTTCGCGCGCCGAGACCTGCTGGTAGAGCTGCTCGAGCGACTGCCCGGACCAGAACACGTTCTCGAAGGAGTCGAGCTGCCGCGCGAAGCGCGCGAAGAGCAGCGTCTTGTCGATGATGATGGCCCAGCACCAGACGGAAGCGATCACGAGGCCGATCATCACGATCTTGACGACGATGTGCGCCTGCCAGAACAGAGCCAGCAAGGAAAAGCTGCCCGGCGGCGCGGCCAGGGCGGTCTGGACAACGTCAGGATTCATGAAGAACTGCCCGAATTCGGTCTGTCGGCTTGTCGCCAGCGAATGTGTCGAAAGCGCGACCCGGGGAACCATGCGCCCGACGCCGTGCAGCATGCGACACGGTGTGACTTCAACACCACATGGTTAACATGCCGTTAGCGGACCTTGAGCCGGCTAGCGTAAATTCCGCGGAACTCTTTGAATCTACGTGGCGTTTTGGGTTCCAACGAAATCGGGAAGCGAGCCCGGAGATGAACATCATCGAGCGCCTGACGGCACTTGCCCTCGTCGCGGCCACGGCAGCGGTCGTCTCGACGGCCTTCGCGGCCGTGAATACGGCCGAGCCTGAGAACGTCGATCAAGCCGTCGTCATGCAGATCTTTCCGCAGTAGATCCGGCATCCGCCCGGTCCGGCGAAGGCGCGGCTGTGAAGGCGGCGCGCAGCGCCGGGGGCAGGCGTACCGGCCGCCCCGCAGCGCCGATGAGGGCGAGGACGAGGCGCGCGGAGACGAGCACGCGGTTGCCCTCCCCGAGCACCGACTGCGCCAGTTCGAGCCGCGCCCCGCTGCAGCCGCGCGGTCCTGTGCGGATCGTCAGGACGTCGTCGATCCGCGCGGGCCGCATGAAATCGATCTCCATCCGCCGCACCACGAAGGCGATGCCGTCCGCGGCGAGGTCCAGATGCCTGATGCCGAGAAGACGGAGATAGTCCGACCGGCCGCGTTCCATGAAGTGCAGGTAGCGGGCGTGGTAGACGAGGCCGGTGAAGTCGGTATCCTCGAAATAGACGCGCTGGCGAAGCTCGTGCCCCCCGGCGGTCAGGCGTCCCGCCAGGGCATCTCCGGGATCCTCTTCCAAGGCTTCGCCCCGCCTCAGGAGCCGACCGTGAGGACGATCTTGCCCACGTGGTCGGCCGCGTCGAGCCTCCGATGCGCCTCTGCCGCCTCCCTGAGCGGAAACACGGAATCGACCACCGGCCTGAATTTGCCGTTCGCGATCACCGGCCAGACCGACTCCTCGAGCGATCTCGCCACCTCCGCCTTGAACGCGACGGTCCGCGGCCTCAGCGTCGAGCCAGTGTGGACCAGCCGCTTCAGCATCAGCTTGCGGAAGTCGGCCTCGGCGATGGCGCCTTCGAGGAACGCGATCTGGATGATCCGGCCGTCTTCCGCGGCTGCCTCGTAGTTCCGGTCGATGTAGGAGCCGCCCACCATGTCGAGGATCACGTCCGCGCCGTGCCCGCCGGTGGCGTTGCGCACCGCCGCGACGAAATCCTCCTTCACGTAGTTGATGGCGGCGTCGGCGCCGAGGTCGCGCGCGATCCGCCGCTTGTCGTCCGAGCCGACGGTGGTGGCGACGAACGCGCCGAACGCCTTGCCGAGCTGGATGGCGGTGGTTCCGATCCCGCTCGTCCCCCCGTGGATGAGAAGCGAGTCGCCGCGCCGCAGCCCGCCGCGCTGGAACACGTTGTGCCAGACCGTGAACGTGGTCTCCGGGATGCCCGCACCCTCGATCCAGCTGAGCGGCGCAGGCAGCGGCAGTGCGTTGCTCTCGTGCACGACGCAGAATTCCGCGTACCCGCCGCCGGGCACGAGTGCGACGACGGCGTCGCCTTCCTGCCAGCGCGACACCGAGCGGCCGACCTTCGCGACCTCGCCCGCGATCTCCAGGCCGGGAATGTCGGTAACGCCGGGCGGCGGCGCGTAATTGCCCGTCCGCTGGGTCGCGTCGGGACGGTTCACGCCGGCGGCCTTCACACGCACCAGGATCTCGCCGGGCCCGAGTTCGGGTACCGGCCGCGCCTCGGGGACAAGGACCTCGGGCCCGCCCGGCTCGCGGATGGCGACTGCCGTCATCGTCTCGGCGGAATCCGGGCTCATCGCGTCGTCTCCAGGCCAGATCGGTCGCCCCACCTAGCACAGGCGGACGACCTGACAATCCCGTGAAGGGATATTACAATTGCAGAAAACCGGGAGGAACCCATGGGCATCTTTGACGAGGACAGTCCACCTCGACGAGCGGCACCATCGGTGGGCGAAGACCTTTCGCTCCTGTCGATCGACGAGATCGAAGCGCGGATTCAGCTGTTCCGCCACGAGATCGAGCGCTTGCAGCAGGCCGTCGCGGCAAAGAAGAAGAGCCGCGACGCCGCGCATTCCGTCTTCAATGTCTCGGGGAAAACGTCCTGAGCGTCGACGGCGTTAGTCTCGCGTTAACCTTTATGGTTCCTAATGAAGGTGTCCAGCGATCTGGACGCGAGTGGCACCTGCCCACTCTGTTTGACGCCTCCCTGTGACTCTCCAGAGCCGCCTCGCCGCGGCTCTTTTTTCTTAACCGATCTGTAACGATGCGATTGATGCGGGGCCCCCTTCTGGACCAGAATGCCGGTCCAGCGAAGATCGGAGCTCCTGCGAGCTCCCCCTTGCATTGGGGTGCCTGCATTGATGCGTCGCCGAACCGACCCGAAGGAGCCGATTTCGTTCGGTCGCGCCTACACGCATTCGGAGACGTTCCGGCAGCTCTTCCAGGATGGGATGAAGCTGGTCGAGGCGACCGCGACCTATCTGGACGGCGAGGGACGCGCGGCCGCCCGCAGGCTCGGCCGGCCCGCCTCGGTCCTCTACGCCGCGGAATCCATGCGGCTCACCACGAGGCTCATGCAGCTCGCGTCGTGGCTCCTCCTTCATCGCTCCGTCGTCGAAGGCGAGATGTCGCCCGCCCAGGCGAAGGAAGAGAAGCAGAAGATCCGCATCGAGCCGTTCGGAAGCGAGATGAGCGGGCCGGTATGGGAGGAGCTTCCAAGCGAGTTCTGCGACCTCGTGGCCCGTTCCCTTTCGCTCCACAAGCGCGTGGAGAGCATCGACGCCGCGCTGCTGCCGGGAGGGGCCGACCGGACCCGCAATCCGGTTCAGGACCAGCTGCGGGTGCTGGCGAGCGCGCTCGGCGGCGGCTGACCCTCCGTTTCCCCGGAACGAAAAAGGGCCGGCGAAGCGCCGGCCCTTTCGTGATCGGAACGGATCGGCCCTCAGGAGCCGAGGAACGTATTGTACTTGTTCTTGAACCGGGACAGCCGGCCGCCGCGGTCGAGGAGCTGCTGGCTGCCGCCGGTCCAGGCCGGATGCGTCTTCGGGTCGATGTCGAGGTTGAGGGTGTCGCCCTCCTTGCCGAGCGTGGAGCGCGTCCAGAACTCGGTGCCGTCGGTCATCACAACCTTGATCTTGTGATAGTCGGGATGAATGCCGCTCTTCATGATCGTGTCTCTTCGCCTGCGCTGGGTTGGCCGTGCGCCAGGTTCGCCGGCCCCGCTTGGACGCAACGATCCGTCGGCCGCTCTCACGTCCGTTGCGTGGTCTATAGCGAAGGCGGGCCGCGTCATCAAGGCGCTCGGGGCGCGACTTGCATGGCGGGACTAATTTTGCTCCTGCTCCCCGGATGACAAGTCCGAGCGGTACAGAAGCGAAGCATGGGCGGCAGGCGCTGAAGCCGCTGTCGATGCTTATGCCATATCTCAGGCGCTACCGCCTGCGCGTCGCAGCCGCCCTCGCCGCGCTCGTCGCCGCCGCTCTCGTCACCCTCGCGGTGCCGCTCGCCGTCCGCCACATGATCGACAGCGGGTTCCATTCCGCCGATAGCGGGCTCTCGGTCAACCGCAGCTTCCTCCTGCTCTTCGGTCTGGCGGCCTGCCTGTCGCTGGCGAGCGCGCTCCGCTTCTATCTCGTCACCACGCTCGGGGACCGGATCGTCACCGACATCAGGCGCGACGTCTTCGCGCACCTCATGTCGCTCTCGCCGGGCTTCTTCGACACGGCGCGGTCGGGCGAGCTGATCTCGCGGCTCACCGCCGACACGACGCAGATGAAGTCCGCCGCCGGCGCGAGCGCCTCCATCGCATTGCGGAACCTCGTGCTCCTGATCGGGGCGGCCGCGATGATGGTCGTCACCAGCCCGCACCTCTCCGGACTGGTCCTGATGGCCATCCCGATCATCGTGCTTCCGATCGTCGGCTTCGGGCGAAGTGTGCGCCGGCGCTCCCGGTACGCGCAGGATACGCTCGCGGAGGCGACCGCCTACGCCGCCGAGGCGATCGGCGCCGTCCGCATCGTCCAGGCCTTCACGCAGGAGAAGGCGGCGGAGTCCCGCTTCGCGGGCCGGGTCGACGCCTCCTACGAGGCGGCGCGGACCGCGACGACCGCGCGGGCCTATCTGACGGCCTTCGCGATCTTCCTCGTCTTCGCGAGCATTGTCGGCGTGCTCTGGTGGGGCGCCCGGTCCGTCCTCGCCGGCCAGATGTCGGCCGGCACGCTCGGCCAGTTCGTGCTCTATTCCGTCTTCGCCGCAGGCGCGCTGGGGGAGCTCTCCCAGGTCTGGGGCGAGGTCTCGCAGGCATCGGGCGCAGCCGAACGGATCGCGGAGCTCCTCAACACGAAGCCGCAGATCGTCGCGCCGGCCGAGCCGGCGCGGCTTCCGGTTCCGGCGTCGGGAGAGATCCGGTTCGAGCGGGTCTCCTTCGGCTACGGCATCGAAGGATCGCCAGTCCTGCGCGACTTCGACCTCGCCGTGCAGCCGGGCGAGCGCGTCGCGATCGTCGGCCCCTCCGGCTCGGGGAAGTCGACGGTGTTCGCGCTCCTGATGCGCTATTACGACCCGGAGAGCGGCCGGCTTCTCGTGGACGGCATCGACGTGCGCACCGTCGACCCACGGGACCTGCGCCGCCGGATCGCGCTGGTGCCGCAGGACGCAACCATCTTCGCCGCCTCGGCGATGGACAACATCCGCTTCGCGGATCCGGCCGCGGGCGAGGAGGCGGTGCGCGCCGCGGCGCGTGCGGCCCATGCGGACGCGTTTCTCTCCGCGCTGCCGCAAGGCTACGACACCGTTCTCGGCGAGCGCGGCGTGACGCTTTCCGGGGGCCAGCGGCAGCGGGTGGCGATCGCGCGCGCGATCCTCAAGGACGCCCCGATCCTGCTGCTCGACGAGGCTACGAGCGCGCTCGACGCCGAGAGCGAGGTCGCGGTCCAGGCGGCGCTCGATTCCCTGATGCGCAGCCGCACGACGCTCGTCATCGCCCACCGCCTCGCGACGATCAAGAGCGTGGACCGGATCGTCGTCATGGACGAGGGCCGGATCGTCGAAGAGGGCAGCCACGCGACGCTGGTCAGCCGCGGCGGCCTCTACGCCCGTCTTGCGGAACTGCAGTTCCAGACCGGGCCGAGCGCGGCGCCGCTCCGCGCCGGCGAGCGCCTCAGCGCTCTGTGAGCTTCAGCTCGATCCGGCGGTTGCGGGCATAGGCCTCCTCGGTGGTGCCGGGGTCGAGCGGCTGGTACTCGCCGAAGCCGGCCGCGACGAGGCGGTTGGGCGAGACGCCCTGTCCGATCAGATAGCGGACGACGGCGATGGCGCGGGCGGCCGAGAGCTCCCAATTGCTGCGGAACCGCGTGAAGCCGCTGAGCGGCCGGACGTCGGTGTGGCCGTCGACGCGGATCACCCAGTTGATCTCCGGCGGGATCTGCGCCTCGAGCTCCTTGATCGCGGCCGCCAGCTTGTCGAGTTCGCCGCGCGCGGAGTCGTTGATGTCGTCGGTGCCCGACGGGAACAGCACCGCGGCCGGCAGCACGAAGCGGTCCCCGACGACCTCGACGTCGGAGCGGCCGGCGAGAATCTCGCGGAGCCGTCCGAAGAAGTCCGAGCGGTAGCGAGACAGCTCCTGCACGCGCTGGGCCAGCGCGACGTTCAATCGCCTGCCGAGATCGGCAATCTTGGTCTGGCTCTCGCGGTCGCGCGATTCCGATGCCTCGAGCGCGGATTCGAGCGCGCCGATCTGGCGGCGAAGTGCAGCGATCTGCTGGTTCAGAAGCTCCACCTGCGCCATCGCGCTCTGGCTGATCCGCTTCTCGTCGGCGAGATCGCCTTCGAGGCCGGTAATCCGTCCCTGCGCCGCGCTCTCCGCTCCGCTCCCCTTGTCGAGCAGATCACGCAGCCGGTCGCGCTCCTCCTCCGCGCTCGACAGGTTGGCCCGCAGCGAGGCGAGGGTCTCGGAGAGGTCGTTCCCCTTCGCGCGCTCGAGCGCGAGCATCTCGGTCAGCTCGTTGATCTGCGAGTTCAGGCGGTTGAGGACCGTGTCCTTGCCCGTGATCTCCTGGCTCAGGAAGAACTGGGCGAGCATGAAAAGCGAGGAAAGGAAGATGAACACCAGGAGCAGCGTCGACATGGCGTCGACGAAGCCCGGCCAGTAGTCGGCGCGGCTCGGGCCGCGGCGCGCCCGCGCGATCGCCATCGATCAGCCCTCCCGGCGGTATTCCGCGACGACCTTGGCGGGACGGTCCTCGTCCGGCTCGACCGGCCGCCGGGCGCTCGCCCGGTCCGACACCTCCGCGAGCCGGTTCAGCGCCCGTTGCAGTGCCCGCTGCTGCTCGGCCTGCGCTTCCACCCAGTCGCGGACCATCTGCTGCTCGCCGCGCATGTGCTGGACGAGCGCCTGGATTCCCTCCGCGAGATTTGCCATCGCGGTGGTCGCAGCCCGCCCGCCACCCTCCTGGACCGAGCGCGACAGGCGCTCGACGGAGAGCTTGATCTCCTGGACGGCGTTCCCGGTCTCCGCCTCCTCCAGATCGAGCCCCTCGAGATCCGTGATGGTGGAGAGCCAGTCCTCGAGCTCTGTATAGAACCGGTTCTGCGCCTGGCCGGCCTGAAGATCGAGGAAGCCGAGCACCAGCGAGGATGCGAGGCCGAAGAGGGAGGAGGAAAAGGCGATGCCCATGCCGGCAAGCGGCGCCTGCAAGCCGCTCTTCAGGCTCTCGAAGATCGTCGCCGTACTGCCGGCGGTGACGTCAAGCGCCTGGATCGTGCTCGAGACAGCGCCGATCGTGGTGATGAGACCCCAGAACGTCCCGAGCAGGCCGAGGAAGACCAGCAAGCCGGTCATGTAGCGCAGGATCTCGCGGTTCTCGTCGAGGCGCGTGGCGATCGAATCGAGGATCGACCGCCAGGTCGAGGTGGAGAGCGCCATCGAATCCGCCCTGTCCCGCAAAAGGGTCGCCATCGGCGCAAGCAGCCTCGGCGTCTGCAGCGTCGGATCCATGTCGCGACGGCGGAAGGAGTTGACCCAGCGCACCTCCGGCATGAGCAGCACGACGTTCCGGAACGCGAGCGCGATACCGATGAAGAGAACCCCGAGGATCAGCCCGTTCAATCCGGGATTGGCCATGAAGCCGGTCGCGAGCTGCCGGTAGAGCACCAGCGGCACGAAGGCGGCGATGACCAGGAAGATGATCATCCGGACCAGGAACACGCGCGGGCTGGAGAGCTTGTACGGGTCGAAGTCGCGGGACATTCTGCGCTGTCTAGCCTCCCTGCGGGTAGACAACATGTAAGTGTTTTACCGCACCGGCGAAAGGCGAAACAGGTCAGTTCCGGAGCGCCGCCAGAAGCTGTCGGTGGATCAGCTCGTTGCCCGCAACGATGTCGCCCTTCTCGAGCATCGCGTCGCCGCCGGAGAGATCGCTGACGAAGCCGCCGGCCTCCCGGATCAGCAGCACGCCTGCGGCCATGTCCCAGGGCGACAGGGCGCGTTCCCAGAAGCCGTCGAACCGCCCGGCCGCGACCCAGGCGAGATCGAGCGCCGCGGCACCGGTCCTGCGCACGCCCGCGACCGTCGGCATCAGCTTCGCGAGCTCCTGGAGGAAGCGCTGGTGATCGCCGCGGCCGAAATGGGGGATGCCGGTGCAGATCACCGCCTCGGTCAGCTGGGTGCGGGCGGCGACCCGCAGCCGCCTGTCGTTCATGAACGCACCGGCGCCGCGTTCCGCCGTGAAGAGCTCGTCCGTCACCGGATTGTAGACGAGCGCGGCGTGGAGCCTTCCCTGCCGCTCGAGCCCGATCGAGATCGCGAAGAGCGGAATGCCGTGGAGGAAGTTCGTCGTGCCGTCGAGCGGATCGACCATCCAGCGATGCTGCGGATCGGTGCCGACGCTCTCCCCGCTCTCCTCCATCAGGAAGGTGTAGCCGGGGCGGGCCCGCTCGAGCTCCGTGTGGATGATCTCCTCCGCGCGCCGGTCGGCCGCGGTCACGAAATCCGCCGGCCCCTTGCGCGATACCTGCAGCTGCTCGACCTCGCCGAAATCGCGTGCGAGAACCCGGCCGGCCTTGGTGGCGGCGCGAACCATGACGTTGAGGAGTGCCGAGCGGGCCATGCCTGAACCTGCGCCCGACGGCGGGCCTGCCGGTGCGGCACGCCTCTGGTGGGGCTTCTGGTGATGAATCTTCGTCCGCCTCGGACCGAAGCCGCGCGGGCCGGGGCCTTGCACCACACTTCGTCCGGCGTGGCAAGGCGGGTCTAGACGCGGGCGACCAGCCTGTTCACGTGGCCCATCTTCCGCCCGGGGCGGATCTCGCGCTTGCCGTAGAGATGCAGGCGCGCCCCGGGCTCGGCCGCAAGGGCCAGCCATTCGGCCGCGTCCGCACCGATGAGGTTCGTCATCACGACGTCGCTGTGCCGCCCCGCCGGACCGAGCGGCCAGCCCGCAACGGCGCGGACGTGGTTCTCGAACTGCGAGACCTCGCAGGCATCCTCGGTCCAGTGCCCGGAATTGTGGACGCGCGGGGCGATCTCGTTGACGACGAGCCGTTCGCGGCCGGCCTCCTCGACGACGAAGAACTCGATCCCGATCACCCCGACATAATCGAGCGCGGCGAGGATGCGGCCGGCGATGGAAGCCGCCTCGCCGGCCGTCTCCGGCGACACGCGCGCCGGAACACTCGAAGTGTGAAGGATATGATTTCGATGGACATTCTCGACCGGATCGTAGGCCGCGACCCGCCCGTCGAGCCCGCGCGCGGCGATCACCGAGACCTCCCGCGCGAACGGGACGAAGCGCTCGAGGACGGCCGGGGCGCGGCCGATCGCATCGAAGGCGGCGACAGCCTGGTACCCGGCCTGGTCGTCGGCCGGGATGGTGGCCTGGCCCTTGCCGTCATAGCCGAGGCGGCGCGTCTTCAGGATCGCGGGCGCGCCGATCGCGGCGAGCGCCTTCCCGAGGCCGGCCTCGTCGTCGACGGCGGCGAAGGGGGCGACGGGTATGCCGAGACCGGACAGGAACTCCTTTTCGGCGAGCCGGTCCTGCGCGACCGCGAGCGCCCGGACGCCGGGCCGGACCGGAACCCGCTTCGCCAGCCGCGACGCCGCCGCCACCGGCACGTTCTCGAACTCGTAGGTGACGACGTCGACATTCTCCGCGAAGGCGTCGAGGGCGCCGACGTCCTCGTAGGCGGCGATCACCTGGCCGGCGGCGACGTCGAAGGCGGGACTTTCCGCATCCGGGCAGAAGACGCGGCACCGGAAGCCGAGCCGGGCCGCGGCGAGCGCGAGCATGCGCCCGAGCTGCCCGCCGCCCAGAATGCCGATCACGGAACCGGGCGGCAGCGCGGCTCCGCCCCGTCTACTCCGCGGCATCGACCGGGTGCTCCGCCACTTCGGCCGTCCGCGCCGCGCGCCAGGCTTCCAGGCGGCCGGCGAGGGCCTCGTCCGAGAGCGCCAGGATCGAGGCCGCGAGGAGCGCCGCATTGGCGGCTCCCGCCCGACCGATCGCCAGCGTGCCGACCGGGACGCCGGCCGGCATCTGCACGATCGAGAGAAGGCTGTCCTGGCCCTTGAGCGCCTTCGATTCGACCGGAACGCCGAGCACGGGAAGCGTCGTCATGGCGGCGATCATCCCGGGCAGATGCGCAGCGCCCCCCGCCCCGGCGATCACCACCTTGTGCCCGGCGGCGCGCGCGCCCTTGGCGAAGGCGTAGAGGCGCTCCGGCGTCCGGTGGGCCGACACGATCCGCGCCTCGTAGGCGACCCCGAGCTCGTCGAGGCGCTCCGCGGCATGGCGCATGGTCGGCCAATCGGACTGGCTGCCCATCACGATGGCGACCGGTGCGGCGGCCGAAGGCCGATCTTTCACGCTGACATCCTCCGGCGGAAGCCGCTCCTTAGCGGAGGCCCGCCGCCGCGGCAACCGGACAAGCAGTCATGCGATGATGTCCGGGAGAAGCTTGTCTTCCAGGCTCGCGATCTTGTCCTTGAGCAGAAGCTTCCGCTTCTTCAGGCGCTGGAGCTGCAGGGTGTCCGGACGCGACTGATCATGGAGCGCCTCGATTGCCGCATCGAGGTCGCGATGCTCCTGCCTCAACTGCGCCAGCTCAGCGCGAATCGCGAAATCCGCGGTGCGGATCACGCCGTCCTGGTCGCTCATGACGGAACCCTGCTCACGGCAGAAATCCTATCACGGGCCACGATGCACCGGAACAGAGCCCGCCCCGTTTCGACCAAAGTCCGCCCGCATCATCGCTCCCGCCGGGCGGATGCCCGATGCGGGTCCGGCCGGCCGGCCTCCCAGGGAGCGATCTTCCGAGCGGGGGCCGTTTATGTCATGCTCATGACGTTGGCACTGACCAAGGAGGCGCGAATGTCCCTCGAATCGCATCTTGCAGAGCTCGAACGGCGTCACCAGTCGCTGAAGCAGGCCATTGCGGAGGCGCAAGCCCATCCCGGGGCCGACGAGGTGGAGATCGTGACGATGAAGCGACGTAAGCTGCGCCTGAAGGATGAGATCGCGCGTTTGAAGTCGCAATCCATGCACTGAAGCGGGCCCACCGGCCTGATCGGGGCGCCCGAGCGGCGCCCTTTTCGTTTTCGGTTTACGGTCCGTTGCCCGCGCGGGCGCCCACGCACGGCTCAGCCGAAGACGCCGGTGATGCCGTCCCAGAGGAGCTTCAGGGAGACCAGGAAGACGAGGACGTAGAGGAACCGGTAGAAGAGCTCGGCGCTCATCCAGCGTGCCGCCTTCACGCCGGCAAGCGTCGCCAGCAGGGCAGCCGGCAGCAAGGCGCCGGCGGTCAGGAGGTTCTCGCGGGAGAACTGCCCGAGCATGACGTAAGGCGGCACCTTCACGAGGTTGAGCACGGCGAAGAAGACGATGGAGGTGCCGACATAGAGGCCGGGCTCCATCCGGAGCGGCACCGTATAGAGCTGGTAGGTCGGCCCGCCCGCATGGCTCACGAAGCTCGTGAAGCCGGTGAGCGCGCCGCAGACGGCCCCGAAGACCGGGTTGTGCCGGCGCGCGCCGAGCTTGCCGACCGGGCCGAACCAGTGATTGAGCGCGAAGAGGAGCGCCACCGTGCCGACGGCCAGGCGCACGACGTTCTCGTCGGCGGTCTCCGCCAGAAGCCAGCCGGCCGCGACTCCGACCGCGGCCCCCGGGAACATGATCGTAAGCGTGCGCGTGTCGAAGCTGCCCCGCCAGGCCCAGAGGCCGACCAGATCCATCGCGATCAGGACCGGCAGCATGATCGCGGCGGCCTGCACCGGCGACACGGCGAACGACATCAGCGGCACGCCGAAGATCGCGGACGCGCCGCCGAAACTGCCCTTCCCAAAGCCGACGATCGCGACGGCGGGCACGGCAAAGAGATAGAACCAGGGATCGTCGATCATGCCGGCGGGCTCAGGCCGGCTCGTCCGAGCCGCGCTCCGCCCGCAACCGACGCGCCAGCTCCTCGATCCGCGCGGCAGCCGATTCGAGGCTGTCGATGAGACCGGCCTCGACGTCCTCGTAATGCGTCGCGATGTCCTGCCGCTCCGAGCGAAGCCGCCGCAGTTCCGCCTCCGCCGCCTCGAGGCGCTCCTCCGTCTCCTGCAGGCGGTCGGTCATCAGGATGCCGGCCATCACCATGAGGCGCTGGTCGCCGACCTCGCCGAGCGCATCCTTCAGCTCCGAGATCGTCTGGTCGAAGCGTTCGCCGAGCCGGAGCAGGTGGTCCTCCTGCCCCTCCTCGCAGGCCATCCGGTAGGTCCGGCCGTTGACCGTGACCATCACTTGCGCCATCGCCGTCACAGTCCTTCGTCCCTCGCCTGAAGAACCCGCCGGATCGTCTCCATGGCCGTCACCAGGCGGCGGGACACCTCCCGGTTCACGTGTTCGAGCCGTTCGATCTTCCCGGTCGCACGGTCGAGGCTCTCGGCGAGACGCGCCCGGTCGACCCCGAGGGACTGCACCTCCGATGCCATCCTTTCGGCTTGCGCCCGCTCGGCATCCCTGCGTCCGATCAGGAGCTCGACCTCTTGGAGCGCGCGATCCAGCCTCGCGATGGCGCGTTCACCCGAATTTGACATGTCCCGTGTCTGTCCGCCTGTTCGCGGCCGCCGCAACGCACGTTCGCCTCCCTTATGCGGTAGACGGACGTTCTCATTCAAGAGCTTGTCACCGCGCAGCTCCTATGCTGGTTGAGCTGGCGCCGGGAGCCGTCTTCCGGGCCGCCCGGCCGCCGCGGCGATGATCTTTGACATGATGGGGCAAGCTGATATGTCTCCGCGCGCCGAAGAGAGGGCGCCCCAGGCAGGCGAGATGCCGATCCCGTCGTCGCCACGTTGGTATTCAAGAAGAGCAGGTAATGACTGACGCAGAGAAGCACGCGTTGATGGCCAATGCGATCCGTGCGCTGGCCATGGATGCCGTGCAGACGGCGAAATCGGGACATCCAGGGCTGCCCATGGGGGCAGCCGATCTCGCGACCGTGCTGTTCACCAAGCATCTCAGGTTCGACCCCAAGGATCCGTACTGGCCGGACCGCGACCGTTTCGTGCTGTCCGCCGGCCACGGCTCGATGCTTCTCTATTCCCTGCTCTATCTCCTCGGCTACGAGGACATGACCATCGAGCAGCTGAAGCAGTTCCGGCAGCTCGGCTCGCGGACGGCGGGCCATCCCGAATACGGCTACGCGGCCGGGATCGAGACCACCACCGGCCCGCTCGGACAGGGCCTCGCCACGGCGGTCGGGATGGCGCTCGCGGAGCGGGTCCTCAACGCCCGTTTCGGCGACGACGTCGTCGACCACTACACCTATGTGCTCGCCTCCGACGGGGACCTGATGGAGGGCATCAGCCAGGAGGCGATCGCGCTCGCGGGGCACCTCCGGCTGAACCGCCTGATCGTCATCTTCGACGACAACAGGATCACGATCGACGGCGACATCGCGCTCTCGGATTCGACCGATCAGGTGGCGCGGTTCGAGGCTTCGGGCTGGGACGCGGTCAGGATCGACGGCCACGCGCCGGACCAGATCGACGCAGCGCTGGCGGACGCCCGCCGGAACGACCGGCCGACGCTGATCGCGGCACGCACGATCATCGGCTACGGCGCCCCCAACAAATGCGGGAAGGCCGCCTGCCACGGCTCTCCGCTCGGAGCCGAGGAGATCGCCGCCGCCCGGATCGGCCTCAACTGGCCGTACGAAGCCTTCCACATCCCGCCCGACATCCTCGACGCGTGGCGGATCGCGGGCCTGCGTTCCCGCGCCGCCCGCAAGGAATGGTCGGCGCGCTTCGACAAGCTCGACGCGCAGCGCCGCGGCGAGTTCGAGCGGCGCCTGACCGGCGAGGTCCCGGTCGCGCTCGACAAGGCGATCCGGGCCCTCAAGGAGGAACTCGCCGGGAGCCGTCCCAAGGTCGCGACGCGCAAGGCCTCGGAACTCGCGCTCGAGCGCGTGAATGCCGCCATCCCGGACACGATCGGGGGATCCGCCGACCTGACCGGCTCCAACAACACCCGCACCAGCGGCCTTCGCGCCGTCGCGCCGGGCGATTACGACGGACGGTTCGTCCATTACGGCATCCGGGAGCACGGCATGGCCGCGGCCATGAACGGCATGGCGCTCCATGGCGGCCTGATCCCCTATTCCGGCACCTTCCTGACCTTCTCCGACTATTGCCGCCCCGCGATCAGGCTCTCGGCCCTGATGAAGCAGCGCGTCGTCTACGTCATGACGCACGATTCGATCGGCCTCGGCGAGGACGGGCCGACGCACCAGCCAGTGGAGCAACTCGCGGCACTCCGCGCGATGCCGAACCTCGTGGTCTACCGCCCCGCGGACGCCGTCGAGACGGCGGAATGCTGGCAGCTCGCGCTGCACGACCGGGACCGGCCGAGCCTCCTCGCCCTCACCCGGCAGGACCTCCCCGCCCTTCCGCTCGAACTGAGCGACGAGAACCGCTGCGCGCGCGGCGCCTACGTGGTCGAGCCGAGCAGCGGCGAAGCGGCGGTCAGCCTCTTCGCGACCGGATCGGAAGTGGCGATCGCCCTCGCCGCCAAGCAGCGGCTCGACGAACTCGGCCATCCGGCACGGGTGATCTCCGTGCCGTCCTTCGAGCGCTTCGCCGCCCAGAACGGCAGCTACCGGCGCGAGATCCTGGGCACGGCGCCGGTCCGGGTCGGGATCGAGGCTGCCGTCCGCCAGGGCTGGGACGCCATCATCGGGACCGACGGCATCTTCGTCGGGATGCACGATTTCGGCGCGAGTGCGCCCTATGAAGCGCTTTATTCCCATTTCGGCATCACGCCGGAGCGGGTCGTGGAACTGGCTCTCGCGCGTCTTGCGCCGCAGCCGTCTAGCTAGGAGACGATTCATGGCTGTACGTGTTGCCATCAACGGTTTCGGTCGGATCGGAAGGAACATCCTGCGGGCCGTCGTGGAATCCGGCCGCGACGACATCGAAGTGGTCACCGTGAACGATCTCGGCCCGGTCGAGACGAACGCTCATCTGCTGCGCTACGATTCCGTCCACGGCCGCTTCCCCGGCGAGGTGAAGGTCGACGGCGACACGATCGACGCCGGGCGCGGCCCGATCAAGGTGACGGCCGAGCGCGACCCGGCGAAGCTCCCGCACAGGGACCTCGGCGTCGACATCGTCATGGAGTGCACCGGGTTCTTCACCTCGAAGGAGAAGGCCTCCGCCCACCTCCAGGCAGGCGCCAAGAAGGTCATCGTCTCGGCGCCTGCCGACGGCGCCGACCTCACCGTCGTCTACGGCGTCAACGATTCAGCGCTGACGCGCGACCACGTCGTCGTCTCCAACGCCTCCTGCACCACCAACTGCCTCGCCCCGCTCGTCCACGTGCTGCACAACAAGCTCGGCATCGAGAAGGGCAACATGACGACGATCCATTCCTATACCGGCGATCAGCCGACGCTCGACACGCTGCACAAGGACCTTTACCGCGCCCGCGCCGCGGCGCTCAGCCAGATCCCGACCTCGACCGGCGCGGCCAAGGCCATCGGTCTCGTCATCCCCGAGCTCAAGGGCAAGCTCGACGGCATCTCGATCCGTGTGCCGACGCCCAACGTCTCGCTCGTCGACTTCAAGTTCATCGCCAAGCGCGACACCACGGCCGAGGAGGTCAACGAGGCCTTCAAGGCCGCCGCCGCGGGCGAACTGAAGGGCATCCTCAACGTCACGACGGCCCCGAACGTCTCGGTCGACTTCAACCACGATCCGCATTCCTCGACCGTGGCGCTCCCCCAGACCAAGGTGATCGGAGGCAACTTCGTCTCGGTGCTCTCCTGGTACGACAACGAGTGGGGCTTCTCGAACCGCATGTGCGACACGGCCGTGGCGATGGGCAAGCTGCTCTGAGGACGCGGCGATGGGGGCATTCCGTACTCTCGACGATGCCGGCGACCTCTCCGGCAAGCGCGTCCTGCTGCGCGTTGACCTCAACGTGCCGGTGAAGGACGGCGTCGTCACCGACAAGACGCGGATCGAGCGCGTCGCCGGCACGATCGGGGAGCTCTCCCGGCGCGGCGCCAAGGTGGTTCTGCTCGCGCATTTCGAACGGCCGAAGGGCAAGCGCGTGCCGGAAATGTCGCTCGCCCCCGTCGCGCCGGCTGTCGCGGAAATCGTCGGCCTGCCCGTCGGCTTCGCCGACGACTGCATCGGCCCGGAGGCGGAACGCACAATCGCCACGCTCGGCAATGGCGGCATCGTCCTTCTCGAGAACACGCGCTTCCACCCCGGCGAGGAGAAGAACGACCCGGACTTCGCGAAGGCGCTCGCCGGCATCGGCGACATCTACGTGAACGACGCCTTTTCCGCCGCCCACCGCGCCCATGCCTCGACGGAGGGGCTCGCTCACCTGCTGCCCGCCTATGCGGGACGCGCGATGCAGGAGGAGCTGGAGGCGCTGGAGAGCGCGCTCGGCGCGCCGGAGCGGCCGGTGCTCGCCATTGTCGGCGGCGCCAAGGTCTCCACCAAGCTCGAGCTCCTCGGCAACCTCCTGCGGAAGGTCGAGGGGCTGGTGATCGGCGGCGGCATGGCGAACACGTTCCTTGCCGCGAACGGCGTGGAGATCGGCAAGTCGCTCTACGAGCCCGACCTGCTCGACACCGCCCGCCGGATCATGGCCGAGGCGGAGAAGACCGGCACGGAGATCGTGCTGCCGACCGACGTGGTGGCGGCGACGGCGTTCCAGGCGGGGGCGCCCTGCGAGACGGTGCCGGTTTCGGCGGTGCCGGCGGACCGCATGATCCTCGACGTCGGGCCGGACTCGATCGCCGCCGTCAACGCCTGGATCGACCGGGCGAAGACGCTCGTCTGGAACGGCCCGCTCGGCGCCTTCGAGATCGCGCCGTTCGACCGCGCGACAATCGCCGCGGCGCGGCACGCCGCCGAGCGCACCCGCGCCGGCCGCCTGCTTTCGGTGGCGGGGGGCGGCGACACCGTCGCGGCGCTCAATCATGCCGGCGTGGCGGACGACTTCACCTACGTCTCGACGGCAGGCGGCGCCTTCCTGGAATGGATGGAGGGCAAGGCGCTGCCGGGGGTGGAGGCGCTCCGGACGAAGGCGGCCTGAGGGCCCGACGGCCGCCGCGCCCCGGCGAATGTCCGGGCGGCGCTGGCGGATGCGCGGATTGCGTGGAAGACTATCTGGCAGGGGATCGCACGGAGGATTCACATGAGCGAAAGCCTTGAGGACATCGCCAACCGCATGGTCGTGGAGGGCAAGGGCATCCTTGCCGCCGACGAGAGCTCCGGCACGATCAAGAAGCGCTTCGATTCGATCGGCGTGGAATCGACCGAGGAGAGCCGCAGGAACTACCGCGAGATGCTGTTCCGCGCCGACGACGCGATGCGGAACTACATTTCCGGCGTCATCCTCTATGACGAGACGCTGCGGCAGTCGGCGCGCGACGGCACACCGCTCGCCGAGCTGATCGCGGCGGCGGGCGCGGTTCCGGGGATCAAGGTCGATGCCGGCGCCAAGCCGCTCGCGCTCGCCCCGGGCGAGCAGATCACCGAGGGGCTCGACGGCCTGCGCGAGCGCCTGAAGAACTATTACGGCCTCGGCGCGCGCTTCGCGAAATGGCGCGCGGTGATCGCGATCGGCGGCGACCGCCCGAGCTGGAACTGCATCCAGGCCAACGCCCAGGCGCTCGCCCGCTACGCCGCGCTCTGCCAGGAGAACGGCATCGTGCCGATCGTCGAGCCGGAGGTGCTGATGGACGGGCCGGATTCCGTGCACGACATCGACCGCTGCTACGAGGTGACGGAGTGGACGCTGAACACCGTGTTCGACCAGCTCTATGACGCCAATGTCGCGCTCGAAGGCATGATCCTGAAGCCGAACATGGTGGTGCCGGGCCAGAAGTCGGGCACGAGCGCGAGCGTGGAGGAGGTCGCGGCGAAGACCGTGCGCGTGCTGAAATCGACCGTTCCCCCCGCCGTGCCGGGCATCGCCTTCCTTTCCGGCGGGCAGTCCGACGAGGAGGCGACGGCCCATCTCGCGGCCATGAACGCGATGTTCGACCTGCCCTGGAAGCTCACCTTCTCGTACGGCCGCGCGCTGCAGGCCGCGGCGCTGAAGGCCTGGGGCGGCAAGGTCGAGAACGAGAAGGCCGGCCAGAGCGCCTTCGCGCACCGCGCCCGCATGAACAGCCTGGCGGCGCTCGGCTCCTGGAAGCCGGAGATGGAGCGCGAGGCGGCGTGAGCCGCGGCGCCTGAAAATCGCCCGATTGGGCGCGTGCACAGAGGGAGGCTCCGCGCCTCCCTCTTTCCATTCGGAGACCGCGCAAAACCGATGACCGAACCGGACGAATCCGCTCCGCTCCTCTATCTCGTGACGCCTTCCGGCTTCGACCGCACGGCCTTCCCGGCGGCGCTCGAGGCCGCGCTCGCGGCGGCACCCATCGCCGCCGTGCTGGTGGGCATCGGCCTCGGCGAGGAGGCGGCGGAGGCGGAGGCGCAGCTCGTGCTGCCCATGGTGCAGCGCTACGGGGCCGCCGGCCTCGTCGCGGAGCACACGAGGGTCGCCGGCCGGGTCCACGCAGACGGCGTGCACGTCTCCACGGGTTTGGCGGACCTCGGCGCTGCCGTCGAGCGCTTCCGCCCGCGCCGGATCGTCGGGGCCGGGAACCTGAAGACGCGCCACGCCGCCATGGAGGCCGGCGAAGCCGGCGCGGACTACCTGTTCTTCGGCCAGCCGCACGGCGACATCCGGCCCGAGCCGCACCCGAAGGCGCTCGACCTCGCGGAATGGTGGTCGGACCTGATGGAGATCCCCGCCGTCATGATGGCGGGAAGCGTGCTCGCCAGCGTGCGCGCCGCCGCGGAGACGGGCGCCGGCTTCGTCGCCGTCAACCGCGCCGTCTGGGAGCATCCGGCCGGGCCCGCGGAAGCGGTCCGGATCGCGCATGCCCTCCTCTCGGGCGCCCCGGAGCCGGCCGCGTGAGGCGCGCCGCCGCGGCCGGGCTC
>NZ_SPKJ01000028.1 GCF_009866965.1 Propylenella binzhouense | reverse complement strand
GCGCGCCCGGCCCGCGGCGCGCCGGCGACGGGACCGTCCTCTACGGCTGGCACAGCGCGCTCGCGGCGCTCGCCAATCCGGCCCGCATTGTCCACAAGGTGCTCGCGACGCGGAACGCCGCCGACCGGCTCGCGGAGGCGGCGCCCGGCCTCGCCGTGCCGCTGGAGATCGCCGAGCCGCGGGCGCTCGACCGCCTCGCCGGGCCGGACGCCGTGCACCAGGGGATCGCGGTCGTCGCCGACCCGCTCCCGGAGGTCGCGATCGAGGACCTTTCGGAGGCCCGGCTCGTCCTCGTGCTCGACCAGGTGACCGATCCGCACAATGTCGGGGCGATCCTGCGGAGCGCGGCCGCCTTCGGCGCCGACGCCCTCGTCATGACCGAGCGCCACGGCGCGGCGGAGAGCGGCGTGCTCGCCAAGGCCGCTTCCGGCGGCCTCGAGCACGTGCCGATCGTGCGGGTCACGAATCTCGCCCGCGCGCTCGCCTGGCTCGGGGAGCGCGGCTTCGTCCGGCTCGGGCTCGACAGCGAGAACAGCGTGCCGATCGAGGCGGTGGCGGCAGTGGAGCGCATGGCGCTGGTGCTCGGCGCGGAGGGCAAGGGCCTGCGCCGGCTGACGCGCGCGCATTGCGACCATCTCGTCCGCCTCGACGTGCCGGGTGCGATCCGAAGCCTCAACGTCTCCAACGCGGCCGCCGTCGCGCTCTATGCGGTGACGCGGGCAAGGCGCTGCTGAGCGGCACGGCGGGAGGCTCGTCGGGGAGCGCCGCGGGCGGCGGCTGGTCGGGGCAGCAGGATTCGAACCTGCGACCCCCTGCTCCCAAAGCAGGTGCGCTACCAGACTGCGCTATGCCCCGACGCAGGATTTCCTAGGGATTTCGGGCGCCGATTCCAAGGGGCAAGGCGATGGCGGGGGGAAATTCGGGCGCCCAAGCCGGCCGCGACGCGCGGAAGTGATAGACTGGCGCCGCAGGAGGAGACGATGCCATGAAATTCAAGGTGAGCCGCGCGAGCGCCGGCGAGGAGCGCGCCTACCTGCCGCCGGTTCCCGGGGCGCTGCGGGTCGACGCGGCGACCGGCTTCCAGCACTGGGAGATCGAGCTGATGACGCTCGAGGACCTCGCCAGGCTGGTGGAAACGGTCGGCTGCGACCTCGTCGTCGGCGAGGGCACCATCACGGTGCTCGACGGCCGGATCGACTGACCGCCTGCGGCCCGGCCCGGAGCGTTCCGCGCGGCGGACGCGCGGCTCATCGCAGCAGCGGCGCGATCGCCGCCCCGGAGACGCGGTCGCCGGGCCTGATCCCGGCCTCCGCGGCGCGGCCGGCATTGATCTCGAGCACGAAGCGGACCGGCACCCTGGAGCTGATGATGCGGTCGGAGAGCGGCGTGGTGCGCTCGGCGACGGTCTTCACCCGGCCGTCGGCGCCGATGAAGACCATGTCGAGCGGCAGGTAGGTGTTGTGCATCCACATCGTCACTTCGCGCTCGCTGTCGAAGTCGAAGAGCATGCCCTCGTCGGCGCCCATCTCCCGGCGGAACATCAGGCCCCTGGAGCGCTGCTCGGAGGTCGTGGCGAGCTCGACCATGAAGCGGTGGGAGCCGCCCGAGGCCTCGATCTCGAGCGGAAGCCGCTCGGGGGCGGCCTGCCCCTGCGCACCGGCGGCGAAGAACAGCGCGCTCGCCAGCGCGACAATGAGCGACCATCCGGGCATGACGCGGAACTATCTCAGTGCGGAGCGGGTATCTTGCCGCCGTTATCCGGCCTGATCTCGGCCGCGGTCAACCCCTTCTCGCCCTGGCCGTAGCGCACCAGCACCTGCTGGCCGGGCCGCAGCTCCGCGATGCCGTACTGGCGCAGCGTCTCCATGTGGACGAAGATGTCCGGGCTGCCCTCGCCCTCCGTCACGAAGCCATAGCCCCGCATCCGGTTGAACCACTTCACCGTCGCCGGCACCAGCGGGCTCGACGGCGCGACTGCGCTCCGCTGCCGCCCGGACGGCAGCTGCGACGGCGGCGTCGCGGAGCTCTCGTCGAGCGAGAGGATGCGGAAGCATTGCAGGCCCTTCGGGCCCGGCACGATTTCGCAGACCACGCGGGCGCCTTCATAGGCGGTCTGGAATCCGTCGCGCCTCAGGCAGGTGACATGGAGCAGGACGTCACCCATGCCGTTGTCCGGGACGATGAAGCCGTATCCCTTGGCGACGTCGAACCACTTGATGACGCCGCCGACGACCGACAGATCGATGGCCGCGCCTTCTTGCGCGATCTCCGCCGAGAAATTCCCAGTCGCTTTCGCCACCATGATCGCCCCACTCCGTCCGAGGAACGTACAAGCGCCGCGCGGGATCGACTTGAGTTCTGCCGTCTAAGCTTGATTCGTACTCAAAAGTTAACATCGGGCCGGCAGGCCCGGACAAGCGATTTCATCCGTACAGGAACAACAAAGGCCTATTTTTCCCCGAGCTGTGGAAACAGACGCAAGAAGACAGGGCCGATCGCCTCCCGGAGGACGAGCGTCGCGACGCCGTCGAGCGGGGTCGGGTCGCGGTTGACGATGACCAGATCGGCGCCCGATTCGCGCGCCACCACCGGGATCATGGCGGCGGGATGGACCACCAGCGAGGACCCGAGCACGATCAGGAGGTCGGCGCTCTCGGCGAGCCGCACCGCCCGCTCCATCGCCGCCTGCGGCATCGCCTCCCCGAACGAGATCACCGCCGCCTTCACGAGCCCTCCGCAGGCCGGACAGCGCGGCGCGCGGCCGGTCGCGTCGATCTCGGCGCGGACGTCCTCCAGCTCGCGCCGGGCGCCGCATTCGAGGCAGCGCCCGTAGGTGGCGTTGCCGTGCAGCTCGACGAGGCGCGCGGGCGGGACGCCGGAGCGCTGGTGCAGGCCGTCGATGTTCTGGGTGACGACATTAAGGTCGCGCCCCTCCGCGAGCAGGAGCGCGAGCGCCCGGTGGCCGGCATTCGGCTCGGCGCGGGCGAACTCCGCGTTCATCACGAAGCGCCGGCGCCAGTCCTCCAGGCGCGCGGCCTCCGAGCCGACGAATTCCTGGTAGGTGATCGGCGCCATCCGGCTCCAGATCCCGCCGGGGCTGCGGAAATCGGGTATGCCCGACTCGGTCGAGATGCCGGCGCCGGTGAAGGCGACGATGCGGACCGCCTCGGCGAGGAGTTGCGCGAGCACGTCCCCTGCTCCATTGCCCGTCACGTCCATCGCCATATTCTGCCGTCCGACCGTCAAGGAGGATCCCATGCGCTATCTTCACACCATGGTTCGCGTCGCCGACATCGACAAGGCGCTCGACTTCTACTCCGGCAAGCTCGGCATGCAGGAGGTCCGGCGCACCGAGAACGAGAAGGGACGCTACACGCTCATCTTCCTCGCCGCTCCCGGGGACGCCGAGCGCGGCCGGGCAGAGCGGGCGCCGCTCCTCGAGCTTACCTATAACTGGGACCCGGAGGCATACGGGGAAGGCCGCAATTTCGGACACCTCGCCTTCGAGGTCGAGGACATCTACGAGACCTGCGCGCGCCTGATGGCGGGCGGCGTCACGATCAACCGGCCGCCGCGCGACGGCAACATGGCCTTCGTCCGCTCGCCCGACAATATCTCGGTCGAGCTCCTGCAGAAGGGCCCGGCCAAGCCGCCGCAGGAACCGTGGTCGTCGATGCCGAACACCGGCCATTGGTAGGGCGGGAGCGCCGGCCGCACCGGAAGCCGCGCCGGGCGGCCACGGACGCTTGCCGCGCAGGCCGGCCGCCCCTATAAGCCCCCGCGAAGCACCCTTCGTCTAGCGGTCCAGGACGCCGCCCTTTCACGGCGGAAACACGGGTTCGAGTCCCGTAGGGTGCACCAGAGATTTCAAGGGCTTAGCCGCCAACACGCGGCGCCCCGCCTAAATCCCGCCCAATATGACCCGGATGCGCGAGGCCACTTGTCGGCCCCGGGGTGGGCAGCCGCACGCTCAGCTCGTCAGCGGCTAGGATGATCCGGCGCCTCGCCCTCCATCCGCCGGGCATAGTTCAAGAGCGCTCGGGCACGTCCTGCCAGTCGCGAGCGTGGGCGCCGCCCCCCGGTGATCTCAGGCCGCTCCCCGCGTTGACAGCAGAGATGTTCTCTATATGTTCAATCCTACGGACCGCGACTCCTGCAGATTCTCTCGATTGCGCTGGCGCCCGTTGTTAACACCTCACTTTCGGGGCTCCGGGTCGCCGGGGATATTGATCGCCTTGGCGAGGTTCGCAGTCGGTCGCTGATGATCGTCTGCGACGACGGTGCCCGACCGGCGCCGCATAAGTGAAAGCTCATAATAGAGATCAGCCGACCCAGTCGTAATATGACGGCATGTCCACAAAGCCGCTCGGAAACCGGCGGCGTCGCTCACGCCGTCCAACAGGATGAGTAACTGCGGCACGCTCATGAACCAGCAGTTGAAGAAGGGATGCTCGACTTGCTCACGTCTGGGATAATTGAGGGCAATCTGATCCCGTATCTCAGCCAGGCTGACATTGATCTCGTCGAACCTCTTGCTAAGCTGCAGGTCGACGGGCCTGAACGTCGCATTCATCGTCGTCTCAAGAAAATGTCTCAGAACGATCCGGTCTTGAAAGCTGCCATAGTCGAGCATCGACATGGCGACCTTCTCGACCTCTCGCCCGTTAAGACTGAGGGTCCTCGTTACCCCATCACGAACGAGCTCGAGTGTCCCGGCCTGTTTAAGCCGAACTTCATGCCATCCTGCCTGCGCGTGGGCCTTCAGCAGACTACCCGCCAAATCGAGCAGCAGGTCGGCATCCATCCCGGCTTGGGCCCGTCGGGTCAGAGCCTTCTTCTTTAGTTCAAAAAATATGAGGGTTTGCGGTGTGTCCGCGATCACGTCGCACTGCCCATGCTTCGTGTCATGATCATAGTCGCCGCTCAATGTCGGGACACCGTGCGCTACGAACTCACGCTCGACAAACCGCTCCATGGCCAGACCGACGGCATTGTCTAATCCCTCTCGTTGAGGGCGCAGGGCAGCGAGAAGGGCCTCAATGAAGGCGGGTGCGCATACCGACCGATCAATCAAACAATAGCACGTGCCAAGCTTCAGAAGCGGGCGCGACGAAAAGGTGATGCCAAGCGTGTTGTCTGCAGTTGTCGGCGCGTCGGTCGGATAAGAGAATCTTCGATTGACCCCCGCAGCAGCGTGGCAAAGGACCTCGTCCAAAAGGCAATAGACAATTTCCTTCGGAATGTCGGGCATTGCCCGGCAGATGTCGCTCTTGCGCAAGATGATGGGGCCGCGAACATCGCGGATCGGATCCAGGATATGGGCGATGAGAGACAGAGCCTGATCGAGTGACCACCCACTCGTTGTCGGGGCGGCTGAGTCGAGGAAGTCGAGCATGCCTCTAGCAATGCGGTCGACGTCGGAAGGCCGAAGCTGAGGAATTCGGAACAGCGTATCATAGAGCGCGACGTCGCGCAGAAATACGAGGAGGTCCTCTGCGTCGAATGTACGGTACGCTATCGGCGCATAGGGCTGCACATCGAGGACCGCGGCATAGTTGGTCGAAAGATGGAGCAGATGCCCCCATCGTCTGTCGTCATCATCCAGCGGTCGGTCGCCTTCGAGATGCTTCGCGGCGAGTTGCAGAAGATAGCCCCATGGCACCTGGGGAGCGCCACCCCCGGTCAATGAAATGCGGGGCACCAGATGATACCGACCTTGACCAGGGTCAAAGGTGGAGGCGATCTTGGCAAAGATCCGCCGAGCAACGTTGAGGCCACCCATCTTCGCGATGGTGGTTTCGATCGCGCGGACTAGCTTGGCCTCTCCCGTCTTGCTGAGGCTGATCCAACCGGGTGAAAGGTCGATCTCATATCCCGAATCCTCAAGCGCCTTGGCAGCGCGCGCAACCGCGAATTCGCGTGCGTAAGTTCTTCCGGGCAGCGTCTGCCACGAGTTGATCTCGACATGATCACGCGCGGCGGCAATCGCGGCTTTCCAGTCGTCCCGAATACCGCTGGGTTTGTCGTCCGAGCGCATGGCGTCTTTAAGGTGGCAGAGAACCTCAAAATAGGGATTGAGCGGTACGTCCCGAAGCACATGTTCTCGAATGAGATCCGTTTGGAGCAATCGGCAGGCCTGCCAAACCGCCTTGTGGCCGGAGGCGAATGCATCGCGCATACGCGCGCAGAGCGCCTCCGAAACCTGTTCTCGCGCCAGAGATCCGGACTTGTTCAGACCGACATAGGAATAAAGTTGTTCGAGGTTCTGTCCGCAGGACGAAATGCCTGGCGGGTTAGCATCCACGATGGCGCGAAATGCCGGGAGGTCGATAGCGCACCCTTCTTTCGGCGAGGCCGGTTCGGTGTGTTCCGTCATGATATGGCGCTCATTTCAACGCAGCCAGATCAGGTGTCAAATGGTAATTCAGCGGTTCTCTCAATCCACCGCCGACGCTGACATCAACCGTACGTCCAACTTCGTGGATTCCTAGAGCACTCCGCATAGATGCGGCGGCCATTGAGGACGAGCGGTTCAAATAGAAGAATCAAGAGTATCGCTCCTCGTGACGCAAGGACATCGCGTCTCATATAAATTCCGCTCCACGATAGCCGCAGTTCACTCTCGAAAGGGCGACGGTTGCCTGCTCGGCCGCGCAGCTTACCCGGTAGCTCATGACAGCGCCGCAATTGGTGCGCCCGGTTCTGCCAGCTTCTGACGACCGCCTGGCCCACCCATCGACACCGGGGTGGCTTTTTCGCGGGACCCTGCGCGGCTGTCGCCGCGCCCTGGACGATGTGTAGGATGACGCTGCAGGTTGAACGGGCGCCAGATGGATCACGGGACGAACCTCGCGCGCATCAGCCAAGCAGTACGATGCCCGGGCTTAGTCAGCTCAACCTCGGGTCCGTGCTCCGCAAGTAGGTCTGCCAGCTGAGGCTCCGCTGCGCAGCATCGAACTGCCGAGCCTTGTCGCGGGCGACGGCTGCGGACCAGCGCGACATCAGCGCGCGCACCTCGCGCTCGCGCGCCTCTGGGGCCTAGTGAGGAGGGTCAAGGGCTAGCCTCGGTGACAAGTATCTGGAAAGACGTGTACTTCCGGATGCCAGCGTTAGCCACCGCTAGCCCAAGATGCGCCTTTCACGGCGGAAACACGGGTTCGAGTCCCGTAGGGTGCACCAGAGATTTCAATCCCTTGGAGCCAGTCGGCCGCCGCCCTGTCCGATCGACGGACGCTATACGCTGTCGGACGGCGTTGGATTTTGTCCGGAAGCTTGGGCACACCGAAGGCGCCCTCCCCTCCGCACCGTCGCGAACCGCAACTCGCCCGAAGGCCGCCCCATTTTCCTGCCGGCTTCCGATGGAACCGCGCCTATGCCGCCCGGCAGAGCTCCAGGGGCATCGCCTTCACCAGCTCCGGCTCGTCGGCGTACCAGCCATGCTGAAACTGGCGTGTTCCCGTGATCCATTCGCGCTTGCGCTCGGCCGCGGCGGTGCTTCGTGCTTGGGCCGGTCAAGCGCCAGCGCGCGGCTGGCGGCGCTCTTGCATTCAGAGGCCCGGTCCCCGTTCCCGAGCTGCCGGTGAGCCCTGATGCGTCTGCCTCCGGCTGCATGGCCGCCCCGGGGGGTGGGTTCCAGGTCGGCCGGCAACCTGCCCTCCTCCACTCTGGTCGCGACCAGTGACCATCCCGCGCTTGACCCCGGCGCGTCCGGCAGACCATGAGCAAAGGGAACTGATGGACCGCCGTCTTCTGTAGCCGAGGCGCCTTGATGAATCTGGAAGATCTCTATCGCCTCCTGCGCAGCGGCCATGTCCAGGCCCAGGGCATCGTCGACACGCTCCGAGAGCCGCTCCTCGTTATCGATCAGGCCGGGTGTGTGGTCACCGGAAACCGCGCCTTCTTCGAGAAGTTCAGGGTCGATCGCGACGACACGATCGGCCACAGCCTGTTCGAACTTGGCACGGGGCAGTGGGACATACCCGAACTGCGGCGCCTCTTGAGCGAAGTCGTTCCGAAGTCGGTCGCCGTCATCGGGTACGAAGTGACCGACGAGTTCGCTCCTCTCGGACGGCGAACGATGCTTGTGAGCGCGCGACGGCTGATCCATCCCGACAACACCAGCACAAACATGCTGGTCACGTTCGAGGACGTGACGGACCAGATCCGCAAGGAGGCCGAAAAGGACATCCTTCTGGCCGAGACGCGCCACCGGATGAAAAACCTCCTGGCCGTCGTGCGGGCGCTCGCTACCCAGACCGAGGTGGAAGGACGTTCCGCCGAGGAATATCGGGACGCTTTCCTGGGTCGCTTCGAAGCCGTCTTGCGCGCGGAGGACCTCTCCCTCGCAAACACGGCGGAGACCGATCTCGGCACGCTCGTCGGCCAGGCGCTCGAACAGGCAGGTGCCGAGCGTTGTCGCGTCGAGCCAGGGCCTCCGGTCGCATTGAAGACGGAGCAGGTCCTGCCGATCAGCATGATCCTTCACGAACTCGTCATCAACGCCAGCAAGTACGGAGCGCTTTCGACGCCCGGCGGCATCGTCCATCTCACCTGGAGCGTGGCATCGGAAGCCGGCCGGAATGAACTCTGCCTCGATTGGCGCGAGGAGAACGGACCGCCCGTGATTGCGCCCGAACGCGCCGGCTTCGGAACCCGGCTGATCGAATTCAGCGCGGAGCGGTCGCTGGGCGGTGCAGCGGAACTGACGTTCAAGCCAGCAGGTTTACGAGTTCGTGTGACCGCACCTCTGGATTAGGGGCGAGGGGTCGGCTGCGAAGGTTTGGTCATAGTGGATCCAGCTCACCAGATCCTGGTTGTCGAGGATGAGTTTCTCATTGCGATGGAGCTCGATCTGACCCTGCGGCGCGCGGGCTATGCCGTTCTCGGCCCGGCGGCGAGCGTCAGGGTGGCCCTTGATCTCCTGCAGCGGGGGTATCCCGACGCCGCCATACTCGATGTCGATCTCGCTGGTGAACGAGTCACGCCGGTGGCGGAAGTGCTCCGGCGAATGTCGATCCCCTTCATCCTGGCCAGCGGCTACGGCTCGGCGGACCTGGCCGCGGACGGGGTGCTGCGGGATGCAATCAACGTCGGAAAGCCGTTCGGAGCCGGGCGGCTTCTACGCGAATTGAACGGCCTTCTCTCTCCGACCGGATGACACGGGCGGTCACGGCTCCCCGCGAAGGGAAGCAGAACCCACCACGATCTCTGCCCGTGCCTTGCGGCGTGCGGCCGCGCCCCGCCCCCCTGTCGTCATCGCCGGATGGAGTCTCGACCTAGCCGCCAGCCCGTCCCGCGCCGTTCGCGGCTGCCGCGGGCGCGGCCGGCCGAGCCGGGACGGCAACTAACACAGGCTAAGCTCTGCGCCTAACATTCTGATAGGATCGCAACACAAACGCTGATAGGATCGAAGCATCATCAGCAGGATCTTCCAGGCGCTGATGGCTGAGAGTCCCCACGCTCCCGCCTACTCACGGTGAGCGCGGCAATGACCAGCCTTTCCATCTCTGCGATCCGTCCGTTTATCCGCAAGCTCGAAGCCTTCCGGACGATCTCGGACGAAGAACGCTCGGACCTGGAGGCGCTCCCGATGCAGATCACGGAGATCAGAGCCGACCAGGACCTCGTGCGCGAGGGCGACCGCCCGTCGCGCTGCTGCGTTCTCCTGCGCGGGTTCGGGCACACCTACAAGATGACCGAGGACGGCAAGCGGCAGATCACCGCCTTCCACGTGCCGGGCGACATGCCCGACCTGCAGAGCCTCGAACTGCAGTACCTGGACTGCAGCATCGGAACGTGCAGCCCGTCCGTCGTCGGCTTCATTCCGCACGAAGCGCTGAGGGAGATCTGCCGGTTGCGTCCGCAACTGGCGGCAGTGTTCTGGCGCACCACCCTGGTCGACGCCTCGATCTTCCGCGAGTGGATGCTCAATATCGGCAGGCGGGAAGCCTACAACCGGGTGGCGCACGTCTTCTGCGAACTGCTCGTCAGGCTGAATGCGGTGGGCCTCGCGCGCAATCACAGCTGCGAGATGCCGTTCACGCAGATCGAATTCGCCGATGCGACCGGGATCTCGACCGTCCATGTGAACCGGATGATCCAGGACCTGCGCTCGGCCGGCCTCATCGTCCTCAGGGGCGGCATGCTGACGGCTCCCGACTGGGCGGGCCTGAAGGCGGCCGGCGGCTTCGATCCGGGCTATCTGCATATGGAGCGCGCGCTGGCGGCGTGAGGTAGGGCGGCCACCTGAACCCGCGGGCCATCCGTGCCATTTGCCCCTGCGTCAGGCGAACGGAATGGAATCGGAGGCAGGTGGCGTGAGCAGCGGCTTCCGGCCCCTCACCATCAAGTCATCATCGAGACCGGTTCTCCCGACGAAGACGGAAGGCTGGGCTTCCCCGGCGACCGGCTGGTCGCGGTGCTGGTCCGATTGTCGTCCGAGCACCCGCAGGCCGGCCAGTGGTTCCTCGAAGCCGGATTGGGCCAATTCCACGGCCAAGGCGGGCCGGTGTTCGCCGATCTCGGCGCCGCGACCGCGTGGATCGAGCACCGGCTCCGGACGCGCCGCGCCGGCGGGCTGCCCGGCGGGCTGCAATGAGGCTGCATGCCGGGCCGCGGTTACCGGTCCGGGTCCGGTCGTCTCACGCCTTGCGGGCGCGGACCTTCTTCGGCGCCGCTGCGGACGCGGTCTCGCGCTCCGCCGCCTCCTTGGCGAGCCTCAACTCGCGCAGCCTGGCCGATTTCTCCCGCACCGAGGCGGCTTCCAGTTCGTAGGCAGCGAGCGCTTCGGAGCGATCCCGTTCGCGGGCGTCCCTGACGGTCTGCTTGAAGAGCGCATCCGCGTTCCTGCGGTGCTTCGTCGTCGTGTCGGCCATGCCGTCTCCCTTTCCCTTTCGCCGGCGGGCAGAAGGATCCCCGGGGTTCACCGATCGCCGGTCCCGACCGTGCGCATGACCGGCAGGGTCTGCCGCAGCGTCGCCAGGCCAACGATCCGCACCGCCCGGATTCCGCCGGCCCGCAGCGGCCTAGGCGGGCGCGAGCTGGCTCTGCCAGACGACACGCTGCTGATTTCCGTCGGTGCTCTGGACGCGGTACTGCCAGTCCCCGCGTTCCTCCGGGAGCAGCGCCACGATCTTGTAGGTCCCGGCGGCTCCCCGCATCAGGGACGATCCGGAGAGGAGAACCTTCTGGCCGACTTTGAATGCATGGCTCGGCATCGGAGTCTCCTTCGGCTCGGTGGATGAGGGGCGCGGGGGCCGCCCGCGCCTCCTCGGATCGTCAGGCGTGCTGCAGGTTCGCAGCCGCCGCCTTGCCGGAGCGGCGATCGGTCTGCACCTCGAAGGCGATCTTCTGGCCTTCGACGAGCCCGCGCATGCCGGCGGCCTCGAGCGCGGTGGCGTGGACGAAGACGTCCTTGCCGCCGTCATCCGGCTGGATGAACCCGAAACCCTTCTGCGAATTGTAAAACTTCACCGTGCCTACGGCCATGTCGTGTCCTTTCGTGACGCGCGTATGTGCAGGCGCAAAAGCGCCCGCTCTGAAAGTCGAATTTTGGAGAGAAAGTCTGAACGTGCGCCCGACATTCGCAGGCAGTACGGCCAAGTCGTCCGGCCCAAAGATCGATATGTCCAATATGGGCCTCGCCTGGCAGGAGGGCAAGGCGGAATTTTCTTTTCGGCACCATCCGTCCGGAGACGGCGAAGCCCGGAGCTACGGCAAGCCGGCCGCTGCGGCCGGACCGCGACCGTCGCGGGCCCGGCCCCGCGCGATCTCCTCAATTGGACGCAGATGCGCACCATGCGTGCGATTCGGGCAGTGCCGTTGGTTGTGCAGCCGCAAACCCCTTGCTAGGCTCACGACCATGCGGGCATCGGCCGCGCCGCGCCGGCGAGACTGCGCAGCGCCGGATGCCCGGAGGCCGAAACGGGAGCGCGGTCGCGTATGGAATATTTCCTCCAGCAGCTCATCAACGGGCTGACGCTGGGCTCCATCTACGGTCTCATCGCCATCGGCTACACGATGGTCTACGGCATCATCGGCATGATCAACTTCGCCCATGGCGACATCTTCATGGTGGGCTCCTTCATCGCGCTCGCCATGCTGGTCGTCCTCGGCGTGACGGCGGCGTCGAGCCTGCCGATCATCATCCTCGCCATCCTGCTCGTGCTGCTGATCGCGATGGTCTTCACCTCGGTCTGGGGCTGGACCGTGGAGCGGCTCGCCTATCGCCCGCTCCGCGGCTCGTTCCGGCTTGCGCCGCTCATCACCGCGATCGGCATGTCGATCGTGCTGCAGAATTTCGTCCAGGTCACCCAGGGCGCCCGCGTAAAGCCGCTGCAGCCGATCGTGACCGACGGGATCACCCTCCTGCAGGGCGGCGGGCCGGGCGGCGGCATCGTCGTCCAGCTGTCCTACATGCAGATGATCATCATCGTGACGACCGTCGCGCTGATGACGGGATTCTCCCTTCTCATCGCGAAGACGCCGCTCGGACGCGCCCAGCGCGCCTGCGAGCAGGACGCCAAGATGGCGTCCCTGCTCGGCGTCGACGTCGACCGGACGATCTCGCTCACCTTCCTGATGGGGGCCGCGCTCGCCGCCGTCGCCGGCACCATGTACCTGCTCTATTACGGCGTGATCGACTTCTACATCGGCTTCCTCGCCGGCGTTAAGGCGTTCACGGCGGCGGTCCTCGGCGGCATCGGCTCGCTTCCCGGCGCGATGCTGGGCGGCCTCCTGATCGGGCTCATCGAGACGTTCTGGTCCGGCTATTTCAGCGTCGAATACAAGGACGTCGCCGCCTTCTCGATCCTCGCCATCGTCCTCATCTTCCTGCCTTCCGGCCTGCTCGGCCGGCCCGAGGTGGAGAAGGTGTGATGGCGGAGGCCGGGAGCGTGGCGGACGCCAGCGATCTCCGTCCGGCCGGCGCCGAGATCGAGGAGGAGAAACGGCGCGACGCGGTTTCCGGCGAACCGCCGTTCAAGCAGCCCCGGCGCCGCGACGGCGGCCTGCGGGCCGCCCTCAGGGACGCGCTCTTCGCTGCGCTGGTGGCGGCGGTCCTCGGCTTCTTCTTCCTCGGCCTGCGCACCGAAATCGGACCCGGCGGCCTCGTGCTCAGCACGCGCTGGGGGCTGTTCGCGACCGCGGTAGCGATCGTCTTCGCGGGGCGCCTCCTTCTCAGGCTCTTCGTCTTCCGCGACGCCCGACCGCGCACCGTCACCGCCGCCGCACCCGGCTGGGCCGCCGCCCTGACGGCGCTCGGACGCCTCCTCGGGCCGGGCCTCCTCGTCCTCGCGCTCGCCTTCCCGTTCCTCATCCTCTGGCTGTTTCCGCAGCGGGACCGGCAATATCTCGACCTCGCGATCCTGATCCTGACCTACGTGATGCTCGGCTGGGGCCTCAACATCGTGGTCGGCCTCGCGGGTCTCCTCGACCTCGGCTACGTCGCCTTCTATGCCGTCGGCGCCTATTCCTTCGCGCTCATCGCGCAGAATTTCGGGCTCGGCTTCTGGCTCTGCCTGCCGCTCGCCGGGCTGCTCGCCGCCTGCTGGGGCCTGATCCTCGGCTTTCCGGTGCTGAGGCTCCGGGGCGACTATCTCGCGATCGTGACGCTCGCCTTCGGCGAGATCATCCGGATCATCCTGCTCAACTGGTACGACTTTACCGGGGGCCCGAACGGCATTTCCGGCATCCCGAAGCCGACCTTCCTCGGAATGGACTTCAGCCGGGGCGAGGACGGCGTGGCTGCCTTTCTCGGTATCCCCTACGATTCCATCCACCGCTTCGTCTATCTCTACTACATCATCCTCGGCCTCGCCCTTCTCACCAATTTCGTGACGCTCCGGCTGCGGCGCCTGCCGATCGGCCGCGCCTGGGAGGCCCTGCGGGAGGACGAGATCGCCTGCCGGTCGCTCGGCATCAACACCACGAACACCAAGCTCACCGCCTTCGCCACGGGGGCGATGTTCGGCGGGATCGCCGGCTCCTTCTTCGCGACCCGCCAGGGCTTCATCTCGCCGGAGAGCTTCACCTTCCTGGAATCGGCGATCATCCTCGCCATCGTGGTGCTCGGCGGCCTCGGCTCGCAGATCGGGGTGGTGATCGCCTCGGTGGTCATGATCGGGGGCATCGAGCTCCTGCGCAATCTCGGCTTCCTGCGCGACATATTCGGGCCGGGCTTCGACCCGACCCAATACCGGATGCTGATCTTCGGCCTCGCGATGGTGGTCATCATGGTGTGGAAGCCGCGCGGGCTCATCTCCAGCCGCGAGCCGTCGGCCGTGCTGAAGGAGAGGAAGCTCATCGGCGCGGACATGGTCGCCCAGGGCGAGGGCCACTGAGGATGGAGAGCGCCCGCCCCCGCTGGGATCTCGATCCCGTCCTCACCGTCGAGCACCTGATGATGCGGTTCGGCGGCTTGGTCGCCGTCAACGACCTCTCGTTCAATGTCGGCCGCGGCGACATCACCGCTTTGATCGGCCCGAACGGCGCCGGCAAGACGACCGTCTTCAACTGCGTCACGGGCTTCTACAAGCCGACCAGCGGCCGCATCGTAATGCGCCACGGCGAGAAGGTCGGGACCGGGCTCATCGAGGACCTCACCCGCTCGGGCCGCCAGTATCTCGCCCGGGACGGGCACGCGGCCTTCCTGCTGGAGCGCATGCCGGATTACGGGATCGCCCATCACGCCCGCGTCGCCCGCACCTTCCAGAACATCCGCCTCTTCGGCGGCATGACGGCTCTCGAGAACCTGCTGGTCGCCCAGCACAACAAGCTGATGCTCGCCTCCGGCTACACGATCGCCGGCGTCCTGATGCTGCCCGGCTACCGCCGCGCCAAGCAGGAGGCGATCGACAAGGCGGTCTACTGGCTGGAGCGCGTCGACCTCATCGAGCGTGCCGACGATCCGGCCGGCGACCTGCCCTACGGCGCGCAGCGGCGGCTCGAGATCGCGCGGGCGATGTGCGCGGACCCGCATCTCCTCTGTCTCGACGAGCCGGCCGCCGGCCTCAACCCGCGCGAATCCGCGGAGCTCAACGAGCTCCTGCAGTTCATCCGCGCCGAGCACGGCGTCTCGGTGCTCCTCATCGAGCACGACATGGGCGTGGTGATGGAGATCTCGGACCACGTCATCGTGCTCGATTACGGCGTGAAGATCTCGGACGGCCCGGCCGATTTCGTCCGCAACGACCCGAAGGTGATCGCGGCCTATCTCGGCGTCGAGGACGAGGAGGTCGAGTTGGTGGAGAGCGCGCTGGAGACGCGGGAGGCCGGGATTTGAGCGCGGCGAACGGCGAACGCCCGCTCCTCTCCGTCGAGGGCGTCCACACCTATTACGGCAAGATCGTCGCGCTGCGCGGCGTCGACATCGCGGTGCCGGAAGGCAAGATCGTGGCGCTTATCGGCGCGAACGGCGCCGGCAAGTCGACGCTCATGATGACGATCTGCGGGAATCCGAAGGCACGCCAGGGCCGGATCGTCTTCGACGGCGAGGACATCACCGCCCTGCCGACGCACGCGATCATGTCGCGCGCGATCGCCCAGTCGCCGGAGGGCCGGCGCATCTTCCCGCGCATGACGGTGCTGGAGAACCTCCAGATGGGCGCCGCGATCAACCGCTTCGCGACCTTCGACGAGGACCTGCGGCGCGTCTTCGACCTCTTTCCGCGCCTGAAGGAGCGGCAGAACCAGCGCGGCGGCACGCTTTCGGGCGGCGAGCAGCAGATGCTCGCGATCGCGCGCGCGCTGATGAGCCGGCCCCGCCTCCTCCTGCTCGACGAGCCATCGCTTGGTCTGGCGCCGCTCGTCGTCAAGCAGATCTTCAGCGTCATCCGGGACCTCAACCGCGAGCAGGGCCTCACCGTCTTCCTCGTCGAGCAGAACGCCTTCCATGCGCTCCGGCTCGCCGATATCGGCTACGTGATGGTCAACGGACGGATCACCATGTCCGGGAGCGGGCGCGAACTTCTCGCACGCGAGGACGTCCGGGCCGCCTATCTCGAAGGCGGACGCCATTGAGGACCCTGCCGTGACCGCGATCTGGGAAGTGTCGATCTCGGAATTCGTGTTCGTGACGATCGTGCTCGGCTGCGGCGCCGCCTGGCTGACGGGGCGCGCGACGGCGCGCGTCTGGGCCCCCTGGTGGCAGCTCGCCGTCTATGTCGTGCTGCTGGGGATCGCCACCCGCTTCATCCATTTCAGCCTGTTCAACGGGACCTTCTTCCTGCCGCTCGCCGGGTTCGGCACGGGGGTCTACTATTTCCTCGTCGACCTGGTGTTCCTCGGCATGGCGGCGGCGGCCGGGCGGCAGGTCACGCGCGCCCGCCAGATGGCGTCCCAGTATGGCTTCCTCGCCGGTCGGCCGCACGCCGCCGAGAACGCCTCGGAAGCCTGAAAATGGGCACGCATCCGGAGCGGAGGACCGGTATCTTTCGCTGGAGAAATCAGCTTAGATGCGGCCCAGGCGGGCCATTTCGGCCTTCTCGTTCCGGTCCGGTGCGCAGCTGGGAACACGTCATCGGACCTTGTTAAGTCAGAGGGAGACGACATGAAGAAAGCTCTGTTGACCAGTGCCGCCCTCACCTTCGCGCTGACCGGCGCAGCCTGGGCGGACATCCTGATCGCGACAGCGGGGCCGATGACCGGGCAGTACGCCTCGTTCGGCGCGCAGATGAAGGCCGGCGCCGAGCAGGCGGTGGAGGACATCAACGCCGCCGGCGGCGTCAACGGCGAGAAGCTGGTGCTCGAGATCGGCGACGACGCCTGCGACCCGAAGCAGGCGGTGGCGGTCGCCAACCAGTTCGCCGGCAAGGGCGTCGTCTTCGTCGCCGGCCATTTCTGCTCCGGCTCGTCGATCCCCGCCTCCGCGGTCTATTCCGAGGAAGGCATCATCCAGATCTCGCCGGCCTCGACGAACCCGAAGTTCACCGACGAGCGGCCGGGCCCGGGCATCTACCGCGTCTGCGGCCGCGACGACCAGCAGGGCGCGGTCGCGGGCGCCTATCTCGCGAAGAACTTCGCCGACAAGAAGGTCGCCATCATCAACGACAAGACCGCCTACGGCAAAGGCCTCGCCGACGAGACCCAGGCCGCCATGGAGAAGGCCGGCAAGAAGGCCGACCTCGTCGAATCCTACACGGCCGGCGAGAAGGACTACACCGCGCTCGTCTCCAAGCTGAAGCAGGCCGGCATCGACGTCCTCTATGTCGGCGGCTACCACACCGAGGCCGGCCTGATGGCCCGCCAGATGCGCGACCAGGGCATGAACACGGTCCTCGTATCCGGCGACGCGCTCGTCACCGACGAGTACTGGGCGATCACCGGCGATGCCGGCGAAGGCACGCTGATGACCTTCTCGCCCGACCCGCGGAAGAACGAGAAGGCGGCCCCGGTCGTCGAGAAGTTCCGCGCCAAGGGCATCGAGCCGGAAGGCTACGTGCTCTACACCTATGCCGCGATCCAGGCCTGGAAGCAGGCGGTCGAGACGGCGAAGTCGACCGAGTTCGAGGCGGTCACGAAGGCGCTCGACGACGGCAAGTTCGACACCGTGCTCGGCCAGCTCGAATTCGACGACAAGGGCGACGTGACGCTGCCGGGCTACGTCTTCTACAAGTGGCACGACGGCAAGTACGACTATCTCGAGGCCTCCAAGTAGGCTCCGGACCGGCGCGCCGCGCCGCCGCGAGACCATCGACGCCCCGGCGCGGCAACGCGCCGGGGCGCTTGCTTTCCGGCAAGCCCGCCCTCCGCTCGCCTCAGGATAGGCCATGACGCACACATTCCCCGTCCTCTCCGGCCTGCGGATCGGACACGCGGGCGACCCGGCGCTGAAATCGGGCGCGACCGTCCTCCTTCCGGACGTCCCCGCCGTGGCCGGCGTCCATGTCGGCGGCGGCGCGCCGGGCACGCGCGAGACCGACCTGCTGCGCCCCGAGGCGACGGTCGAGCGCGTCGACGCCATCGTCCTGTCGGGCGGGTCGGCCTTCGGGCTCGCCGCGGCGGACGGCGCGATGTCCTGGCTTGCCGGCCAGGGACGCGGCTTCGCGGTCGGGCCGGTGCGCGTGCCGATCGTGCCGGCGGCGATCCTCTTCGATCTCGCCAATGGCGGCGACAAGACGGCCGTGGCCGGCGGCGGCCCCTCGCGCTACCGCGCGTTCGGCACAGCGGCCTGCGAAGCGGCCGCGACGACGACGACGCTCGGCACCGTCGGCGCGGGCACCGGCGCCTTCACGGCCGATCTCAAGGGCGGCTTCGGCGCCGCCTCCGCCGCGCTCGCCTGCGGCGCGACCGTGCAGGCCTTCGTCGCGGCCAATCCGCTCGGCCGCGCGACGCTCGGCTCGACGCCGCATTTCAGGGCGGCGCCCTTCGAGATCGACGGCGAGTTCGGCGGGCTCGGACTTCCGTCGCCCATGCCGGCCGATGCGGGCGCCGCCGTCACGAAGCTCGGCGCGCGCGCGGGCGGCAACACGACCATCGCCGTCATCGCGACCGATCTCGCGCTCGCGCCCGCGCAGGCGACGCGGATCGCCGCCGCCGCGCATGACGGCCTCGCCCTTTCGATCTACCCGGTCCACACGCCGATGGACGGCGACACGGTCTTCGTCCTCTCGACCGGGCGCGTTCCGCTCCGCGACCCTGCGCGCGACCTCACCGAGCTTTCGGCGGGCGCGGCGGCGGCGCTCGCCCGTGCGGTCGCGCGCGCCGTCTACGAGGCCGCGCCGGCGCCCGGCGATCCCGCCCCCACCTGGCGCGAACGCTATGGCCTGACGGCCTGATCCGCGCCATGCTCGCCCGATCGTCGGCTGTTGGCGGATCATGACGGCTTCGCTCGACCTCGACCCCGGAGACATCCGCATCCTGCGCGTCCTGCAGCGGGACGCGTCGCTTCCCGTCAACGAGGTGGCCCGCCTCGCCGGCATGAGCCAGACACCAGCCTGGCGGCGGATCAAGCGGCTGAAGGAGGCCGGGGCGATCCGCGCCGTCGTCGCCCTCGTCGACCGCCAGGCGGTGGGGCTCGACTTCGTCGCCTACGCGTTCGTGAAGCTCGGCCTGCCGAGCCGGCAGAACATGGAGACCTTCGACCGGATGGTGAACACATGGGCCGAAGTGCTTCTCTGCGAGCGCATAACAGGAGCCGTCGACTACATGATCAAGGTCGTGACCCGGGACATCCAGGCCTATGACGAATTCCTCCGGTTCAAGCTTCTCGACAACGAGCTGGTCACGGACGTCCAGTCCCGGATCGTGGTCGCGACCGTGAAGGACACGCCGGCCTTGCCCTTGCGCGAATCCTGAACCCGAGCGGTTCTCCCGTCGCCCCGCCCGGCGACCTTCGCGCTCGACGGCGCGCGCGCATTCGGGCATGAGGCCGCGTGGCCCGCTCCCTCGCACTCGCCCTCCTCTTCGGCCTCGCCATGACGGCGTCCTTCGCCGTGCCATGGCTGCAGATCGGCAGGCCCGCCAGCGAGCGGTTCGCGCTCGCCTGCACGTTCCTTCTCGTCGGCGCGACGCTCGCCGGGCTGCTGACCGGCGCGGTGCTCGGCCTGCTGCGGCGCCGCGCCGCCTCCGCGCGGCTGGCGGCAGCGCTTCTGGGGCTCTTCGGCGGGACCTCCGCGCTCACCTGCTTTCTTCTCTTCCTCGAGGATATCGGCTGGGGCGACATACCGTGGAGCCTCGAGCCCGGGCATCTCGCCTTCTGGACGCTCATCCAGGCGGCGAGCGCCATCTACGCCTATCTCACCGTCATGGGCTGGCTGCTCCTGCCGGCCGGCGTGCCGCTCACATTCCTCTTCGCATATCTTCTGATGCGTTCCGCGCGTTGAACCGGACCGCCACGGTCTGGTACGGCAACGCCTTCGGAGAAGGTCGACACATGATCCCACGCTACAGCCGGCCCGAAATGGCCGCGATATGGTCGCCGGAGACGCGCTATCGCATCTGGTTCGAGATCGAGGCGCACGCCCTCGACGCGATGGTGGCGCTCGGCCTCGTGCCGAAGGCGGCCGCCGAGACGGTCTGGGCGAAGGGCGGCGCCGCCACCTTCGACATCGACCGGATCGACGCGATCGAGCGCGAGGTGAAGCACGACGTCATCGCCTTCCTGACCCATCTCGCGGAGATCGTCGGTCCGGAAGCGCGCTTCGTGCACCAGGGCATGACCTCGTCGGACGTGCTCGACACCTGCCTCAGCGTGCAGCTCGTCCGCGCCGCCAACATCCTCCTCGCCGACCTCGACGCGCTGCTCGCGGCGCTCAAGCGGCGGGCGTTCGAGTACAAGACCACCCCGACGGTCGGCCGGTCCCACGGCATCCATGCCGAGCCGACCACCTTCGGCCTGAAGCTCGCGCAGGCCTATGCCGAGTTCGCGCGCGCGCGCCGGCGCCTCCATGCCGCGCGCGAGGAGATCGCCACCTGCGCGATTTCCGGCGCAGTCGGCACGTTTGCCAACATCGATCCCCGCGTCGAGGAACATGTGGCCCGCGCCATGGGCCTGCATCCCGAGCCGATCTCGACCCAGGTCATCCCGCGCGACCGCCATGCGATGTTCTTCGCCACGCTCGCCGTGATCGCCTCCTCGCTCGAGCGGCTCGCCACCGAGGTGCGGCACCTGCAGCGCACCGAGGTGCTCGAGGCGGAGGAATATTTCTCGCCGGGGCAGAAGGGCTCCTCGGCCATGCCGCACAAGCGCAACCCGGTGCTCTCGGAGAACCTCACCGGGCTCGCCCGCATGGTCCGCGCCTACGCGCCTCCCGCGATGGAGAACGTGGCGCTCTGGCACGAGCGCGACATCTCACATTCCTCCGTGGAGCGGATGATCGGGCCGGACGCCACGATAACGCTCGATTTCGCGCTCGCCAGGATGACCGGCGTCATCGACCGGCTGGTGGTCCATCCCGAACGCATGCAGCAGAACCTCGACCGCCTCGGCGGCCTGGTGAACTCGCAGCGCGTGCTGCTGGCGCTGACGCAGGCCGGCGTATCGCGCGAGGACGCCTACCGGCTGGTGCAGCGCAACGCGATGAAGGTCTGGACGGAGGGCGCCGACTTCCTGACCGAGCTCCTCGCCGACCAGGACGTGCACGCCGCGCTTTCGGAAGAGGATATCCGCGACCAGTTCGATCTCGCCTATCATACGAAGCACGTCGACACGATCTTCCGGCGCGTCTTCGGGGTCGAGGCCGAATGAAGGCATCCGAAGCGGACATCCTGATCGTGCCGGGCCTCGGGGGTTCCGGTCCCGATCACTGGCAGAGCCGGTGGGAGCGGAACCTCTCCACCGCCCGGCGGGTCGAACAGACCGACTGGGAACGGCCCGACCCGGTCGAGTGGCCGGCGGCCCTGATCGCCCAGGCGAAGAGCGCGGAACGGCCGGTCGTCATCGTGGCGCACAGCCTCGGCGTGCTCGTCTGCGTCAACGCGGCAAGGCATCTCCGCGGCGTCGTCCGCGGCGCTTTCCTCGTCGCGCCGCCGGACCCCGCGGGCGCCGCCTTTCCGGAGGCGGCCTCCGGCTTCGCGACGGTTTCCACCGATCCGCTGCCGTTCCCGTCCTTCGTCATCGCGAGCCGGACGGACCCGTACTGCCTTTACGAGACGGCGGGAGACATGGCGAACGCATGGGGTTCGCTCCTCCTCGACGCCGGAGACGCCGGGCACATCAACACCGTGTCGGGACACGGTCCGTGGCCGGAGGGAACCCTCGTCTTCGCCCGATTCCTGCAGCATCTCTGACCTGCGGGGACGCCGCCGCCGCCCCGGAACGGAGCGGAACGAACGCCGAATCCAGCCGTTGCCTACCCGATGAACCGCTCGGGAGAAGCGCAATGGCTGTTGCCAGACAGACGAGACCCACCGATCCCGCCGCCGAGCGGGAAGCAGTCGCGAACGATCCGACCTTTCCGCGGCCGGCGGATGCGCAGCTGCCGGAAGCGGATCCCCTGCTCGGCAGCCCGGATACCGGCGTGGCGCCGGCCCAGGCGCTCCGGGAGGGGGACGCGACCATTCGCGGGGACCGCGTGCATCCGATGCCGCCGACCCGGCGCGACTACGGCTGGCGTGCGATCCTGCTCGGCGTCGCGGCCTTCGCCATCATCTTCCTGATCGCGATCTTCGCGGGCATCTTCGAGCTGGGCAGCGACGAGGCGAGCGCCCCGCCCGCGCCGATCGCCGACAGCCCCGGCGACAACAACGTGATCGACAACGATTCCGAGACCGGCGGCGCCGCGCCGGGCGGGATGACCGCCGAGCCGAACGCGGCCGACGTGCCGGGCGGCGGCACGCCCGCCCAGCCGAACCAGTAGCACCGATAGCGAACCGGGCACGCAAAAACGCCGGCACGTCGAAAGACGCGCCGGCGTCGGCGAATTCGGCGGCCGGCGGGCCGCGATCAGCCTTCCTTCTCGATCTGCTCCACGGCGGTGGCGAGCAGTTCGTCCATGGTCCGGCGCAGCTGGTGATCCGAGCAGGTGACGCCGGCGGCATCGAAATCCGCGCGGATCTTGCGGAAGACGTCCTGATCGCCCGGCTCGGAGACGTCCGAGCGCACGACCTCGCGCGCATAGGCCTGCGCGTCGTCGCCCGTCCGGCCGAGCTTCTCGGCCGCCCAGACCCCGAGCAGCCTGTTGCGGCGGGCGGTTGCCTTGAAGCGCAGTTCCTCGTCGCGCGCAAACTTCGCCTCGTAGGCGTCCTTGCGATCCTCGAACGTCGTCATCACATACTCCTCGCCCGCTGTCGGCCGTTCCTTAGCGGCGCCTTTGTTGGCGCGCAACGCCGCCGGATTCGGCGCGTTGGCGTTTAGATTGTAACGGAGCGGGCTTTCCGCTAGGTTCCGGCCGCGCGAGGGTCGCTCGACGGCCGCGGCCTGATATAGACCCTTGGGCTCATGATCCACCGATTCACTCCGAAGACTCCTATGACCCGTCGCCGCCGAATCTACGAAGGCAAGGCCAAGATCCTTTACGAGGGTCCGGAGCCGGGCACCCTGATCCAGCACTTCAAGGACGATGCGACCGCCTTCAACGCCAAGAAGCACGAGATCGTCGACGGCAAGGGCGTGCTGAACAACCGGATCTCGGAGTACATCTTCAACCATCTCAACGCGATGGGGATTCCGACCCACTTCATCCGCGCGCTCAACATGCGCGAGCAGCTGATCCGCGAGGTGGAGATCATCCCGCTCGAGATGGTGGTGCGGAACGTCGCGGCCGGCTCGCTGTCGCAGCGCCTCGGCATCGAGGAGGGCACGCCGCTGCCGCGCTCGATCATCGAGTTCTACTACAAGAACGACGAGCTCGGCGATCCGATGGTCTCCGAGGAGCACATCACGGCCTTCGGCTGGGCGAGCCCGCAGGAGATCGACGACATGATGTCGCTCGCGATCCGCGTGAACGACTTCCTGTCCGGCCTCTTCCTCGGCGTCGGCATCCGCCTGGTCGATTTCAAGATGGAATGCGGCCGGCTGTGGGAGAACGATCTCATGCGGATCGTCGTCGCCGACGAGATCTCGCCCGATTCGTGCCGGCTCTGGGACATCGAGACCAACAACAAGCTCGACAAGGACCGCTTCCGCCGCGACATGGGCGGCATGCTGGAAGCCTACCAGGAGGTGGCGCGCCGGCTCGGCCTCATCAATGCCAACGAGCGCGTGACGGGCTCCGGCCCGGTCCTGGTCCAGTAAGCCGGGCATGAGGGCGCGCGTCTTCGTCACCCTGAAGTCCGGGGTGCTCGACCCGCAGGGCCAGGCGATCCAGGGCGCGCTCGGCGCGCTCGGCTTCGCGGGCGTGCAATCCGTCCGCCAGGGCAAGGTCTTCGACATCGAGCTCGCCGACGGCGCCGATGCCGAGACCGAACTGAAGGCGATGTGCGAGAAGCTCCTCGCCAACACCGTGATCGAGAACTACCGGGTGGAATTCGGTTCGGACCGGGGCTGACCCGCATGGCCGAGGTCACCAGGGATCCGATCCACGCGCGGCCGGAGGGGCTCCGAAAGCGGGTGGCGGAGTGCCCACGCGGCCTCCGCGGGCATATTGCCGCCCCGCAGGCGGATATGACGACGCGGCCGATCGACACGGAACCGGAGACAGCATGAGATCCGCCATCATCCTCTTCCCGGGCACCAACCGCGAGCGCGACATGGCCGCCGCGCTGAAGCGCGCCTCCGGCCGCGATCCTGCGATCGTCTGGCACGCCGAGACAACGCTCCCCGCGGTCGACCTCATCGTGCTGCCGGGCGGCTTCTCCTTCGGCGACTATCTCCGCGCCGGGGCGATCGCGGCACGCTCGCCGGTGATGGCCGAGGTCGTGAAGCGGGCGAACGAGGGCGTGCTCGTGCTCGGCGTCTGCAACGGTTTCCAGTCGCTCTGCGAGGTAGGGCTCCTCCCCGGCGTGCTGATGCGCAACGCCTCGCTGAAATTCGTCTGCCGCGAGGTGAAGCTCGAGATCGCGAACACCCAGACGCCGTTCACGCATGCCTACCGTCCGCGCCAGATCATCCGCTGCCCCGTCGCGCACCATGACGGCAACTATTTCGCCGACGAGGCGACGCTCGACCGGCTGGAGGGCGAAGGCCGCATCGCCTTCCGCTACGCCGAGGGGACCAATCCCAACGGCTCGCGCCGGGATATCGCCGGCATCCTCAGCGAGCGCGGCAACGTGCTCGGGATGATGCCCCACCCGGAGGACATGACCGACGAGGCGCATGGCGCGCTCGACGGGCTCGGCCTCTTCCGGAGCATCGCCGGGATCGGGGAGATGGCCGCGTGAAGCCCTGCGAGCTCCGCTTCGGACCCGCGAGCGCCGCGGCGCTCATCGCGGCCGCCCTCCTCGCCGGCTGCACGCCGAGCCCGGCGCCGCAGCGCGACTACATCCTCTACCGCGCGAGCGGCAATCCCATCGCCGTCTCGGAGCATGTGAGCGAGCAGGTCCGTGCCTGCTGGTTCGGCGCCGACCGCGCGTCCTTCGCCGGCTACGCCTACACGCCCGAGATCGACAGCGGGCGCGCCCGCGTGCTCGTCGTGCCGGCCAACGACCCGACCGGGCTTCCGAAGCTCGTCGTCGAATCCACGCAGGCCGGCTACGGCACGGACGTGAAGCTCTTCGGCCCGCTTCTGGCGGGGCCGCAGGGCGCGCGCATCCAGGCCGACGTCGCCCGCTGGTCCGCGGGCACCGCGGGCTGCTGATTTCGCCGTTCGGCCAGGGGGAGCCGATGCCGCATCGAATGGTCCTCGCCCTCGCGCTCATCGCGGCGGCAACCACGCCCGTCCCGGCCCTCGCGGACAAGGCCGCGGCGGGCGCCTGCGCGAACGGGCTCTCGCCCGACGCGAGGCTGATCTACGAGGAGGCCTATCCGGGCGTCGCCGCCGGCGGGGATCTCGTCGGGACCATCAGGCAGGCCGCGACCGGCCTCGTGAAGGGCGGCCGGATTCCGCGGAACTCGGCACGCAGCGCCGCCCAAGAGGCCGGAGCCTGCCTGAAGCGCCTCTGAGCGCCGCGGGAACGCCGGCCGTCGCCTGACCTCAGTCCCAGAACGGACGCAGTCCCTCCCGGTGGGCATCGGCCCGCGACAGCCCGATATCCTTCAGCTGGTCGTCCGTAAGGGCCAGGAGCGCGCGCCGACTGCGGCGCTTCGCGGCCATGGTCGCCAGACCCTCCGAGACCATCGCGGCGACTCCACGCCAACCGGCCGCCCGGCCGGGCAGGAAGGCTTCTGCGATCTTTGCGATCCGGAATGTATCTATTGTAACCATCGGCCCGGCCTGATCATCTATATTGTCGGGTGCTTCCTCATGCATTGACTCGGCATTCGGGGCAAGCTAGATAATTGTCACCATGACAACTTGGTGTCCCGACCTATCCGCCGGAACGGGTCCGCTCTATGTGCGCCTGGCCGACCTCATCGAGCGCGACATCGACAGCGGCCGGCTGACGGCCGGGGCGAAGCTGCCGCCGCAGCGCAACCTGGCTTTCGACCTCGGGGTGACGATCGGGACCGTCAGCCGCGCCTATGCGCTCGCCCATGAGCGCGGGCTGGTGAGCGGCGAAGTGGGCCGCGGCACCTATGTCAGGCAGCGCCGCACGCCGGACTTCCCCGCGGCCGCCGCGTCGGCGCCGGAGATGCCGGCGATCGCGCCGGGCCATGCGGGCCCGCAACCGGCGCTTCGCCTCGACAGCACCGCCGCGCCCGAGATCGGGGTCGCGCCGGTGCTCGAGCGGATCAGCGCCGAGATCTGCCGGGAGGCGCCGGACGGCGTGACCTCCTACATCCGCACGATCCCGACCGCCTGGCTCGAGGCGGGGGCGCGCTGGCTCGGGCGCGACGGCTGGCATCCGGACCCGGCGAGCATCGTCCCGAGCCAGGGCGCGCATGCGGCGATCATGTCGGTGATCGCGGCGACGACGATGCCGGGCGACAGGATCGCCTTCGAGCCGCTGACCTACGCCTCGATCGCGCGGAGCGCCGCGCTCTCCGGGCGGCGCGCGAGCCTCGTCGCCGCCGATGCGGAGGGCGTCGTGCCGGACGATCTCGAACGGGTCTGCGCCCAGCAGCATCCGAAGGTCCTCTTCCTGATGCCGGCGCCGCAGAACCCGACGCTCGCCATGATGGGGGAAGAGCGCCGCCGCGCGATCGCGGAGATCGCCCGGCGGCATCAGCTCTGGATCATCGAGGACGCCGTCTATGGGGTGCTGCTCCAGGACGGCGTGCCGCCGATTGCATCGATTGCACCCGAGCGCGTCTTCCATGTCGGCAGCCTGTCGAAGGCGGTCGCCGCCGGCCTGCGCGGCGGCTGGGTCGCGTGCCCGCCGAACTTCGCCGGCCGGGTGACCATGGCCCACAAGATGATCACGGGCGGAAAGCCCTTCCTGATGTCGGAGCTGGTGGCGCGGCTCGTGAATTCCGGCCTCGCCTTCGAGCTCGCCGCCGCGACCCGGGCGGACATCGCGCGCCGCGTCGCGCTCGCGCGCGAAACCTTCGCGGGGCTCGACGTGCGCCTCCACGACGCGGCGCCCTTCCTCTGGCTGACGCTCCCGGAGCCCTGGCTTTCCGGCACGTTCAAGAACGCCGCGGCAGCGGAAGGCATCCTCATCGACGAGGAGGACGAATACAAGCCCGCCCGCTCGGACATTGCCTATCACGGCGTCCGCGTCGGGTTCTCGACCGTCCCCGCCTTCGACCATCTCGCCACCGGCTTCCGGATCTTGCGCCGGCTGGTCGACCAGGGCCCCTCCGCCTACGACAGCTACAATTGAGCCGAAAGGCGGGAAGCTCGCGGGCGCGGTCGGTTCCGTGTTTCCTGCGGGAACATCAAGGCTGCCGCCGATGGCCGGGCGAGGCTTTGCAGCCGGCTGTTCCGCCCTTATGGAACGGGGGAACCAAGGACGTCCCGCCTCACATGACCGACGACATTGCCATCACCCCCGCGCTCGTCGCCGAGCACGGGCTCAAGCCCGACGAATACGAGCGGATTCTCGGCCTGATCGGGCGCGAACCGAGCCTCACCGAGCTCGGCATCTTCTCGGCCATGTGGAACGAGCACTGCTCCTACAAGTCCTCCAAGCGATGGCTGCGGACGCTGCCGACCACGGGCGCGGTCGTCGTCCAGGGTCCCGGCGAGAATGCCGGCGTGGTCGACATCGGGGACGGGCTCGTCGCCGTCTTCAAGATGGAGAGCCACAATCATCCCTCCTACATCGAGCCGTACCAGGGCGCGGCGACCGGCGTGGGCGGCATCCTGCGCGACGTCTTCACCATGGGCGCGCGGCCGGTCGCCGCGCTCAACGCGCTGCGCTTCGGCGAGCCGTCGCATCCCCGCACCCGCCACCTCGTCGCGGGCGTGGTCGCCGGCATAGGCGGCTACGGCAATTCCTTCGGGGTCCCGACCGTGGGCGGCGAGGTGAACTTCCACCGCCGCTTCAACGGCAACTGTCTCGTCAATGCCTTCGCCCTCGGCATCGCCAGGAGCGACGGCATCTTCTACTCGAAGGCGAAGGGCGTCGGGCTCCCCGTCGTTTATCTCGGGGCGAAGACCGGCCGCGACGGCGTCGGCGGCGCGACGATGGCCTCCGCCGAGTTCGACGAACGGATCGAGGAGAAGCGCCCGACCGTGCAGGTCGGCGATCCCTTCACCGAGAAGCGGCTGCTCGAGGCCTGCCTCGAGCTGATGGCCTCCGGCGCGGTGGTCGCGATTCAGGACATGGGCGCCGCCGGGCTCACCTCCTCCGCCGTCGAGATGGGCGCCAAGGGCGATCTCGGCATCGAGCTCGACCTCGACCGCGTGCCGACGCGGGAGGAGGGCATGACGGCCTACGAGATGATGCTCTCGGAAAGCCAGGAGCGCATGCTCATGGTGCTGAGGCCGGAGAAGCGCGCCGAGGCCGAGGCGATCTTCAGGAAGTGGGGCCTCGATTTCGCGGAGGTCGGCCGCACCACCGACGACCTGCGCTTCCGCGTGCTTCGCCACGGCGCGGTGATGGCGGACCTGCCGATCAAGGAGCTCGGCAACGAGGCGCCGCAATACGACCGGCCCTGGCGCGCGCCGGCTCCGCTGCCGCCGCTCGGCCCCGCCGGCCTTCCCGGCACGTCCTGGACGGAGGCGCTGCCGAGGCTTCTCGGCTCGCCGGACCTCTCCTCCCGCCGCTGGGTCTGGGAGCAGTACGACCACCTCGTCCAGGGCAACACCGTGCGCAAGCCCGGCGGCGACGCGGCGGTGGTCCGCGTCGAGGGAACGGAGAAGGCGCTCGCGCTCTCCGTCGACGTCACGCCGCGCTATGTCGAGGCGGATCCCTATCAGGGCGGCATGCAGGCGGTGGCCGAATGCTGGCGCAATCTCACCGCCGCCGGCGCCGACCCGCTCGCGGTGACCGACAATTTGAATTTCGGCAATCCCGAGAAGCCCGAGATCATGGGCCAGTTCGTCCGGGCGGTGGAGGGCATCGGCGAGGCCTGCCGCCGCCTCGCCTTTCCGATCGTCTCCGGCAACGTGTCGCTCTACAACGAGACGCAGGGCGAGGCGATCCTGCCGACGCCGGCGATTGCGGGCGTCGGGCTTCTGCCGGACTGGCGCCTCGCCGCCGCCCTCACCTTCGCGCAGGCGGGCGACGAGATCCTGCTGATCGGCGCGCCGGCCGGGGCGTGGGGAACCCATCTCGGCCAGTCCGTCTGGCTCCGGGAGATCGCCGGCCGCGAGGAGGGTCCGCCGCCGCCCGTCGACCTCGACGCGGAGAAGCGGAACGGCGACTTCGTCCGCGACCTGATCCGCACCCGGCGCGCGACCGCCGCGCACGACCTTTCCGACGGCGGCCTCCTCGTCGCCGTCGCGGAGATGGCGCTCGCCGCCGGCCTCGGCGCCGAACTCGCCGAGCCGCGCGGACCGGCGGCGGCCGCCCTGTTCGGCGAGGATCAGGGGCGGTATCTGGTAACCCTCCGCACCGACGAGGCGGCGCCGGTGCTCGAGGCGGCCGCGGCCGCAGGGGTGGCGGCCTGCCGCATCGGGCGCGTGAGCGGCCGCGCCGAACTCCGGGTCGGCGGCGAGGCGGTGTCTCTCTCGGATCTCCGCGCCGCGCACGAGGGCTGGTTTCCCGCCTTCATGGATGCGCCCGACGCGCTTACCGACTAGGCGCCCGCGCTCCGGGGCGCCGCCGTGCCGCAGCCGCGCGGCCGCGTGCAGAGCCCGCGCCTGCACGCGCTCCGCGCGCGCATGCAATTGACGCGGCGCAGCGAGGCGCCCACATTGGAGTGCGCCGGCGTTCGCGAGTCCGACGCCGGAGCGTCTGCGAGGAACCTCTCATGCCGATGAGCGCCAGGGACATCGAGCGTCTGATCCGGGAAGCGCTGCCGGATGCGCACGTGCGGATCCGGGAGCTCGCTGCGGACGGCGACCATTATGCCGCCGAGGTCGTCTCCGAGCAGTTCCGCGGCAAGAGCCGTGTCCAGCAGCACCAGATGGTGTATGAGGCCTTGAAGGGAAATATGGGCGGAGTCCTGCACGCGCTTGCGCTGCAGACGAGCGCCCCGGACTGAGGCGGCCGCCCCCGCCCGCGTGATCAGGAGCAGAGATTGAGCACCCCCATCCACGACTGGATCGACGCCCAGGTGAAGGCGAACGACATCGTGCTCTTCATGAAGGGCACGCCCTCCTTTCCGCAGTGCGGCTTCTCCGGACAGGTGGTCCAGATCCTCGATTATCTCGGCGTGCCCTATGCGGGCGTGAACGTGCTGGAATCGGACGATCTGCGCCAGGGCATCAAGGAATACAGCAACTGGCCGACCATCCCGCAGCTCTACGTGAAGGGCGAATTCGTTGGCGGGGCCGACATCATCCGCGAGATGTTCCAGGCCGGCGAACTGCAGGGCCTGTTCGAGGAGAAGGGCGTCCAGAACGCCGCCTGACGCCGCGCGCGGCAGGGCCTACGGTTCCGCCGCTCCACGCTCGCGCTGGGCGCCCTGGACGCCGTCGGCGTCCTCTCGATCCTCCCCCTGCGCCGCCTATTCGGCCGCCTCCGGTGCACGCGCCTCGGCTGCGAGGCCGGCAAAATCGAACAGCGACGGATCGAGGAGGTGGGACGGGCGCGCATTGGCGAGCGCCCGGACCATGTTGCGCTTGGTGCCCGGCCTGGCGCGCTCCCAGTCCTCGAGCATCGCCTTCACGCGGGCGCGCTCCATCCCCTCCTGCGAGCCGCAGAGGTCGCACGGGATGATCGGGAACCGGAGCGCCTCGGCGAAGCGCGCGAGATCGGCCTCGGCGGAGAGCGCGAGCGGCCGCAGCACAAGGAGATCGCCCTCGTCGTTCCGGAGCTTCGGCGGCATCGCTGCGAGCCGCGCTCCGTGCAGCAGGTTCATCAGGAACGTCTCGAGCACATCCTCGCGGTGATGGCCGAGCACGATCGCGCTGCAGCCTTCCTCCCGCGCAATCCGATAGAGATGCCCGCGCCGCAGCCGCGAGCAGAGCGAGCAATAGGTGCGGCCCTCGGGGACGGTTCGGGTCACGACCGAATAGGTGTCGCGCCGCTCGATCCGATGCGGAATGCCGTGCGCCGATAGAAAGTCCGGCAGGACGCGGGCCGGGAAGCCGGGCTGCGCCTGGTCGAGATTGCAGGCGAGGAGATCGACCGGCAGCAGCCCCCGCCATTCGAGATCGAGGAGGAGCGCGAGCAGCGACCAGGAATCCTTGCCGCCCGACAGGCAGACGAGCCAGCGCGCGCCGGGCTCGACCATCGCGTAGCGTGCCAGCGTCTCGCGCATCTCGCGCATCAGCCGCTTGCGCAGCTTGCCGAACTCGACGCCCTCCGGCGCATGGCGGAAGAGCGGCGGCGCGCCCTCCCCGCCGGGATCGCGATCTTCCGCTTCGAGGCTCGCTCCGGTCGACATCGGACCGCTATGACAGAACCGTCCGACCGCGCCAAGGCCAACGAAAAAGGCCGCCCGGGGGCGGCCTCGATCGATTGGCCGGAGGCCCGATCAGCGCGAGTAGAACTCGACGACCAGGTTCGGCTCCATCAGGACGGGATAGGGGACGTCGCTGAACGCCGGCACGCGGGCATAGCGGGCGGTCATCTTGGAATGATCCGTCTCGATATAGTCCGGAACGTCGCGCTCCGCGAGGTCGACCGCCTCGAGCACCATGGTGAGCTGCTTCGAGCGCTGGCGCACCTCGACCACGTCGCCGACCTTGCAGCGATAGCTCGGAATGTTGACCTTGCGGCCGTTGACGCGGACATGGCCGTGATTGACGAACTGGCGCGCGGCAAACGGCGTCGGCACGAACTTCGCGCGGTAGACGATCGCGTCGAGGCGCGATTCGAGCAGGCCGATCAGGTTCTCCGACGTGTCGCCCTTCATCCGCGACGCCTCGTCGTAGACCTTGCGGAACTGCTTCTCGGAGATGTTCGCGTAATAGCCCTTCAGCTTCTGCTTGGCGCGCAGCTGCGTGCCGAAGTCGGAGAGCTTCTGCTTGCGGCGCTGGCCATGCTGGCCGGGACCGTATTCGCGCTTGTTGACGGGGCTCTTCGGGCGGCCCCAGACATTCTGGCCCATGCGGCGATCGAGCTTGTACTTCGCCGAACTGCGCTTGCTCATTCTCTTCCTTACCGTTTCGTGCGTGTCGAAACGCGCCCATCCTCTGCCGCGGCTGCGGCCGACAGGGAACCGGCGAGAGCTCGCCGCCGCCTCGGAAGGCGGTGCCCGCAAACAGGCAAAAATCCCACGGGTGCGTCTGCGCTCAAGGCGCGACCGGGCTCACTTAGGGGTTCTCGCCGCCCCTGTCAAATTCCCCACCGGGAGCCCGAGCCTCGCGAGGACGCGCTCCAGGCGCGGCGGCGGCCGGCGCCCGCTGGTGAAGACGGCGAAGGAAGGCGCGGTCCCGCCCTCGCGGCCGGCACCGAGGACGGCCTCCAGCCGGCGCGCGATGGCCGCGGCCGGATCGATCCAGGTGACCGGCCACGGCGCCACGCGCTCGAAGATCGTCCGCAGGAACGGGTAGTGCGTGCATCCGAGCACCACGATGTCGGTCCGGGCGCCGTCGACCTCGATGAAGCAGGGCTCGATCTGGGCCCGCACGGCCGCTTCGTCGACCGGCTCGCCGCGCATGTGCGCTTCCGCGATCGCGGCGAGATCGGGGGCGCCGACGAGGCGCACGTGGCAGTCCTTGGCATAGGTCCTGATGAGCTCGCGCGTATAGTCGCGCCGCATCGTCCCGGGCGTCGCGAGCACCGCGATCACCCCGGTCCGGGTGCGTTCGGCGGCGGGCTTCACCGCCGGCACCGTGCCGACGAAGGGGATATCGAAGCGTGCGCGCAGCGGCGGCAGCACGAGGGTCGACGCCGTGTTGCAGGCGATCACCACGGCCGCCGGATCGTGGGCCGCGACGAGATCCGCCATGAGCGCGACCACATGGTCGACCAGGGCGCCCTCCTCCCAGTCGCCATAGGGAAAGGCGGCGTCGTCGGCCACGTAGAGCACCGGGAGGTCCGGCAGCCGCTCGCGGATCGCGCGGTGGACGGAAAGCCCGCCGACCCCGGAATCGAAGACGATGACCGGCTTCGCCTCAGTCATTCTCGTCCGCGCGCCGTCGCTTCTCGTGCCGGCGTTCGAGGGCCGCGACGACGCCCCTCAGCACCTTGATCTCCGGTTCCGTGAAGCCTGCCCGCTGCAGGATCGCGCGGAGGTTCGCAACCATGGTCGGCCGCTTGTCCGCGGTCCGGAAATAGCCGGCCTCGTCGAGCGCCGCCTCGAGATGCTCCATCAGCCCGATGAGCTGCGCCTTGGGCGCGGGCGTGGCATCGAACGCCGCGACCGGCGCGCGGGCGGTGATCCGTCCGTCGAGGCCGGCGCTCATCCATTCGTAGCTCATCAGCAGCACCGCCTGGGCGATGTTGAGGGAGGCGAAGGCCGGGTCGACCGGGAAGGTCACGATCGCATCCGCGAGCGCGATCTCCTCGTTGGTGAGGCCCCAGCGCTCGCGCCCGAACAGGATGCCCGTCGCCTGCCCTGCCGACGACCGGCCGCGCAGCGCCGCAGCCGCCGCACGGGGACCGACCACCGGCTTGGGCAGGCCGCGGTTGCGGGCCGTCGTCGCGTAGACGTAAGCGAGATCCGCGACCGCCTCCTCGGTCGTGGCGAACAGCTTCGCCGCGTCGATGACGTGATCGGCCCGGCTCGCCGCCGCGCGCGCCTTCTCGTTCGGCCAGCCGTCCCGGGGCGCGACGAGACGGAGATCGGCAAGGCCGAAATTGGCCATGGCGCGCGCCGCCGCCCCGATATTCTCGCCGAGCTGGGCCTCGACCAGGATGATCGCCGGGCCCGGCCCGGCCTCGTTCGAAGGCTTCTGCTGCACGTCGACCGGCCGCTCCTCACCCGCGGCCCTTCGAGCATGAACCGGCCGCGCGGCCGCTCTCTTCCCCCGATCGCCCGCTTCTGTCCAGCCGGCATGCGGACGCTGTATACAGCGGTTGGCGGCATCGGGGCGCTTTGCTATAGGGGCGCGACGTTCCCTTCCCCTCCCGCGCGCGGTGCCGGCACCCGCTTTCGTGAAAGGCTGATTGATGGCGAAGATCAAAGTCGCGAACCCGGTGGTCGAGCTCGACGGCGACGAGATGACCCGGATCATCTGGCAGGCGATCAAGGACAAGCTGATCCACCCTTATCTCGACATCGATCTCCTCTACTACGATCTCAGCATCGAGAAGCGGGACGAGACCGACGACCAGATCACGATCGACGCCGCCGAGGCGATCCGCAAGCACGGCGTCGGCGTGAAGTGCGCCACGATCACGCCCGACGAGGGCCGGGTGAAGGAATTCGGCCTCAAGAAGATGTACCGTTCGCCGAACGGCACCATCCGCAACATCCTGGGCGGCGTCATCTTCCGCGAGCCGATCATCTGCCGGAACGTGCCGCGCCTCGTGCCGGGCTGGACGAAGCCGATCATCATCGGCCGCCACGCCTATGGCGACCAGTACCGCGCCACCGACATGCTCATTCCCGGCAAGGGCCGCCTGACGGTCCGGTTCGAGGGCGAGGACGGCAAGGTGATCGAGCACGAGGTGTTCAAGTTCCCCGGACCGGGCGTCGCGCTTTCGATGTACAACCTCGAGGATTCGATCCGCGACTTCGCCCGCGCCTCGATGAATTACGGCCTGATGCGCGGCTATCCGGTCTACCTCTCCACGAAGAACACGATCCTCAAGGTCTATGACGGCCGCTTCAAGGACATCTTCCAGGAGGTCTACGACAGCGAGTTCAAGTCGGAGTTCGAGAAGGCCGGCCTCACCTACGAGCACCGGCTCATCGACGACATGGTGGCGGCGGCGCTGAAATGGTCGGGCGGCTATGTCTGGGCGTGCAAGAACTATGACGGCGACGTCCAGTCCGACACGGTCGCCCAGGGCTTCGGCTCGCTCGGCTTGATGACCTCGGTCCTGATGACGCCGGACGGCAAGACCGTCGAGGCCGAGGCCGCGCACGGCACGGTCACCCGCCATTACCGCCTGCACCAGCAGGGCAAGGAGACGTCGACGAACTCGACCGCCTCGATCTTCGCCTGGACCCGCGGGCTCGCCCATCGCGCCAAGCTCGACGACAATGCCGAGCTGAAGCGCTTCGCCGAGACGCTCGAGAAGGTGACGGTGGACACGATCGAATCGGGCGCGATGACGAAGGACCTCGCCGTCCTCGTCGGCCCCGACCAGCAATGGCTCTCCACCACCGGCTTCCTCGACAGGATCGACGAGAACCTCCAGAAGGCGATGGCCTGACCGATTCCGGGACGCGGACCGACCGCCCGCGTCCCGGACCTTCCGATCACACGGTTTCCGGCTCCAGGAGCGCGGCCTGCCGGCTGCGCTCCTCGTCGAGCCGCCTCAGCACCTCGTCATCCGGAACGCCCAGGCCCTCGAGCACGCGGCCGGCGAGCTGCAGGCTTCCTTCCAGCGCCTCCGGGATCACGATCGCGCCGAGATCGGCGAGCGCGCGCGCATGCTCTTGGTCGCGCGCCCGGGCGAAGACCGGCGCATCCGGACGCCGGCGCCGGATCGACCGTACCATCCGCTCGGCCGCGGCCGGCGCATCGACCGTGACGATGAAGGCACGCGCCCTGTCGGCACCGGTGCGCTCGAGCATTTCCGGCCGCGCCGCGTCTCCGAGAAAGACGGCCCGCCCCGCGCGCATGTGTTCGCCGCAGAGCTCCGCATTCGTGTCGATGGCCACGACGGGCACGCCCTCCCGCTCCAGGATGCGGGCGATCATCTGGCCGACCCGGCCGAAACCGCCGACGACGACATGGTCCAAGGTGCCCGACAGGTCCGGACCCGCCGCGGCGGCCTCGTCCTGCCTCCGCTGGAGACGTGTTGCGAGCAGCCGGCCGAGACGGCCGAGAAGCGGCGTGACGAGCATCGAGAGCGACACGAGGATCGTGACAAACTGGGCCAGTTCGCCGCCGGCCGCGCCGTTCGACTGCGCCACGCGCACGACCACGAAGGCGAACTCGCCGGCACCGCCGAGGAGGAGCGCGACCTCGAGCGCGACCGCCGGCGCAATCCCGAAAAGCCGCGCGGCGGCGAAAAGGATCAGCGCCTTGATGGCGAGGAGCGCGGCGAGCGCGAGGAGAAGGAGGTGGATCTGCTGCCAGAGATAGAGGAGATCGACCCCCATCCCCACGCTCATGAAGAAGAGGCCGAGCAGCAGGCCCTTGAAGGGATCGATGTCGACCTCGATCTGGTGCTGGAATTCGGTCTCCGCGAGGAGCGCGCCGGCAAGGAACGCGCCGAGCGCGAGCGACAGGCCCGCCGCCTCCGTTCCGACCGCGAAGCCCACCACGGCGAGCATCGTCATCGCCATGATGAGCTCGCGGCTGCCAGAACGTGCCGCCTGGGCGACGAGAGGCCGCAGCACGAACCGGCCGACGAGGACGATGATCCCGATCGCGAGCACGGCCTTGGCGCCCGCCCAGGCGAGCGCCGCCGCCGCGCCGCCCGCCGTCTCCGACGCGCCGAAGCCGAGCAGGCCGACGATCACCAGAATCGGCACGACCGCGAGGTCCTGCATCAGGAGGACGGAGAGGCTGATGCGCCCGGTGCCCGTGGCGAGCCGGCGCTCTTCCACGAGCACCTGCATCACGATCGCCGTCGAGGAGAGCGACAGCGCGAGCGCCACGACGAGCGCGGCGACCGCGGGCAGGCCGAGCAGAAAGGCCGTAAGGCCGGTCGCCGCCGCGGCGCCGAGCACCTGCGCCGAGCCGAGGCCGAAGACGTAGCGGCGGAGCTCCCAAAGCCGGCGCGGCGAGAGCTCGAGCCCGAGCACGAACAGGAGGAACACGACGCCGAACTCGGCGAACGGCTTGATCCGCTCCGGATCCCGGATCACCAGGACGGAGAGGATCGGTAGATCGCCGGTGAGGCCGCCGAGCGCGTGCGGGCCAAAGGCCATGCCCGCGACCAGGAAGGCGAGCGTCTCGCTGACCCGGAACCGCCGGAAGAACGGGACGATGATACCGGCCGCGAAGAGGAAGGCGAGCCCGTCCTCGATCCAGGCCGAGTTTGCGACGGCGGCTTCCACCGGAGGTCCCGGCGCGGCCCGCTAGGCGGCGCCGGCCCGCTCCGAGAGCGCCGCCGTGATGGCGTCGAGCGAGGCGGCTGCCCGGCTCGCATCCGGCCCGCCCGCCTGCGCGAGATCGGGCCTGCCGCCGCCGCCCTTGCCGCCGAGCGCCTCGGCGCCGACGCGGACGAGATCGACCGCGCTGATCCGGTCGGTCAGGTCGTCGGTGACGCCGACGACGAGCCCGGCCTTGCCCTCGTTGATCGCGACGATCGCGACCACGCCCGAGCCGACCTGGCGCTTGCCCTGGTCGACCAGCCCGCGGAGATCCTTGGGCGCCACGCCTTCCACCGAGCGCGCCATCAGGTTCACGGACCCGACCTGGCGGACGGCAGGCTCGCCGCCGGAGCCGCCGAGCGCCATGCGCTTCCTCGTCTCGGCGAGCTCGCGTTCGAGCCGCCGGCGCTCCTCGATCAGCGTTCCGACGCGCTCGACCGCCTCGTCGGGCCTGACCTTGAGCCGCGCCGCTATGTCCCGGACCCTGCGGTCCTGCTCGACGAAATAGCGGCGCGCCGCCTGGCCGGTGAGCACCTCGATGCGCCGCACGCCGGCCGCCACCGCGCTCTCGCCGATGACCGCGATCAGGCCGATCTCGCCCGTCCTCTGGACATGCGTGCCGCCGCAGAGCTCGACCGAATAGGTCTTCCCCGCGTCGCCGGGCGTCCGTCCCATCGAGACCACCCGGACCTCGTCGCCGTATTTCTCGCCGAAGAGCGCCATCGCGCCCGACGCGATCGCCCCGTCGCGATCCATCAGCCGCGTCTCCACGGAGGAATCCTGCAGCACGACGGCGTTCGCCATGTCCTCCACCGCCAGCAGCTCCTCCTCGGTCAGAGGCTTCGGATGGGCGAAATCGAACCGCATCCGCTCGGGCGCGACGAGCGAGCCCTTCTGCGTGACATGCGTCCCGAGAACGGCGCGCAGCGCCGCATGGAGCAGGTGGGTGGCCGAATGGTTGCTCCGGATGGCGGCCCGGCGCGCGCCGTCGACCGCCAGGTGGACGGCATCGCCCGTCTTCAGGACGCCCGCCTCGAGCCGGCCGTAATGCACCCAGAGCCCGTCGGCCTTCTTCTGGGTGTCCGTCACGCGGAAGCGCGCGCCGAGCGTGGAGAGAATCGTGCCGGTATCGCCAACCTGACCACCGGATTCCGCGTAGAACGGCGTCTGGTTCACCACCACGGCACCCTCCTCGCCGACGGAGAGACGGTCCGTCTCAACACCGCCCGCGACGAGCCCGAGCACGACGCCCTCCGCACTCTCCGTCTCGTAGCCCAGGAATTCGGTGGCGCCGATCCGCTCGCGCAGCCGGAACCAGACGGTCTCGGTCGCCGTGTCGCCGGAACCGATCCAGCTCGCTCGGGCCTCCGCGCGCTGCCGCTCCATGGCATCGTTGAAGCCCATCAGGTCCACGCCGATGCCGCGGTTCTTCAGCGCATCCTGCGTGAGATCGAGCGGAAAGCCGTAAGTGTCGTAGAGGCGGAAGGCGGTCTCGCCGTCGAGCGTGTCGCCGCGCCCGAGCGAGGTCGTCGCGGCATCGAGCAGCGACAGGCCGCGCGCGAGCGTGCGCTGGAACCGGCTCTCCTCGAGCTTCAGCGTCTCGCCGACGAGCGCCTGCGCCCGCCTGAGCTCCGGATAGGCGTCGCCCATCTCGTGCACCAGCGTCGGGACGAGGCGATAGATCGAAGGCTCCTCGGCGCCGAGGAGATGGGCGTGCCGCATCGCCCGCCGCATGATCCGGCGCAGCACGTAGCCGCGCCCCTCGTTCGACGGCAGCACGCCGTCGGCGATCAGGAAGCTCGCGGCGCGCAGATGGTCCGCGATGACGCGCGGGCTCGCCCGGTTGATGGCGTTGGTCGGCCGTCCGGTCTGCTCGTGGACCGCGGCGATCAGCGTCCGGAAGAGATCGATGTCGTAATTGTCGTGGACGCCCTGCAGCACGGCGGCGATCCGCTCCAGGCCCATGCCGGTGTCGATCGAGGGGCGCGGCAGCTCGATGCGCTCCTCCGGCGTCACCTGCTCGTACTGCATGAAGACGAGGTTCCAGATCTCGATGAAGCGGTCCCCGTTCTCGTCGGGCGAACCGGGCGGGCCGCCGGGAATGCCTTCGCCGTGGTCGTAGAAGATCTCCGAGCACGGCCCGCACGGGCCGGTCTCGCCCATCGCCCAGAAATTATCGCTGCTCGCGATCCGCACGATCCGGGATTCCGGCAGGCCCGCGATCCGGCGCCAGAGCTCGAAGGCATCGTCGTCGCTCGCGAACACCGTGACGAGGAGACGGTCCGCGGCGAGGCCGAACTCCTTCGTCACGAGGGTCCAGGCAAGCTCGATCGCGCGCGCCTTGAAATAGTCGCCGAACGAGAAGTTGCCGAGCATCTCGAAGAAGGTGTGATGCCGGGCTGTATAGCCCACATTGTCGAGGTCGTTGTGCTTGCCGCCGGCGCGCACGCATTTCTGCGCCGTGACGGCCCGTGGCCAGGGGGCCGCCGACTTGCCGGTGAAATAGTCCTTGAACTGGACCATCCCGGCATTGGTGAACATCAGGGTCGGATCGTTGCGCGGAACGAGCGGGCTCGAGGCCACGGGCTCGTGCCCCTCGCGCGCGAAAAAGTCCAGAAACGCGGTGCGGATGTCGTTGACGGTGGCCATTGAGCACTCTTGACTGCGGCGACGTCCGGCCGCGCTGCGCATTTAAGCGCAGGCGTCTGGCCTGTCCAGCAAACCGCCCCTGAGCCGCCGCATGGCCGCCACAGGTCTGCCGCGGCGCCCCGGCCGGATCCGGAGCGCGCGCCCAATGGAAACCGTGCGGCCGTGCGGCCCGGTCACGCCTCCTCGGCGAGGTCTCCCGGCTCCGCGTCGAGGAGCTGGCTCGCGATCAGGCCCGAATGCCGCCGGATCGCCTGCTCGATCTCGTCGGCGATGTGGGGATTGTCCTTCAGGAACTGCTTGGCGTTCTCCCGCCCCTGCCCCAGCCGCTGGCTGTCGTAGGAGTACCAGGCGCCGGACTTCTCCACGATACCCGCCTTCACGCCGAGATCCACGAGCTCGCCGCGCTTGGAGATGCCCTCGCCGTACATGATGTCGAACTCGACCTGCTTGAACGGCGGCGCCAGCTTGTTCTTGACCACCTTCACCGTGGTCTGGTTGCCGACCACCTCGTCGCGATCCTTGATGCTACCCACCCGCCTGATGTCGAGCCGGACGGAGGCGTAGAACTTCAGCGCGTTGCCGCCCGTCGTCGTCTCCGGGCTCCCGAACATCACGCCGATCTTCATGCGGATCTGGTTGATGAAGATCACCATGCAGTTCGAGCGCGAGATCGACGCCGTGAGCTTCCGCAGGGCCTGGCTCATCAGCCGCGCCTGGATGCCGGGCAGCGAATCGCCCATCTCGCCCTCGAGCTCGGCGCGCGGCGTGAGCGCGGCGACCGAATCGATCACGAGCACGTCGATGGCGCCCGAGCGCACCAGCGTGTCGGCGATCTCGAGCGCCTGCTCGCCCGCATCGGGCTGCGAGATCAGCAGTTCGTCGAGATCGACGCCGAGCTTGCGCGCATAGACCGGATCGAGCGCATGCTCCGCGTCGATGAAGGCGCAGACGCCGCCGCGCTTCTGCGCCTCGGCCACGGTATGGAGCGCGAGCGTGGTCTTGCCCGAGGATTCCGGCCCGTAGATCTCGACGATGCGCCCGCGCGGGAGACCGCCGACGCCGAGCGCGATGTCGAGGCCGAGAGACCCCGTCGGGATGGTCGCGATCTCGACCACCTTGCCCTCGCGGCCGAGCCGCATGATCGAGCCCTTGCCGAATGCCCGCTCGATCTGGCTCAGCGCCGCGTCGAGCGCCCTGTTCTTGTCCATGCTGCCCTTGTTTCCGTCGACAACCTTCAGTGAATTCACCATCCCGACCACTCCCGTTCAAGGGCATTTCCGATTGCCGGAAACCTTGCGCTGCAGAATATGTACACTGTTTGTTCCCATCCGTAAAGGTCCGCCCGCCGGCCTCACCCGCCGGTGAGGCTCTTCTTCACCGCGGTGGCGAGCTCCTTGAGCGAGAACGGCTTCGGCAGGAACTGGAAGCTCTCGCCTTCGGGCAGATGCTTCGCGAACGCCTCCTCCGCATAGCCGGACACGAAGATCATCTTCACGTCCGGCTGCCGCCTCCGGAGCTCGTTGAGGAGCGTCGGCCCGTCCATTCCCGGCATCACCACGTCGCTGATGACGAGATCGACCGGCTGGTCGAGGCCGCTCATGATTTCCACCGCCTCGCTGCCGGACGCGGCCTCGAAGATCTGGTAGCCGCGCGCGGAGAGCGCCCGCGAGGCGAAGGCGCGCACCGCCTCCTCGTCCTCGACGAGCAGGATGCGCGCATTGCCGGTCAGGTCCGCCGGCCCCGCCGCGGCGGGCCCGCTCGCCTTCTCCTCGGCCTCTGCCGGCTTCTGGTAGCGCGGCAGCAGGATCCGGAAGGTGGTGCCCGCCCCCTGCTTGCTGTCGACATAGATGTAGCCGCCCGTCTGCTTGATGATGCCGTAGACGGTGGAGAGGCCGAGACCGGTGCCCTTGCCGACCTCCTTCGTCGAGAAGAAGGGCTCGAAAATCTTCTCCATCACCTCCGGGCTCATCCCGATGCCGGAATCCGCGACCTCGATCATCACGTAGTCGCCCGGCCGGAAGCCCTGCTCGCGGGAGCCGGCCGTCTCGGCCTCCGGCACGTTCCGCGTGCGGATCGTCAGCGCCCCGCCTTCCGGCATCGCGTCGCGGGCGTTGACGGCGAGGTTCACGATCACCTGCTCGAGCTGGTTGAGATCGGCCCGGATCGGCCAGAGGTCGCGCCCGTGCTCCACCTTGAGCTCGATGCGCTCGCCGAGCAGCCGGTCGAGAAGCACGGAGATGTCGGACAGCACCTCGGCGAGCTCGATCGTCTGCGGCCGCAGCGTCTGCCGGCGCGAGAAGGCAAGCAGCTGACGCACCAGGCCGGCGGCCCGGTTCGCGTTCTGCTTGATGTTCATGATGTCCTGGAAGGCCGGATCGGTCGGCCGGTGGCTCGTCAGGAGCAGGTCCGAGAAGCCGATGATCGCGGTCAGCACGTTGTTGAAGTCGTGCGCGATGCCGCCGGCGAGCTGGCCGACGGCCTGCATCTTCTGGCTCTGGGCGAACTGCGCCTCGAGCGCGCGCTGCTCCGTGGTCTCAAGCGCGTAGATGACGGCCGCCTCCTCGCCGTCATTGCCTTCCACGATCGGGCTGACGAAGAAGCGGGCGCTGCGCTCGGGCGAATCGGCGAAGGCCGCATCGACGGGCGGGATCTCGTTCTGGCCGGCCATCGCGGCGTCGATCGCCGCCGTCAGCGAGGCGCGGTCGCCGGGCTGGACCACGTCGGCGGGCAGGCGCGGCTTGCCGTCCGTGCCGTTCCGCCCGAACAGCATCACGAAGCGCGCATTGGTCAGGCCGAGGCGGCCCTGGCGATCCACCGAGGCGATCGCCATCGGCGTGTTGTTGAAGAAGCGCGCGAAGCGCATCTCCGCGATCCGGCCGGCCTCCGCGTCGTCCCGCAGGCGCATGTCGAGGACGAGGGTGCGCGAGGCGCCGACGGTTCCGTCGGCCGCCACCGGCACCCGGTGGAGGAGCCGTACCGGCAGCCGCGTCCCGTTCGCGCGGACGAGATCCACGTCGAGCGTCTCCGCGCCCGAGCCCCCGCGCGCCGGATGGGTCGCCTGCAGGATCGACAGGCTCTCCACGGTCAGAAAGCTGCGTATGTGGTGGGCCCCGGGCTCGAACTCGGCGAGGTCGATCCCGAGCCATTCGGCGAGCGTCGCATTGATGTAGCGGATGCGGCCGTCCGGCTCGAGCGAGAAGAACCCGGCCGGCGCATGGTCCAGATAGTCGATCGCGTTCTGGAGCTCCCGGAAGATGTTCTCCTGGTGCTCCCGCTCGCGGGTGATGTCGGCGACGAGCCAGGCCGCACGCGCGCTGCCGGTCTCAAGCGGATTGACCCTGATCCGGTACCACCGCACGGTGGCCGAGCGCCCGCCGATGCCGCCCGGCATCCGCACCTCCTCGCTCGCGCGCCGTCCCTGGTCCATGGCGCCCGAGAGGCGGTAGATCGCCTCGGCAGCGTCCGGATTGCCGGAAAAGAGCCGCTCGACGGTGGGGAGGTCGTCGGCCGCCTCGGTCCCCGCAAGCTTGAGATAGGCCGGGTTCGCCTGCATCGGCCGGCCGTCGGCGCCGGTGATCACGGCACCCTCCCCGAGGGCGTCGAGGAAGGCCTCCGCATTCGCGGTCTGCCGCTCGGCGGCGGGCTCCCCGCTCCGGAACGAAAGAAGGCCGGCCGCGGCGGCGAAGATGGCGACGACGCCCATCGTGGCGAGCAGGCCGAGCGCCGCCAGCACCACGAGATTCGCCGCGGCCGGCGGCAGGACGACATAGGCACCCGCCGCCACGACGAGCGCAAGCGCGAGCAGAAGCAGGACGATCGGATTGCCCGGACGGGCGCTTCGCATCGTGCTCACTGCGTCCGTTTCGTCTTTCATCATCGCCCGTGATCCCGCGCCAGACAGGCGACCGATTCGGCGCCCGAAGGCCGCGCGCGACCTTGTACCGCGATGCTCCGCATTTCAACGTCAGGACGCCGAAACGCATGCGCTTCCGCTCGCCGATTTGAATCGGGCCGGCGCGAAGGCTATTCCTGCCGGAGCGTTTCCGCCGCGGCCGCGTTTGCGGGCAAAGGGAGAGTGGAATGGGCGAGCTGCTGTCTGCAACCTTCGGCATCGAGTCGCCGGTGGCGACCGTCGCCGCCGCGCTCGCCGTCATCGTCCTGCTGGGTCTCGTCTTGCTGTTCCTGCGGCAGACCTTCGCCGGCCGGCCGCGGCGGGCCTCGGGTCAGGGTCCGCGCCTGGCGGTGGTGGACCACGTCGCCGTCGACGACCGCCGCCGCCTCGTGCTCGTGCGCCGCGACAGGATCGAGCATCTCCTGATGATCGGCGGTCCGAGCGACATCGTGATCGAGGCCGGCATCGGCGCTTCGGCCGCGACGGCGCAGCCGGCGAAAGCCGCGGGGGAGCCGGCACGGCCGGCGGGACCTGCCCGGATCGAGCCCGTGCCGCGTCCGGCACGGCAGGAGCCGGCCGGCGGCGCCAAGGCGCA
>NZ_SPKJ01000027.1 GCF_009866965.1 Propylenella binzhouense | reverse complement strand
CGGCTCGCCGGGCGCCCTGCCCTCTCGTTGCGGCGGGGGCGGGGGCGGGCTCGGCCGTCCCGCCGCGGCGGGAGGCGCGGCATCGGGTGGAGCCTCCCGTTCCGGTGCGCCCGGCCGAGCACCCTCTCCGGGCGCCGGTTCGAGCGCCGCCATCTCCCGGTCGGCGGCGGCGGCTTCCGCCTCTACTTCCGCGATCGAGCCTTCGAGCCGGGCGAGCTGGGCCTCCCGCTGCTCCGGCGGCAGCGGCGGATCCATCTTTTCGAGCTGGCGCTCGAGGGCCGAGCGCGCGCGTGCATAGACTTGCTGCCGCGTCGCCGCAGATTGGTCCGGGAGCGCGGCGAGGGAGCGTCGGAGGATGGACGTGTAGTCCGGCATGGCTGTTCCGTCGTGATTCCGGATCCCCCTCTCAGGGACTAATCCTGAAACGGGTCGCGGACAAGAATCGTGTCGTCCCGCTCGGGACTGGTGGAGAGGAGCGCGATCGGCGCCTCGATCAGCTCCTCGATGTGGCGGACATATTTCACCGCCTGGGCCGGGAGGTCCGCCCAGCTACGCGCGCCGGCCGTGGAGCCCCGCCAGCCCTCCATGTCCTCGTAGACCGGCACCAGTTCGGCCTGCGCGGCCTGGCTCGCCGGCAGCCGGTCGATCCGCCTGCCGTTGAACTCGTAGCCGACGCAGATCCGCAGCGTCTCCATGCCGTCGAGCACGTCGAGCTTCGTGAGCGCGATGCCGTCGATCCCTGAGACCTTGACCATCTGGCGCACGATGACCGCGTCGAACCAGCCGCAGCGGCGCTTGCGCCCCGTCACCGTGCCGAATTCCCGGCCGCGCTCGCCGAGGAAGTCGCCGATCTCGTTCGTCTGCTCGGTCGGGAACGGCCCCTGCCCCACCCGGGTCGTGTAGGCCTTGGCGATGCCGAGCACGTAGGACAGCGCATGAGGCCCGAGGCCAGAGCCCGTGGCCGCCTGCCCGGCGACGGTATTCGACGAGGTCACGTAGGGATAGGTGCCGTGATCGATGTCGAGGAGCGCGCCCTGGGCGCCCTCGAACAGGATCCGCGCGCCGTCGCGGCGGCGCCGGTCGAGGAGGTCCCAGGTGGTGTCCATGAACGGCAGGAGCCGATCGGCGATCGACGCGAGCTCGCTATAGATCGCCTCCGGATCGATCAGCGGCTGCTCCAGCCCGCGCCGGATGGCGTTGTGGTGGACGAGGAGCCGGTCGATCTTGGCGGGCAGCGCGGCGAGATCGGCGAGGTCCATCACGCGGATCGCGCGGCGTCCGACCTTGTCCTCGTAGGCCGGGCCGATGCCGCGGCCGGTCGTGCCGATCTTGGCCTCGGGGGCGGCGGCGCCCTCGCGCATGGCGTCGAGCTGCTGGTGGAGCGAGAGAATCAGCGTGGCGTTGTCCGCGATCCGCAGATTCTCGGGCGTCACCGACACGCCCTGGGCGGCGAGCCGCTCGATCTCGGCGACGAGCGCATGCGGATCGAGGACGACGCCGTTGCCGATGACGGCGAGCTTGCCGGGACGGACGACGCCGGAGGGAAGCAGGCTCAGCTTGTACGAGGTCCCTTCGATGACGAGCGTGTGCCCGGCATTGTGCCCGCCCTGGAAGCGCACCACCACGTCGGCGCGCTCCGAGAGCCAGTCCACGATCTTGCCCTTGCCTTCGTCGCCCCATTGCGAGCCGACGACCACCACGTTGGCCATGATGAGCCTCTGGTTGAAACGGAAACGCTCCGGCCTTAGCCGGAGCGTGCCCTTCTATAGTGCGTTTGGGCGGTGAGCCCAAGCACCGATCAGAATGTCAGCGGCCGCGCCTGGATCACATTCGGAATCGCCTGCACGGCTTCCAAAATCTCCGGCGCGATCGCCTGGTCGACCGAGACGAGCGCGATCGCGTCGCCGCCTTCGTGGTCGCGGCCGAGTTGCATGCCGGCGATGTTGACCCCGGCCTCGCCGAGCGTGGTGCCGAGCCGGCCGATGAAGCCCGGCTTGTCGCGATTCGTGATGTAGAGCATCCGCTCGGTGAGCTCGGCCTCCATGTTGATGCCCTTGATCTGGATGACGCGGGGCTTGCCGTCGGAGAAGACGGTGCCGGCGACCGAGCGCTCCTGGCGCTCGGTGACGACGGTCAGGCGCATGTAGCTCTCGTAGGCGCCGGCCTGCTCGCGCCGGGTCTCCTCGACCCTGATGCCGCGCTCCTTCGCATAGGCCGGCGCGGAGACCATGTTGACGGTCTGGAGCTGCGGCGTGAGGAAGCCGGCGAGCGCGGCGGCGGTGAGCGCGCGCGTGTTCATGTCGGCCACCGCGCCCTCATATTCGAGCCGGATCGCCTTCGCGCCCGATTCGGTGAGCTGGCCCGCGAACGAGCCGAGCTGCTCGGCGAGGCGGACGAACGGCACCAGCCGCGGGGCCTCCTCGGCCGTGATCGAGGGCATGTTGATGGCATGCCGGACGGCGCCGGTCGTCAGATAGTCGGCCATCTGCTCGGCGATCTGGATCGCCACGTTCTCCTGCGCCTCCGTCGTGGAGGCACCGAGATGCGGCGTGCAGACGACGTTCGGGGCACCGAAGAGGACGTTCGCAGTCGCCGGTTCCTCGCTGAACACGTCGATCGCGGCGCCGGCCACCTTGCCGCTGTCGAGCGCCTTGCGCAGGTCCTCCTCGACGATCAGCCCGCCGCGGGCGCAGTTCACGATCCGCACGCCGTCCTTCATCTTCGCGATCGCCTTCGCGTCGATGATGTTGCGCGTCTTGTCCGTGAGCGGCGTGTGGAGCGTGATGAAGTCGGCGCGCTGGAAGAGCTCGCCGAGGTCCACCTTCTCCACGCCGAGCTCGAGCGCGCGCTCGTCGGAGAGGAACGGGTCGTAGGCGATGACGCGCATGGCGAGGCCCTGCGCCCGCTCGGCCACGATCGAGCCGATATTGCCGCAGCCGATGATGCCGAGCGTCTTCGAGGTGAGCTCGACGCCCATGAAGCGGTTCTTCTCCCACTTGCCCGCCTGGGTCGAGGCGTCGGCGGCGGGGATCTGGCGGGCGCAGGCGAGGAGCATGGCGATCGCATGCTCGGCGGTGGTGATGGAATTGCCGAAGGGCGTGTTCATCACGATGATGCCCTTGGCGGTGGCGGCCGGGATGTCGACATTGTCGACGCCGATGCCGGCACGCCCGACCACGCGGAGCCTGCCGGCCGCCTGGATCAGCTTCTCGGTGACCTTGGTCGCCGAGCGGATGGCGAGGCCGTCATACTCGCCGATCGCGGCGAGGAGGGCCTCCTTGTCCTTGCCGAGATTCGGCCGGAAGTCGGTTTCGATGCCGCGGTCGCGGAAGACCTGGACGGCGGTTTCGGAAAGGCTGTCGGAAATCAGAACGCGGGGTGCCATGATGTGCTCGCGAGCCGGCAGGCGCGGCCCTGCCGCACCCGCCCTGAAGTTTCGAAGAGGATGGCTTCGGCCGCCGCTCAGGCGGCGGCCTTGAGCTCGGCCTTCTGGGTCGCGAAGGCCCAGTCGAGCCAGGGCAGCAGCGCCTCGAGATCCGAGGTCTCGACCGTGGCCCCCGTCCAGATCCGGAGGCCGGCCGGCGCGTCGCGATAGCTCGCTATGTCGTAGGCGACCTTCTCGGCCTCGAGAACGGCGACGATGCCCTTGGCGACCTCCGCCTGCGTCTCGGCGTCGAGCCGGAGGATGTCGGGATCGACGATCGCGAGGCAGGCGCAGGTGTTCGACCGCACCGCGGGATCGCGCGGGAGGAACCCGACCCAGGGCGTCCGGGCGACCCAATCCGCCATCGCCTTCGCATTGGCGTCGGCGCGCCCGAAGAGCGCCTCAAGCCCGCCGAGCGAGCGCGCCCAGGCGAGCGCGTCGAGATAGTCCTCGACGACCAGCATGGAGGGCGTGTTGATGGTCTCGCCCGCGAAGATGCCCTCGTTGAGCTTGCCGCCCTTCGTCATGCGGAAGATCTTCGGCATCGGCCAGGCCGGATTGTAGGACTGCAGCCGCTCGACCGCGCGCGGCGAAAGGATCAGCATGCCGTGCTGCGCCTCGCCGCCCATCACCTTCTGCCAGGAGAAGGTCACGACATCGAGCTTGTCGAAGGGAAGGTCCATCGCGAAGGCGGCGCTCGTCGCGTCGCAGATCGTGAGGCCTTCCCGGTCGGCCGGGATCCAGTCGCCGTTCGGCACGCGCACGCCGGAGGTCGTGCCGTTCCAGGTGAAGATCACGTCACGCGCGAAATCGACCGCGCCGAGATCGGGAAGCTCGCCGTAGCCTGCCTCGAGCACGCGGACATCCGCGAGCTTGAGCTGCTTCACGACGTCGGTGACCCAGTCGCGGCCGAAGCTCTCCCAGGCGAGCACGTCCACGCCGCGGGCGCCGAGCAGCGACCAGAGCGCCATCTCGACGGCGCCGGTATCGGAGGCGGGAACGATGCCGATGCGATAGCCGGCCGGCACGCCGAGCAGGGTGCGGGTCTCCTCGATCGCCTGCTTCAGGCGCGCCTTGCCCTCTTTGGAGCGGTGCGAACGGCCGACCAGGGCGTTCGCGAGGACTGCGGGAGACCAGCCGGGCCGCTTCGCCGTGGGCCCTGTGGAAAAGCACGGATTCGCCGGCCGGGCGGCCGGTCTTTCAATATTCGCCATGTCGCTACCCTTTCAGATAGGCGCCCCTCGGTGGGGAGGGGTGTCCCGTCGGCGGCGATAGGACGAAACGGTTCGGGCCGCAACAGAAAAGGAGGCGGCCGCTGGCGCGGGGCCCGCGACAAAAGAGAACGGCGGGCCTTGGCCCGCCGCATCCGCCCTGCTCGGACAGCGTGGTCAGTAGATCGTGTAGCGCAGGCCCACCCGGATCTCGTGCGCGGACAGATCCTCGTACTTGATGCGGCTCGTCAGGCCCTGGAGAACCGGCGATTCGGCACTGCCGAGATTGAGGTAGCGGTAGCCGACATCGAGCGCCAGATTCGGCGAGAACTCGTAGCCGACGCCCGCCATCAGCGCCCAGGCGAAATTCCACTTCGAGGACGACCCGGAATAATCGTAGCGGGTGATGGAGCCGTCCTTCTGCACGGTCCCGTAGCCGTTATCGGCCGTGACGTAGGACGCGCCGATGCCCGCGCCGACATAGGGCGAGAAGCCGGCATAATAGCCGAGGTCGATATAGGCGTTCACCATCGTGGTGAAGGCGGAGATGTCGGCGTATTCCGTCGCCAACTCGCAGGCGCAGTCGGAATTGCCCTTGAACTTCGCCGGCCACTCGTAATCCGCCGTGATGTCGGCGCGCAGGAAGTTGTTGAACTTGTAGCCGATGCCGGCGCCGACCATGCCGGTATCCTCGATGCTGTTGTTCGAGAAGCCGATCGGGCCGGTCAGCGGATCGTTGAACTTGGGATTGGGATCCTGGTAGATCTTGTAGCCGATGTCGCCGCGCAGGTACCAGCCGCTCACGGCGACCGGCACTTCCGGGACGGGCATCGGCGTCACCTCCGGCACGTAGACCGGCATGTCGGCCGCCATCGCCGCCGACATCGCGGCGGCCGACGCGCAGGCGGCGAGCGCGATCCTGGTGAATCTCAGCATGTCGTCCTCTTGCATGTTCGCGGCGCGCCCGATTGCGTTCGGCAACTTCGCCGTTACGCCACGAAATATGCGAGGAAGTGCTTAAGAAGCACTTAACCATGGTCTTTAACCTTGCCGCACGGCGGCGAGATCATGGATCCTTGGCGGCGTTGCCGGCCGAAGGCGGGCGGAACGGCGGCTCCGCGCCGGCTCACCTGCGAGATGGAACCGTCGAGCCGAGAAGCGGGCGCCCTCCCCGGCCGCCGGCCGGCCGCGGCGCGAATCAGGTGATGGTGGTCGGGCCGGCCACGCCGAGGACGCGCTCCACGTCGCCGATCGCCCGGCCAGCCTCCGCCATGCCGGCAAGGGCCGCGGCGGTCTCCTCGTCGTGCTTCGCGGGATCGCGCTCGAGCCGCTCGAGATACATGCGCAGCGTCGCGCCGGACGTGCCGGTGCCGGAGAGCCTGTAGACGATCCGCCCGCCGCCGCGCGTCGTTACGCGGATGCCCTGCTGGCGCGCGACGCTGCCGTCGACCGGGTCCCGGTACTCGAACTCGTCGGCGGTCTCGATGACCTCGCCGGCGACGGAGCTGCCGGGCAGCGCGGCCAGCCGCTCGCGCAGGCCCGCCATCAGTTCGGCCGCCTTCTGCGCATCGACCTCCTCGTAATCGTGCCGCATGAAGAAGTGCCGGCCGTAGGTCGACCAGTGGTCCTTCACGATCGTCTCGACGCTCTCGCCGCGCGCGGCGAGGATGTTGAGCCAGAAGAGCACCGCCCAGAGACCGTCCTTCTCGCGGATGTGGTTCGACCCGGTTCCGAAGCTTTCTTCGCCGCAGAGCGTGATGAGCCCGGCATCGAGCAGGTTGCCGAAATACTTCCAGCCGGTCGGCGTTTCGTAGGCGCGGATGCCGAGGCGCTCGGCCACGACGTCGACCGCGCGGCTCGTGGGAAGCGACCGCGCTACCCCCTTCAGCCCCGCGCCGTAGGCCGGCACGAGATGGGCGTTGGCGGCGAGAAGGGCGAGGCTGTCGCTCGGATTCACGAAGAAGCGGCGGCCCATGATCATGTTGCGGTCGCCGTCGCCGTCGGAAGCGGCGCCGAAATCCGGCGCGTCGGCGCCGTACATCGTGCGCACGAGCTCCTCAGCATGGACGAGGTTCGGGTCCGGGTGGTGGCCGCCGAAATCGGGGAGCGGCTCGGAATTGCGCACCGTGCCGGCCGGCGCGCCGAGCATCCCTTCGAAGATCGTCCGCGCATAGGGGCCCGTGACCGCGTGCATCGCGTCGAAGGTGATCCGGAACCCGCCCCCGATCAGGCGCGCGATCGCATCGAAATCGAAGATCTCCTGCATCAGCGCGGCATAATCGGCGACCGGATCGACGATCTCGACGACGGTATCCCCGATCCGCGTCTCGCCCTCGCGGTCGAGGTCGAGATCGGGGCCGGGAGCGATGCTGTACCGCCGGATCTCGCGGGTCCGGTCGTAGACCTTGTCGGTGACCTCGGAGGGCGCCGGCCCGCCGTTCTCGACATTGTACTTGATGCCGAAATCGCCGTCGGGGCCGCCCGGATTGTGGCTTGCCGACAGCACCACTCCGCCGCAGGCGCCACGGCGGCGGATCAGCGCGGAGACGGCCGGCGTCGAAAGGATGCCGCCGCGGCCGACCAGAAGACGGGAGAAGCCGTTCGCCGCCGCCATCCGGATGATGGTCTGGATCGCCGTCCGATTGTGATAGCGCCCGTCTCCGCCGATCACGAGAACGGCCCCGGGCGCGGGCGGCACGACGTCGAACAGCGACTGGACGAAGTTCTCCAGGTAGTTCGGCTGCCGGAAGACCGGCACCTTCTTGCGCAGGCCCGAGGTCCCCGGCCTCTGGTCCTCGTATGGCGTCGTCTCGATCTCGGTCGCAAATGCATCCATGTCCGTCGCAATCCCCTGTGCGGCCGGAAGGCCGACCCTCGCCGCTCTCTCGCCCGGACCGCGCCTTGCCGCGCCCGGAGCATCCGCTTCAGTCCAATTCCCGCCGGCAGGCGCGTGGCCACCCGCCCGGATCTCGACTTCTACCCGACTAGTAATGACGTTTCCGAGGCCGATATCCAGCGCGACCCGGCCGGGCGGCGCGCGATTGCCTGCCGCCCGCCCGGTACCTCCGGCCTGCCCCTTCGCGCTTCGCCCGATTCCGCCCCGGCGCCTGCTGCAACGGCCGCCGACCGGCGCTATATGAGCCGGGGCGCCGGCGGGCGGCGCAGAGACGGACCGGGCATTCGGCATGGCATCACCGATCATCATCGCACCCTCGATCCTCTCGGCGGACTTCGCCCGCCTCGGCGACGAGGTGCGTGCGGTCGACGCGGCCGGGGCGGACTGGATCCATCTCGACGTGATGGACGGGCACTTCGTGCCGAACATCACGTTCGGTCCGCCCGTAATCCGGGCGGTGCGCGGCGCCTCGCGCAAGATCTTCGACGTCCACCTGATGATCGAACCGGCCGATCCCTATCTCGAGGCCTTCGCGTCGGCCGGCGCCGACATCATCACCGTCCACGCCGAGGCGAGCCCGCATCTCGACCGCTCGCTCCAGGCGATCCGGGGCCTCGGCAAGAAGGCGGGCGTCTCGCTCAACCCCGGGACGCCGGAATCCGCCATCGAATACGTGCTCGACCGGCTCGACCTGATCCTCCTCATGACGGTCAATCCGGGCTTCGGCGGCCAGGCCTTCATCCCGGCCGTGACGGAGAAGATCAGGCGCGTGCGCAAGATGATCGGGGCGCGGCCGATCGAGCTCGAGGTCGATGGCGGCGTCACCGCGGAGACCGCCGCGCTGGTGGCATCGGCCGGCGCGAACGTGCTCGTCGCCGGCTCCGCCGTGTTCCGCGGCGGAACCCGGGAGAGCTACGCCGCCAATATCGGCGAGATCCGGGGCGCGGCCGAGCGCGCCCGGCTTTCGGCCGCGGCATAGCCGGGCCGCCTTCCGATCGAATCCGCGCCGACGCACCGCCCGGGGCGGGCCGAAGGCGTCCGCTCCCGCGACGGCTGCCCATTGCCGGTTGCGGCCTACTCCCGCTAGTGTCGCCCGATCATTGGGGAAGGCGGGCCTGCTCCGCCGAGGGAGAAGACGATGAGGAGAACGCTTCTGGCGGCGGCCGCCGCCGCGGCGCTCGCGGCGGGGCTGTCGGGCGCGAGCGCGCAGGAGAAGCTCAGGATCGGGCTGATGTCGACGCTGTCCGGCCCTTCCGCCGCGCTCGGCGAGCACATGCGGGACGGCTTTCTCCTCGCCGTCAAGCATGCCGACGGCAAGCTCGGCGGCGTCGAGACGGAGGTGATCACCGTCGACGACGAGCTGAAGCCGGATGTCGGCGTGGAGAAGGCGAAGGCCCTCATCGAACGCGACAAGGTCCAGGTCATCGCCGGCGTCGTCTTCTCCAACGTCATGGCCGCGGTGGCGCGTCCCGTGACCGAGAGCGAGGTGTTCCTGGTGAGCGGCAATGCCGGCCCCTCGGTGCTCGCGGGCAAGGGCTGCAACCCCTTCTTCTTCTCGGCATCCTACCAGAACGACCAGATGCACGAGGTCATGGGCAAGTACGCCCAGGACAAGGGCTACAAGCGGATGTTCCTGATCGCGCCGAACTATCAGGCCGGCAAGGATTCGCTCGCGGGCTTCAAGCGCCATTTCAAGGGCGAGGTGGTGGACGAGGTCTACACCCAGCTCGGACAGCTCGACTTCTCGGCCGAGATGGCGCGGATCGCGGCCGCCAAGCCCGACGCGGTCTTCACCTTCATGCCGGGCGGCATGGGCATCAACCTCGTGAAGCAGTACCGCCAGGCGGGGCTTGCTGATTCGACGCCCTTCCTCTCCGCCTTCACGGTCGACGGCACCACGCTGCCGGCGATGAAGGAGACCGCACTCGGGCTCTTCTCCTCCTCCGAATGGACGACGGGCCTGGAGAACGACGCGAACCGGACCTTCGTCGCCGACTTCGAGAAGGAATACGGCTACGTGCCCTCGCTCTATGCGGCGCAGGGCTACGACGCCGCCCAGCTGATCGGCGCCGGGGTCAAGGCCGCGAACGGCGACCTCGCCGACAAGGCGGCGATCCGGAAGGGCATGGAGGCGGCCGACTTCCCCTCCGTGCGCGGCGACTTCAAGATGAACACCAACCATTTCCCGATCCAGGATTTCTACCTGGTCGAGGCGGCGAAGCGGGACGACGGCAAGTTCGACGTCAAGATCGTCGAGAAGGTCTTCGACGATTACGGCGACGTCTACGCCGCCGACTGCAAGATGAAATAGGCGGCCGATCAACCACGCGAGGATCCGGCCCGCCCGCCGGGCCGGATCGCATTGCCCCCGGAGACCCAATCCGGCATGAGCCTCACCCTCGCCGCGGTGCAGACGCTGAACGGGCTGCAGCTCGGCGTGCTGCTCTTCCTGGTCGCCGCCGGACTGACGCTCGTCTTCGGCGTGATGGACTTCATCAATCTCGCCCACGGCGTGCAGTACATGATGGGCGCCTATTTCGCCGTGGCGGGCTATGCGCTCACGTCGAACTTCCTCGCCGCGCTCGCCTTCGCCGTGCTCGGCTCGCTCGCGCTCGGCCTCCTTCTTGAGCGGCTGGTCTTCCGGCGGCTCTATCGCCGCTCGCATCTCGACCAGGTGCTCGGAACCTTCGGCATCATCATCTTCCTGAACGAGCTCGCCCGCACGGTGTGGGGCGCGACGCCGCGCACGCTGCCGGTCCCGGAGGCGCTCTCCGGCTCGATTCTCCTCATGGACGGCCTGCTCTATCCGGTCTACCGGCTCGCCATCCTCGCCGCCGGGCTGGTCGTCGCCGCGCTCCTCTACGTGCTGGTGCGCTGGAGCCGCGCCGGCATGCTGGTGCGCGCTGGCGCCTCGAACCCGCGCATGCTTTCCGCGCTCGGGATCGATGTCGACCGCCTCTTCGCCGGCGTCGTCGGCTTCGGCGCGATGCTCGCCGGCTTCGCCGGGCTGATGGCGGCGCCGATCCTTTCCGTCGGCTCGTCGATGGGCGACGACCTTCTCGTGCTCGCCTTCGTCGTGATCGTGATCGGCGGCATCGGCTCGATCCGCGGCGCCTTCGTCGGCGCGCTCGCGGTCGGCCTCGTCGACACGCTCGGCCGCTCGTTCGCCACCGACATCTTCAAGCTCTTCCTGGCGCCGGCAGCCGCCAACGAGGCCGGACCCGCGCTCGCCTCGATGCTCATCTACATCCTGATGGCGGGCGTCCTCTTCTTCGCGCCGAGCGGGCTGTTCGGAGCCAAAACGGCGTGACCGCCCGGGCGGCGGAGGACCGGCCGCCGGAAGCTCCCGCGCTTCCGGCTCCCGCAGGCACGCGGGCGCGGGCGCTCGGACGCCTGCTCGTCCCCGTCTTGCTGTTCGCCGCCTTCGCCGCCCTCCCCGCGGCGGCGGACGCGCTCGGCCAGACCTTCCTCGTCTCCTTCGCGACGCGCGTGATGATCCTGGCGCTCGCCGCGATGAGCCTCGACCTCATCCTCGGCTATGGCGGCCTCGTCAGCTTCGGCCACGCCGCCTTTCTCGGCATCGGCGCCTATGCGGTCGGGATCGCCGCGGAGGAAGGGCTGACGGAAGGCCTCGCCGTCTTCCCGCTCGCGATCGCCGCCGCGGCGCTCTTCGCGCTCGCCACGGGCGCGGTCTCGCTCAGGACCCGCGGCGTCTATTTCATCATGATCACGCTCGCCTTCGGGCAGATGGCCTTCTTCACGGCGATCAGCCTCTCCGCCTATGGCGGCGATGACGGGCTCACCATCTGGGGCCGGACCGAATTCCTGGGAGGCACGCCCCTCGAGGACGACCGCGCCTTCTATTTCGTCGTCCTCGGCTGTCTCGCCGCCTGCTATCTCCTCGCCCGCGCGATCGTCGCCTCCCGTTTCGGCCGGGTGCTGCAGGCCGCCCGCCAGAGCCCCGGCCGGGTCGCCGCGCTCGGGCTCGACCCGTTCGCCTACCAGCTCGCCGCCTATGCGATCGCGGGCGGGTTCGCCGGGCTCGCCGGCGCGCTCCTCGCCAACCACACGGAATTCGTGAGCCCGGCCTACATGTCCTGGCACCGCTCGGGCGAGCTGATCGTCATGGTGATCCTCGGCGGCATGGGCTCGTTCCACGGCGCCATCCTCGGCGCGATCGTCTATCTCGGGCTCGAGGAGGCGCTCTCGCACTTGACCGAGCACTGGCGGCTCCTGTTCGGGCCGTTCCTGGTGCTCGTCGTGCTCCATGCCCGCGGCGGGCTGCTCTCGCTCCTTCCCGTGCGGCCGCGCGATGGCTGAGGCGCTGTTACGCCTCGAGCGGCTCGAGAAGAGCTACGGAGCGCTCCGCGTCACCGACGCCGTCACGCTCGACGTGCGTCCGGGCGAGATCCATGCGCTGATCGGTCCGAACGGCGCCGGCAAGACCACGCTGATCGGCGAGATCGCGGGCCAGGTCCGGCCGGATGCCGGCCGCATCCTCTTCGCCGGCGAGGACGTGACCCGGCTGCCGGTGCATGCGCGCGCCCGCCGCGGCCTGGCGCGCTCGTTCCAGATCACCAACGTGCTGCCGGATTTCACGGCGCTTGAGAACGTGGCGCTCGCCGCCCAGGCGCGCGCCGGATCGAGCTTCCGCTTCTTCCGCCCGGCCGCCCGGGACGAGGCTCTGAACGGCCGCGCCGCCGAAGCGCTGGCCGGAGTCGGCCTCGCCGCCCGGGGCGGGATCCGCGCGGACGCGCTTTCGCACGGCGAGCGGCGGGCGCTCGAGCTCGCGATCGCGCTCGTGCAGGAGCCGAAGCTCCTCCTTCTCGACGAGCCGATGGCCGGGACCGGGCGCGAGGAGAGCACCGCGCTCACCCGCATGCTGCAGCGCCTCCGCGGCAGCCGGGCGATCCTCCTCGTCGAGCACGACATGGAGGCGGTCTTCGCGCTCGCCGACCGGATTTCCGTGCTCGTCTACGGCCGCGTCGTCGCGACGGGCAGCCCGGCCGAGATCCGGGCCGACCCGGTCGTCCGCGAAGCCTATCTCGGCGAGGGCGAATGAGCGCGCCGATCCTTGCGGTGGAGGACCTCCGCGCCGGTTACGGCGGAAGCCAGGTGCTGTTCGGCATCTCCTTCGCCGTCTCCGAGGGCGAGGCCGTGACCCTTCTCGGGCGGAACGGCATGGGCAAGACGACGACGATCGGCGCCGTCATGGGCCTCGTGCCGCCCACCGGCGGCAGCGTGCGGATCGCCGGCAGGCCGTTCCAGGGCGCCCCGCCCCACCGGATCGCGCAGGCGGGGCTGGGGCTCGTGCCGGAGGGCCGCCAGGTCTTCCCCACGCTCACCGTCGAGGAGAACCTCGTCGCCACCGCCGCGCGCCACGGAAGCGGAGGAGAGCGCTGGTCCCTTGCCCGCGTCTACGAGTTCTTTCCGCGGCTGAGGGAGCGGCGGCGCAACCTCGGGAGCCAGCTTTCGGGGGGCGAGCAGCAGATGCTCGCGATCGGACGCGCGCTCATGAGGAACCCGCGCCTGCTGATCCTCGACGAGGCCACGGAGGGCCTCGCGCCGCTCGTCCGGCGCGAGATCTGGCAGCGGCTGGCGCTCCTCAAGGCCGACGGCCAGGCCATCCTCATCGTCGACAAGAACGTCGACCACCTCGCCCGCTTCGCCGACCGCCACGTCATCATCGAGAAGGGCGAGGTGGTCTGGAGCGGAGACAGCGCCGCCCTCCTCGCCGCCCCCGACCTGAAGGACCGCTTCCTGCACGTCTGAGCCCGCGGCGAGCGTTGCCCGCCCCCCGGCTGCGGTACTATGCAGAGCATATGCCGCCAGCGAGGAAGACATGGCCGAGATCAAGAAGATGACCCCGAGGACGGCGCGCGCGGAGTTCCGCTGGGACGACCCGCTCCTCCTCTCCGAACAGCTCAGCGAGGAGGAGCGGCTCATCATGGAGGCCGCCCGCGTCTATGCGCAGGACCGGCTCCTGCCCCGCGTCGTCTCGGCCTATCGCGAGGAGCGCTTCGACCGCGAGATCATGAACGAGATGGGCGCGCTCGGCTTCCTGGGCCCGACCATTCCGGCCGCCTATGGCGGGGCGGAGGCGAGCTACGTCGTCTACGGCCTCGTCGCGCGCGAGGTCGAGCGGGTCGATTCCGGCTACCGCTCGGCGATGAGCGTCCAGTCCTCGCTCGTGATGCACCCGATCCACGCCTATGGCAGCGAGGCGCAGCGCCGGAGATACCTGCCGAAGCTCGCCACGGGCGAGTGGATCGGCTGCTTCGGCCTGACCGAACCCGATCACGGCTCGGATCCCGGCGGCATGAGGACGCGCGCGGAGAAGGTCGCCGACGGCTACCGCCTCAGCGGCGCGAAGACCTGGATCTCGAACGCGCCGGTCGCCGACGTCTTCGTCGTCTGGGCCAAGTCCGCCGCGCATGACGGCGCGATCCGCGGCTTCATTCTGGAGAAGGGGATGGCCGGCCTCTCGGCGCCGAAGATCGAGGGCAAGCTGTCGCTCCGCGCCTCCATCACCGGCGAAGTGGTGATGGACGGCGTCGTCGTGCCGGAGGAGAACCTGCTTCCCGGCGCCGAAGGTCTGGCCGGCCCGTTCGGCTGCCTCAACCGCGCCCGCTACGGCATCGCCTGGGGCGCGATGGGCGCCGCCGAGTTCTGCTGGCAGGCCGCGCGCGACTACACGCTCGCCCGCCACCAGTTCGGCCGGCCGCTGGCAGCCAACCAGCTCGTCCAGAAGAAGCTCGCCGACATGCAGACCGAGATCGCGCTCGGCCTGCAGGCCGCACTCCGCGTCGGACGCCTTTTCGACGAAGGCGCGGCCGCGCCCGAGGCGATCAGCCTCATCAAGCGGAACAATTGCGGCAAGGCGCTCGAGATCGCCCGCCTCGCCCGCGACATGCACGGCGGCAACGGCATCTCGGAGGAGTTCCACGTCATGCGGCACCTCGCCAACCTGGAGACGGTCAACACCTACGAGGGCACGCACGACATCCACGCGCTGATCCTCGGCCGCGCGCAGACGGGCATCCAGGCCTTCTTCTGAGGGGGCGCCGCCTCCTTCCGAGGCGCCCCTTCGAGGCGCAGCGGCTAGATCTCCGCCCAGTGCCTCAGGAGGTTGTGGTCGGTCGCCGTCAGGCCGAGCACGCCGGGATGGTCGTCGGGCAGCGACTGCCGGGTGCGGATGATCGCCATGTCGAGGTCGTAGAGCAGCGTCCGCCTGCCGTCGTCCTTCACCATGGACTGCGTCCAGAAGAAGGAGGACCACCGGCTCCCCCGCGTGATCGGGGTGACGTGGTGGAGGCTCGTCGCCGGGTAGACGATCATGTCGCCGGCGGCGAGCTTGGCGGCATGGCTGCCGTAGACGTCGTCGACCACCAGCTCGCCGCCGTCATAGTCCTCCGGCGCCGTGAGGAAGAGCGTCGTCGAGATGTCCGCCCGCATCCGGATCGAGGTGCCGGGTATCGCCCGGATCGCGCCGTCGACATGGGCGCCTACGTGCAGCTCCGGTGGCCGTCAACCCTCCGGCGCCCGCCTGCGGGTGCAGTGCGAGATCCGGGGGAGAGCGGGTCGGGTCGTCGGGAGCCGGCAGTGCCTGGAGGACAGGCCGGCCGGCGCGGCCGGAGGCGGTCTCAGCCGATCCGCGTGGCCGCGAGGCGTTCCTCGTCGAGCCGGATGCCGAGCCCCGGCGCGTCGGAGAGAACGATGGTGCCCGCGCCGTCGGCGCGGATCGGCTCGGCGAGCATGAAGTCCCGCCGCTCGGGCCCCCATTCCGGCAGGTCCAGCGGAAATTCCACGAAAGGCGGATCGGCGATGCCGGCGGCGAGATGGAGGTTGGCGGCGAGCCCGATCCCGTTGGTCCAGGTATGCGGCGTGAAGAGGAGCCCCGCCTCCTCCGCCATCGCCGCGACGCGGCGCAGGCCCGTGATGCCGCCGACGAGCGCGGCGTCCGGCTGGAGCACGTCGAGCGCGCGCGCCTCGACGAGGTCGCGGAACTCGTGGAGCTCGCGGTTCATCTCGCCGCCCGCGATCCGCACGTCCGTCGCCTCCCTGAGCGTGCGCATGCCCGTCCGGTCGGCGCGATGGAGCGGCTCCTCCATCCAGTAGACGCCGAGGCGCTCGAGCTCGCGGGCGACGGCGAGCGCGTCCTTGAAGCCCCACGGCCGGGCGTCGTCATGCGCCATGCGCCAGCCCTGGTTGCAATCGACCATGAGCGTCATGCGGTCGCCGAGGCGGGCGCGGACGGCTTCGAGCGCGCCTATGTCCTCGCGCCAGTCGGCGCGGTGGAAGCGCAGCTTCAGCGCCCGGAACCCGGCGGCCAGATAGCGCTCGGCCGCCTCGGCCATGGCGCCGGAATCGCGCAGCGTGGCGGACGAGGCGTAGAGGCTGAGGCGGTCGGCCCGGCCGCCGAGGAGCTTCCAGACCGGCTGGCCGGCGATCTTGCCGGCGAGGTCCCAGAGCGCGAGGTCGAGCGGCCAGCAGCGGCCGTAGTGAAACTGAATGTTCGCGAGGATGCGGGCGTGGCGCTCAACCCGCAGGGGGTCCTCGCCGAGGAAGAGATGCGCATGCGCCTCGAAGCCCAGCATGTCGTCGCCGGAGCCGACGCCTTCGAGCCCCTCGTCGGTCGCGACGCGCACGATGGTCGCGTCGAAATGGCGGCGCGGCCTGAAATCCCAGCTCGGCCGGAACGGCGGGTCGAGCGGCAGGCGGTGGCGGGTCACCGCGATACGGGCGATCCTCATCCCGCGGCCGCCGTGCCGCCGCCATAGGCGAGCGTCGCCTCGGCGAGGGAAAGGAGGTCGGCGTCCGTGACGGGCCGGGCGGTCGACTTCCGCATCGTCGCGTTCTCCGGCGCGGCCATGTGGGCGGCGAGCTCCGCGGCCGACAGGCCGGCGAGCGCGCGCCGCGCCATCTCCGGGATTCCGATATCCTCGCAGATCCCGCGGAAGGCGGCGGGCACCCGGTCCGGATCGCGGCCCTCGCCCATCGCCTCGGCGACGCTTGCGAAGGCCGGCCGGTTGCCCGCGACGACCCAATCGATGGTGGCCGCCATCGCGGCCGCCACGGCGAGCCCGTGCGGGACCGCCGAGATGCTGCCGAGCGCATGGCCGATATTGTGCGCGAGCGCGGTGCCGGCCTTCTGGATGGCGAGGCCGCCGAGCCCCGCCGCCTCCAGCATCGCCGTCCGGGCGGCGATGTTCCGCGGCTCGCGGACCGCATTGCGCAGATTGGCGCTGGCGAGCCGGATCGCGCGATAGGCCGCGACGTCGCCCTCGCCGCCGGCATGGCGGTTGGTCGCGGCCTCGATCGCATGGACCAGCGCATCCATGCCGGTGGTCGCGGTGACCGCCGGCGGCAGGCCGACCGTCAGATCCGGATCGAGCACGGCGCAATCCGCCTGAAGCGGCGCGCCCCAGTACCAGAACTTCACCTTGCGGCCGTCCGAGACGACGGAGATTCCCGTCATCTCCGAGCCCGTGCCCGCCGTGGTCGGCACGCAGACGAGCGGGACCGTCCGCTCCGGAAGGGGCTCGGCCGCGAGGCGGAAGGCGGATACGGGCCGTTCGCTCCCCAGGAGCGCGGCCGCGAGCTTGCCCGCATCGAGCGCCGAGCCGCCGCCGAGACAGACCACGGCGTCGCAGCCCTCGGCGCGACCGAGGCGGCGCGCAGCCTCCACCACCGTCTCGGCCGGCTCGCCGGCGATCTCGATGAAGAGGACCACCGCATGGCCGGCTTGCTCGAGCGCCGACAGGACCGGCGCGACCAGCCCCAGTTCGGCGAGCGCGCGGTCGCCGACGAGAAGCACGCGGCAAGCTCCGCGCTCCCCTTCGAGAAGCGTGCCGATCCGCCCGGCCGCACCCGCCCCGGATTCGATCCGGGGTCCGTATCCGATCCCCTCGAAAGCCATTCGCGCCTCCCGGCTTCTCTAGGAGGATCCGGAGGCCGCCCTTGTCTCCGGCTCCCGTTCCGACATGACCGGCTTCATCGCCATCAGCGTTTCGGGCGCAAGATGGCAGAGAATCCGGTGGCCCGGCGAGGGCTCGAAGACCGGCGGCGGAACCACGTCGCACGTCCCCGGAATGGCATAGGGACAGCGGGTGGAGAACGGGCATCCCGCCGGCGGGTCGGAAGGGGACGGCAGGTCGCCCGACAGCACCACCTTCCGCTTCTCGATCCGGGTGTCGGCGACGGGAACGGCCGAGAGCAGCGCCTCGGTATAGGGGTGGTAGGGCGGCGCGAAGATCTCCTCCGTGCGCCCCTGCTCCATGATCCGGCCGAGATACATGACCAGGATCCGGTCGGCGAGGTAGCGCACGATCGAGAGGTCGTGGCTGATGAAGATGAGCGTCGTCCGGTGCTCGCGCTGGATGTCCATCAGGAGCTCGGTCACGGCCGCCTGGACGGAGACGTCGAGCGCGGAGACCGGCTCGTCGGCGATCACCATCCTGGGGTTGCCGGCGAAGGCGCGGGCAATCCCGACCCGCTGCTTCTGGCCGCCGGAGAGCTGGCGCGGCTTCCGCCGGGCGAAGGCGCGCGGCAGCTTCACCATGTCGAGGAGCGCATCGACGCGCTGGCGGACCTTCGCCTCGTCCCGCTCCACGCCGAACTTGCGGATGACGCGGGCGATCTGCGAGCCGACGCTGTGGCTCGGATTGAGCGTGTCGAACGGGTTCTGGAACACCATCTGCAGGGCGGCGACCGTCCGCGCGTCGCGCTTCTCGATCGGCACGGCGCCGAGCTCGACATCGCCGAGGCGGATCGAGCCGTCGGTCGCGGTCTCGAGGCCCGTCAGGACCTTCGCGAAGGTCGATTTCCCGCAGCCGGATTCGCCGACGATCGCGACCGTCTCGGCCTCGCGCGCGTCGAAGGTCAGGCTCTCGTTCGCCTTCACGGTGCGCCCGCCGCCGGCGAGGAAGCCACCCTCCAGCTCGTAGTGCTTGGAGAGGTCCTCCACCTTGAGGAGGATGTCGCCGGGCGGCGGGGCCGCCTGCAAGGCCGGGGGCGCCGGAGGCCTCTCCCAGTCGATCTCGTCGATCCTGATGCAGCGCGACCGCCTGTGCTCCGCGTTCCAGACCGGCAGCATCGGGATCGGACCGCTGTCGCAGGAGCCGGCGATGAAGAACTCGCAGCGCGGCCCGAAATTGCACCCGCGCGGCCGGTCGTAGGGCAGCGGCAGCTGGCCCGGGATGGGAACGAGCGGACGGCTGATCTTGTCGGCGCTCGGCAGCGGAATCGAGGCGAAGAGGCCGCGCGTATAGGGATGGCGGATCGCGTCGAAGAGCTCGCCGACCGGCCCGACCTCGACCGCCTCGCCGGCATACATGACGGTCACCCAGTCGCAGGTCTCCAGGATCAGCCCGAGATTGTGCGAGATGTAGATGATGGAGGTGCCGTGCGCCGCGCCGATCTCCCTGATGAGCTCCACGATGCCGGCTTCGATCGTGACGTCGAGCGCGGTCGTCGGCTCGTCCAGGACGAGAAGCTTGGGGTTGGAGAGGAGCGCCATGGCGATCACCACGCGCTGCTGCTGCCCGCCCGAGATCTGATGGGGATAGGCCGCCATGATGCGGTCGGGATCGGGCACCCGCACGCTTTCCAGCATCGCCCGCGCCCGCTCGAGCGCGGTCGGACGCGACAGCCTGTCATGGTAGAGGAGCACCTCGGCGAGCTGGGCACCGACCGTCATCGACGGGTTCAGCGACGCCATCGGCTCCTGGTAGACCATGGCGATCTCGGCGCCGCGGATGCGCCGGAGGTCCTCGGCCTTCATCTTCGCGAGATCGCGGCCGTCGAACAGGATCTCGCCGCCGACGATGCGCCCGTTGCCGCCGAGATATTGCATGATCGCGAGCGCGACCGTGGACTTTCCGCAGCCCGATTCGCCCACCAGGCCGTGGGCTTCTCCGGGCATGAGCCTCAGGTTGAAGTCCGTCACGGCGGGCACCTCGCCCGCCCGCGTGTAGTAGGAAACCGAGAGGTTCCTGCATTCCAGGACGGGGACGATGGGGCCGCTCTCGGCGGACGGGTGCGGGCGATCTAGGGCCTGGTCCATGTCAATCCCTCAGGCTCATCTCGCGCAACCCGTCCGCCATCAGGTTGAAGCCGAGGATGAGGCTCGAGACCGAAAGCGCTGGAACCACGAGCATATAGGAGAACTTGAAGACGAGCGCCGTGGTCGACGCCTCCTTGATCATGAGGCCCCAGTCGGGGTCCGGCGGCTGCAGGCCGAGGCCGAGAAAGGTCAAGGTGGTGATGGCGACCGTGGTGTAGCCGAGCCGGAGGCAGGCATCGACGATGAGCGGGCCGCGCACGTTCGGCAGCAATTCGACCAGCATGATCCTGAGCGGCCGCTCGCCGCGCACCTGGGCCGCATGGATGTAGTCGCGCGACTTCACGTCGAGGGCGAGGCCGCGGACGATCCGCATGATCGCTGGCGCCGACGAGAAGGTGACGGCGATCACGATGTTGAAGCCGCTCTGCCCGAGATAGTTCAGAATCAGGATGAAGAGCACCATCACCGGGAAGGAGAGGAGCACGTTGCCGACGAAGGAGACGACCTCGTCGCGCCAGCCGCCGCGATAGCCGGCGATGAGCCCGAGCATGGTCCCGACCAGGTAGGCGGCCGCGGTTGCCGTGATGCCCCAGACGAGGACCCGCTGGCAGCCCCAGATCGTGCGGGCGAGCAAGTCCCGCCCCCGCATGTCGGTGCCGAGCCAGAAGAAGATGCCGTTCCGCTCGGTGAACGGCGTCACGAACGGGGCGACCGGCTTGTTGGGGTCGAGGAGCGGCAGGTAGGGCGCGGAAACGGCGAGCAGGATCCAGAAGAAGACCAGCGTGAGCCCGGCGACGGCAATGGTCGATTCGCGCCATGTGCGCGCCGCGACGGCATAGAGCAGCAGCGCGGCGGGGATGGCCGGGATGAGGACGTAGGACCTGTAGGGCCCGAGCTCGCGGCCGAACATGACATAGGCGACGAGCGGCACCCAGATCAGGAGCAGCAGGGCGAGCGCGAACCGCGGCCTGGCGAGGCGCGCAAGCACCGGGACCGGCGGTGACGGCAGCGGTTCGGCGATGGCGCTCATGCCCGGCTACCCGAACCGGATGCGCGGATTGAGGAGGACGTAGCCGATGTCGGAGATGAGCTGCGACAGCACGGCCACGAGCACGGCGGCGAGCGTCGCCGCCTGGACGACATAGAGGTCGCCGAAGAGCGCGGCATCGAGAAGGAGCTTCCCGAAGCCGTTGTACTGGAAGAACACCTCCACCACCACGACGCCGGAGAGGATCCAGTTGAGCTGGAGGACGATGACCGTGAAGGGCGCGATCAGCGCGTTCCTCAGCACGTGCCGGATCACCACGCGGCGATAGGGCAGCCCCTTGAGGATGGCTGTGCGAACGTATTGCGACTGCATCACCTCGGCGACGGAGGCCCGCGTCAGCCGCGCCACATAGCCGAAATCGTAGAGCACCAGGGTGAGCGCCGGCAGGACGAGAAATTCGAGCCCGTCCCCGCGCGACTTCGCCGGAAACCAGCCGAGCCAGAGTGCGAATATGACCGTCAGGAAGATCGCCGTCGCGATCTCCGGGATCGAGGTGAACAGGACGGCCAGAAAGGAGATCGAGCGGTCCTGGAAGGAGCCCTCGCGGATGCCCGCCATCACGCCGGTCACGAGCGCGAGCGGGATCATGATCACGAACACGCAGAGGGCGAGCTTGCCGGTGTTGAGGAGAGCCCGGCCGAGCAGCGGCCCGACATCGGCGCTCTTCTGGAACGAGCGCCCGAAATCGCCGCGCGCGATGCCCGTCAGCCATTTCCAGTAGCGCTCGGCGAACGGAACGTTCAGCCCCTTCCGCTCGAGCCAGGCCTGGTAGTCGGCCGGCGAGAGGGTCTGCACCGCGAACCCGCCGAGTTCGTTGACCGCGAGCTGCCGCTTGAACTTCGGGCTGTCGAAGACGCCGAAAAGGATCAGCGACACGGCCACCATGATCAGCATCATCTGTGCGAGGCGGCGCAGGATCAGCTTGAGCATGCGGCGTCGCGCCCCCGGTCGCGGGCGGCGCGGACCGCGCGCCGTCCGGCAGGAACCGCGCAGGCGTCCGCAGCGCCCACGCCCCGGAGCGCCGCGCACATGCCGGCGCCCCTCAGCTCTCGATCCAGACCTTGTTGAACTGGTGGTAGAGCGTCGGATGCGGCGGGTAGTTGTGCACCTTCTTCGAGGCGGCGGTGTAGACCGGGCGCCAGATCGGCAGGATGACCGGGACATCGTCCTGCAGGATCCGCTCGACCTTCTCCATGAGCGCCTTGCGCTTCTCCACGTCGAGCGTCGCCTCGGCGGCGTCGAGCGCGGCCTCGAACTCGGGGTTCGAGTAGCGCGTCTCGTTCCACGCCACCCCGGTGCGATAGGCGAGCGACAGCACCATCGTGCCGAGCGGCCGGTGCGTCCAGGCCGTGCCGCCGAACGGGGTCTCCGTCCAGATCTCCCAGTATTTCGCCTGCGGCATCACGTTGACATTGATGCGGATGCCGGCCTCCCGCGCCTGGTCCCGCATCGCCTCCGCAACCGCCTGGTGCCACGGCCCGTCGGTGTTGCCGATGTCGATGCTGACCTCGAGGTCCTCCTTACCGGCCTCGGCGAGGAGCGCCTTGGCGCCCTCCACGTCCCGCGCGAGCGCCGGCAGCGGGAAATATTCCGGATGGACGGGCGCGACGTGGAAGTTCTGGCCGACATCGCCGCCTTCCGGAAAGACGAGCTCCTTGATGCGGGCATTGTCGAGCGACTTGGCGATCGCCTGCCGCACCTTCTTGTCGTCGAAGGGCGCCATGTCGACCCGCATCTTGCAGGCGAGCGTCTGCGCGGTGCGGATCGGGATCACCTCGGCATCGGTCAGGGACTGGGCGAGCGGCATCTGCTCGACGCCGAACTCGTAGAGCGCGTCGGCCTGCCCGGAGGCGAGCGCCGTCAGCTGGTTGTCCGAATCGTAATGGAGGTAGTGGATCTCGTCGAGATAGACGTCGCCGCCCCAGTACTCGACGTTCTCCGGCTTCTTCAGGATGCAGCGGTCGGAGACGGCGAACTCGGCGAGGGTGAACGGCCCCGTCCCGATCGGATTCTGGTCGAAGGGCGGCTTGAAGCTGCGATGCACGATCGCCGTCGGATAATTGTAGAGATCCTCCGGCACCGACAGCACCGGCTTCGTCAGATGCAGCGTGACGGTGTGGTCGTCGACCCGCTCGATCGACCCCTCGATCATCCGCGAGCTCTTCTTCGGCGTGCCGTCGTCGTTCTTCTCGCCGGTATCGACCTCCTCGGTCATCGCGGCGAAGGTGGAGAGGCCGGCGTTCGAGGAGGCGACCGCCGGGTCCATCCAGCGCGTGAAGTTGAAGATCACGTCGTCGGCGTTGAAATCGTCGCCGTTGTGCCATTTCACGCTTTGGCGCAGATGGAAGGTCCAGGTCTTGAGGTCGTCGGACGCCTCCCAGCTCTCGGCCAGCATCGGATGCGTGACGTTGTCCGGGTCGGTCAGCGTCATGTACTCGATGATGTGGCGGCTCTGGTTGGACATCTGGGTCCAGGAATAGGTCGCCGGATCCTCCATCTTCTGGACCTGCATCGCGACCCGCAGGATCCCGCCGCGCTTCGCGCTCGGATCGTCCGGCACGAAGGGCAGCGCGGAACTGCCCTGCGCATGCGCGGGGGCGGGCAGGCCGGCCATCGCATAGGCGGCCCCGGCGCCGACGCCGAGCAGCGCCGCCACGCGGATGAAGTCGCGGCGGCTCATCCGTCCGCGCTCCATCAGGTCACGCGCCTCGCCCACCTTGGGATGAATTCTGACGGCTTCCCAGTTGTCGGACATCGCGCTGTCTCCCTCGGCCGTATCCCTTTTGCGCAAGGTAACATGCCGCCAGCGGAGCCGCGCAACCCCGCTTGATCATCTTTTCCGGAACCAGGCCTTCCCGGCGGAGCATCACATCGCCATTACGCAAGTCCATGTCGCTGCGGGATCGGTCGCGCATTTGTTCAGGGCCTCTGCTACGGGAAATCGAGGCGGCCCGGTCGGCGCGGCGGGATTATTCGGACGCGGATCGGCGGAACGAGCGGGGCGAGAAGCGTGTCATCCTCCGACATCCGCATGCCCGGGCGAAGATCGGGCGGCCGCGCCGGCAACGCCCGGCGCCTCGCAGGCTCGGCCATCCGGCAGCTCCCGTGGCGAATCCCGCAGAACCGCGACCGGCCGACCGAGCCGATCGATGCGGAGGCGCTCCATCGCATCCATGACGGCGCGATGCGGATCCTGGAGGAGATCGGCATCCTGTTCCTCAACGAGGAGGCGCTCCGCGTGCTGGCGGAGGCAGGCTGCGACGTCGACCGGGAAAGCGCGCGGGTTCGGATGGACCGCGGCTTCGTCATGGAGCAGGTGGCGAAGGCGCCGGAGAGCTTCACGATAACGCCGCGCAACCCGGCGCGGGAGGTCGCGGTCGGCGGCGACGCGATGCTCTTCGTCAATGTCTCCAGCCCGCCGAACGCGATGGACCTCGACCGCGGACGCCGCCCCGGCGACCGGGCCGCCTTTCAGGACCTCCTGAAGCTCACGCAATATTTCAACTGCGTCCACCTCGCCGGCGGCTATCCGGTCGAACCGACGGACATCCACCCTTCGGTCCGCCACCTCGATGCGCTCTATGACAAGCTCACGCTCACGGACAAGGTGGTGCACGCCTATTCGCTCGGGCCGGAGCGGGTGGAGGACGCGATGGAGATGGTCCGCATCGCCGGCGGGCTCAGCCATGCGGAATTCGAGGCGCGCCCGCGCATGTACACGAACATCAACTCGTCCTCCCCCCTGAAGCACGACTGGCCGATGCTCGACGGCGCGATGCGCCTCGCCCGCCGCGGCCAGCCGGTCATCGTGACGCCCTTCACCCTTGCCGGCGCGATGGCGCCGGTCACGCTCGCCGGCGCGCTCGCGCAGCAGACGGCCGAGGCCCTCGCGGCGATCGCGCTCCTCCAGTGCATCCGGCCGGGCGTGCCGGTCGCCTACGGCTCGTTCACCTCGAATGTCGACATGAAGTCGGGCGCGCCGGCCTTCGGCACCCCGGAATATATGCGCGCGACGCAGATCTCCGGGCAGCTCGCGCGCTTCTACAAGCTGCCGCTCCGCGCCTCGAACGCCAACGCGGCCAATGCGCCGGACGCGCAGGCGGCCTGGGAGAGCGCCTTCTCGCTCTGGGCCTGCGTCAGCGCCAAGGCGAACGTCGTCTATCATGCCGCCGGCTGGCTCGAGGGTGGCCTGATCGCCTCCTACGAGAAGTTCGTGATGGATTGCGAGATGCTGCAGCAGATCATGCACTACATGGAGCCCGTGCCCTGCACGGATGCCGACGTCGCCATCGAGGCGATCGCCGAGGTCGGCCCGCGCGGCCACTTCTTCGGCGCGACGCACACCCAGGCGCGCTACGAGGCGGCCTTCTACGCGCCGTTCCTGTCCGACTGGCGCAATTACGAAAGCTGGTCAGCCTCCGGCGCGCAGCAGACGCCCGAACGCGCCAACCGGATCTGGAAGCAGATCCTCGCCGAGTTCGAGCCCCCGCCCCTCGACCCGGCCGTCGAAGAGGAGCTCCGCGCCTTCGTCGAGCGCCGCAAGCGCGAGGGCGGCGCGCCGACGGACTTCTGACCGTGCGCCGGCCCCAAATCTCTCAAGCGGCGGCCTCGAGGGTAACGTCGATGTGCACGCTCCTGAACGGGAAGATGATCCGCCGGTCCTCGGTACTGAACAGAACGCCGCAACTCAGGAGATCGCGCACATCGGCATACACCTCGTCCGGATCGCGCTCCAGGCGGCGCGCCAGTTCCTCCACCGTGAGCGCGCCTGCCCCGGCCATCCGCCGCACCAGCTCCCAGCGGGCCGAGGTCATGACCGAAAAAAGGCTTTCGACGCTGGGAAAATCGATGCGCGCGCCCTGCGGCTCGCCGCGGAAGGCCGCCTTCACCCGCTCGTCCGCCTTCTCCGGCGAGGACACGCCGAAGGTCACCGTGCCCAGAGCCTCAGCGGCTTCTTCCGACGTCAGCCCAGAAATCTCCCAGAAGGGTTTCAATGGTGGTGAAGGTATAGGGTACCTCCCGTCCGCCGACGTGCTTGTGGTCCCCTTTTCCTGCTTCGTTGTCATAGCGCAGAACGCACTCGTCGTTGTTCACGTAGGCCAGCCGGTACTTGTACGGATGAGAGGAGCCCAGCACCGGCTTCGGCACCCGCCAGACAACAAGCTCGGCGAAGCGCCCCTGATCCAGATGCTCGCGCAAAGCCACGACCAGGATGGCCTTCATTTCGCGGATGGTACCAGCCTTTCCGATATCTTGTCGACTTGCCCAAATCGCTTCGGGAGAGCAGGCCCATGAAATCCCATGCTCGGGTCGTCGTGATCGGCGGCGGGGTCGTCGGCTGCTCGGTGCTCTACCACCTCACGAAGCGGGGCTGGACGGACGTCGTCCTGATCGAGCGGAGCGACCTCACCTCGGGCTCGACGTGGCACGCGGCAGGCGGCTTCCACACGCTCAACAGCGATCCGAACGTCGCCAGGCTGCAGGCCTACACGGTGAACCTCTACAAGGAGATGGAGGCGATCTCCGGCCAGTCCTGCGGCCTGCACCTGACCGGCGGCCTCCAGCTCGCCGACACGCCGGAGCGGCTCGAATGGCTGAGGATGGCGCATGCCCGCGGCCGCTATCTCGGCATGCAGACCGAGATCATCTCGGCCGCCGAGGCGAAGGCGCTGCTGCCGCTCATCGACGAGGCCTCGTTCGTCGGCGCGATGTGGGACCCGATCGAGGGGCACCTCGACCCCTACGGCACGACGCACGCCTACGCGAGATCGGCCCGGATCGCGGGCGCCGAAATCCATCTCCATGCGCGCGTCACCGAACTCGCGCAGGACGCCGACGGGTCCTGGACGGTAACGACCGAAAGCGGCTCGATCCGGGCCGAGCACGTGGTGAATGCCGGCGGCCTCTGGGCGCGCGAGATCGGCCGCATGGTGGGTCTGGAACTGCCGGTGCTCGCCATGGAGCACCATTACATCCTCACCGAGGACATGCCGGAGGTGGCGGAGATCGTCTCCTCGACCGGCAAGGAGATGGTCCACGCGATCGATTTCGGCGGCGAGATCTACACGCGCCAGGAGCGCGGCGGCATGCTGCTCGGCACCTACGAGAAGGCCGCGACGCCCTGGTCGCCCGAGGCGACGCCCTGGGATTTCGGGCAGGAGCTGCTCCAGCCGGACCTCGACCGCATCGCCCCCTCGCTCGAGATCGGCTTCCGGCACTTCCCGGCGCTCCAGCACACCGGCATCCGGCGGGTGGTGAACGGCCCCTTCACCTTCTCGCCGGACGGCAACCCGCTGGTCGGACCGGTCCGCGGGCTCACGAACTTCTGGTGCGCCTGCGCCGTCATGGCGGGCTTCAGCCAGGGCGGCGGCGTAGGGCTCGCGCTCTCCAACTGGATGGTGGACGGCGATCCGGGCTTCGACGTCTGGGGCATGGACGTCGCCCGCTTCGGCGACTGGGCGACGCCCCGCTACACGAACGCCAAGGTGCGGGAGAACTATTCCCGGCGCTTCCGCATCCGCTTTCCGAACGAGGAGCTGCCGGCCGCGCGGCCGATGCAGACGACGCCGCTCTATGACAGGATGCTCGCGCAGGGCGCCGTCATGGGCGACAGCTGGGGCCTGGAGACGCCGCTCTGGTTCGCTCCGCCGGGCACCGAGCCGAAGGACGTCATCTCCTTCCACCGGTCGAACGATTTCGCGCATGTCGGCCGCGAGGTCGCGGCGGTGCGCGACAGGGTCGGCGTCACCGAGATCGCGAACTTCGCGAAATACGAGGTGACCGGCGCCGGCGCGGCGGCCTTCCTCGAGAGCCTGCTGACCAACCGCATGCCGAAGGCCGGGCGGATCGTCCTGAGCCCGATGCTCAACGAGCGCGGCAAGCTGATCGGCGATTTCACCGTCGCGAAGGCGGCGGAGGACCGCTTCCTCGTCTGGGGCTCCAGCCAGGCGCAGATCCATCACATGCGCTGGTTCGAGCGGCATCTGCCCGGGGACGGCTCGGTCGCCGTCGCGCCGCTCGGGATGCGCCTCGTGGGGCTGTCGGTCGCGGGACCGCAGGCGCGCGCCGTGCTCGCCGGGCTTGCGGACACGGACATGTCGGCCGAAGCCTTCCGTTTCCTCGACATGCGCGAGACCTATGTCGCCGGCGTCCCGGCGATCGTGAACCGCCTCACCTATACCGGCGACCTCGGCTACGAGATCTGGGTACGGCCGGAATATCTCCGCCGCCTCTATGCGGCGGTGATGGAGGCGGGCGCGGCCTTCGGCATCGCCAATTTCGGGATGCGGGCCCTCCTCTCCATGCGGCTGGAAAAGAACTGGCCGACCTGGGCGCGCGAGCTGCGCCCGATCTACGGACCGTTCGAGGCCGAAATCGGCCGGTTCGTGAACTTCGGGAAGGGTGCATTCATCGGGCGCGAGGCGGCGCTCCGCGAGAAGGAGGAAGGCGGCAAGCTCCGCCGCGTCACCTTCTCGGTCGAGACCGGCGACGCGGACGCGCTCGGGGACGAACCGGTCTGGCTCGAAGGCCGCGTAATCGGCTGGGTCACCTCCGGCGGCTATGCCCATCATGTCGGACGGTCGCTCGCCCAGGCCTATGTTCCGCGCCACCATGCGGCGGAAACGGTCGAGGGCTACGCGATCGAGATCCTCGGCGAGCGGCGGCCGGCGCGGATCGAGCGCGATCCGCTCTTCGATCCCGAGGGGCTCAGGATGCGGAGCTGAGGAGCATGCCCGGAGACCCGGCTTACTTGAAATAGTCGATGTCGTACTTCTCGATCAGGCGCCACACGTCGGCAAAGTCGATGAGGCGCTCCGTCGATGCAACCTCCAGGCAACCGACCCGCTCGAACAAGGCGTAGCCGATCTCGTCATTGTCGTGCCTGACCCGGTAGCAGATGCCGGCAGGCGTCAGGGGGTGCTCGAACAGAGCTGCGGCCCAGCCCTGGGAGAGCCCGTAATTGCGGGTACTCGCCACTTCCGCGGTCGCGCGGATCACCGCAAGGCCGTCGCCGTGGAACTTCACGCAACCACATTCGGCAGGGACGCGCAGCCGGGAAATGGCGCGGTCCTCGAGCAGCCGGCGATCCACCGGGTCGCCCCGCCCGAACGTTTCGACGAATGCCCCGTCGGCCGCCGCCGCGGCGTAAAGGACGCCGGTGTGATATGGCGCGTCGAACCGGTACCTGCCCGATCTGCCGAAATATACCGGGCTCATGCCGACCGGGTGGACGCGCCACAGGACCTCGTTCGCTCGTAGATCGCTTCGGCGATAGGCTCGATCTCGCAGGTCTTCGGGAGGCCAGGGCGGATCGCCGAAGCCTGTGTGCATCGATCACCGCGCCCCCTGTTCCCCGACCTCCCGAGCTTCGGCCACCACCTGTTCGATATCGCCATCCCTGAGGGCGGCGAAGGCGGACCGACCGCCCAAAGCGTCCCTGCTTCTCAAGAGCCACTGGAGCAGCGCCCACCCGTCCTCGTAGGGCAGACTGGAGAGCACTTCATCCAATCCTCCTATAGGAGTATTCTCGTCAAACTGCAACTCTGGGTAAAGCCAATTTCGCGCCCTGCGCACGCCGAGCACCTGCCTTTTCCGCCTCTTCTGGTCGAGCGCCTGGCGGCTGATCTGCAGGCGCTCGGCCGCCTCCCCGGCCGAGAGGAGTGTGATCCCCTTTGCCAGGTCTTCGCGCTTCCGAAGCGTGCGGCGCCAGCTCTCCTCCTCCTGGACGGCCTGGTCGTGACCGCTCCGGGCGGCGCGCGCGAGATGGGCCAGCAAGGTTTCGATGGGGTAGCCCGCCAGCCGCGCGAGATCGGCATCGTCGAGCCCGTCCAGGATCCGGCCGATTCCGGTCGCGAGGCGCGCATAGAGTTCCTCGCGTGCGGGGCTTGGAGGATCGCGCAGAGGCGCGAAGGCGGCGCCGCACACGGCATAGATCACCAAGCGCTGGGGGTCGAAGGCGATGCGGGGCGCATCGAGGGCCATGAAGCGGAGAGAGTCCGCAACCCTGCCGAGGTCGGTTTCCATCTCGTCGCCCGGTTCCGGCCAATCGGCGTTGGTCTCCGCGGCACGAACGATCTCGAGGCTCTGCTCAAGGACTTCGCCGGCCCTTTGGAACGAGGCCCGTCCGAAGCGGGCCGCCATATCGGCCATCGGATCGTCGGCGCTTATCGGGGTCGGCACGAGCCTGGCTGCAAATTCGCTCATCGCAGGTCTCCTTTCAGGTCTGGATGACTGACCGCTTCTAATAGCAACTTGGCAACATACGGTAAAGTTGTGGATCGCTTATTCGTTGCATCCCGGATGAGGGTTCGACTTCTCCGTGCGACCGGGACGCGCCCCCGGCGCCGGCACGGGAGCCGGCATGCACGGCGCCTTTGCACCCGCGACCTCCCGACACGACATTGAGCGGGGCGGGCCGGCACGCGTTCCGATCCGCGCCCGATTGCGCTGTCTGCGCACTTGCAGCATGGCAGCAAAGGTGCTCTAGCCGGACCGACAGGATTTGGTGACGATGACCTCACTTCAGCAGATGCTCGCGGAGCGTCCCGTTCTCCTTGCGGACGGCGCCACGGGCACGAACTTCTTCGACATGGGGCTGACGGCGGGCGATCCGCCGGAGTTCTGGAACGTCGACCATCCCGACCGCGTGAAGGCGCTCCACAGCTCCTTCGTCGAGGCCGGCGCCGACATCATCCTCACCAACAGCTTCGGGGCGAACCGGCACCGCCTCAAGCTCCACAAGGCGCAGGACCGCGTCTTCGAGCTCAACAAGCGCGCCGCCGAACTCGCCCGCGAGGCGGCCGAGCAGGCCGGGCGGCCGATCGTGGTCGCCGGGTCGATCGGCCCCACCGGCGAGCTCTTCCAGCCGCTCGGCGAGCTCACCGAAGCCGAGGCGGTCGACGCCTTCCGGGAGCAGGCCGAGGGCCTCAAGGCCGGCGGCGCCGACGTGGCATGGATCGAGACCATGTCGGCCGTCGAGGAAATGGTCGCGGCCGCGAAGGGCGCCATCGCGGCGGGGCTCCCCTACACCGTGACCGCGAGCTTCGACACCGCCGGCCGGACGATGATGGGCCTCGCGCCCTCGGCGCTTCCGGAGATCTTCGGGACGCTCCCGGTTCCGCCGGTGGCGATCGGGGCGAATTGCGGCGTCGGCGCCTCCGACCTCCTCGTCTCAGTGCTGGCGATGGCGGAGGCGGCCTCCCCGGTTCCCTTCATCGCCAAGGCGAATGCCGGCATCCCGCAGTTCCGGGGCGAGCACATCCACTATTCCGGAACGCCGGAACTGATGGCGCAATATGCGCGCTACGCCGTCGATGCCGGCGCCCGCATCGTCGGGGGCTGCTGCGGCACCACGGCCGTCCACCTCGCCGCGATGCGCAAGGCGCTCGACGAGCACAGCCCGGGCGCGCGCCCCGACCATTCCATGATCGAGGCCGCCGTCGGACCGCTGACGTCGCGTCCCAAGGCGGACGCCACGCCCCGCCGCCGCGGCCGGCGGCAATGACAGGGAGCCGGCGCGTCTCGTCCGAGGCGCCTCGGTTCCCGAACGCGGCCGGGCCATGACGGACACGCGGGAGAACCGCCCCGCCGGCCCTTCCCTCCTCGCGCGGCTCGGCGGCGCCGACGCCCACATCCCGGTTGCTGTCTTCGTTCTCGGGCTGCTCTTCACGCTGCTCGTGACGCAGGTCGTCCGGGAAGTGCTCGCATCCCGCGACATCCAGCGATTTCGCGAGGTGGTCGGCATCGCCCACACGACGATCGAAGCCAAGATGGCGACGATCATCGCGGTGCTGCGCGCCGGCGTCGGGCTCTACAACGCGGTCGGTTCGGTCGACCGCGACCAGTTCCGGCGGTTCGCCGACGAGCTCGGGCTCGAGACCACCTATCGCGGCGTTCTCGGCTACGGCTTCGTTGAGCGCGTCGAGCCGGCACGGATCGAGGCCTTCCTCGCCGCGCGCAGGGCTGAGGGCGAGCCCGCATTCCGGATCGAGACGGAGGGGACTTCCGGCACGCGCTACGTCGTCACCTATATCGAGCCGGATTCCGAACCCAATCGCGCCATCCTCGGCTTCGACATCGGCTCGAACCCCGAGCGCCTCGCGACGATGGAGTGGGCCCGCGATTCGGCGTCCCCCGCCGCCTCCGGCCGGCTCGACCTGATGCCGGACCACAGCATCGGCCCCCGTTCGGAGTTCCTGATCTACGCTCCCGTCTACCGCGGCATCGGCACGCCCGCGAGCCTCGAGGAGCGGCGCCGCCTGCTCGAGGGCTTCGTGTTCAGCCGGTTCGACACCAAGGACCTGCTGGAGAGCACGCTCACCGCGGGTCTGCGGACGCAAATCTCGTTCAAGGTCTTCGAGGGTCCGCCCGTGGTGGCGAACCTTCTCTACGGCTCGCAGCCTGCCGACGGAGAGGACGCGGCCGGCCACGATTACGCCGAGATGCGGGCGCTGAGCTTCGCGGGCGTCACCTGGACGATCGACTATCATTCGCGGCCGGGCTTCGACGCCTCCTCGCCCGCCGATCTCGCCCGCGTCCTGCCGACGGCGGGCGCCATCCTCAGCCTCCTCTTCGCCACCATCGCCTTCGCCCAGGTCAGGTCGCGCCGCGCCGCGATCGAGGAGGCGGCGATGCGCCGCCGCGCCCAGGCGGCAGTCGCGGAGCGCGAGACCCGGCTGCGCCGGATCATCGACAACATGTACGCGCTGGTCGTGGTCCTCGACCCGGAGGGCAAGGCGGTCGAGGTGAACAGTGCGCCGTTCGGCGTCCTGAAGGTCGAGCGGCGCGAGGTCCTCGGGCGACCGTTCTGGGAGCTGCCCTGGTGGGCCGGCTCGCCCGGCCGGCAGAGCCAGATCGAGCGCGCCGTGAAGCGGGCCGCGGCAGGCTCCGTCGTTCGCGAGGACGTCGAGATCGGCGCGGCCGAGTCGGCATCGGTTCTCGACATGCAGTTCGCGCCGGTGCGCGACGATACCGCCCGCGTGCGCTTCGTGGTCCTCTTCGCGGTGGACGTCACCGACCGCAAGCGCTCCGAGGAGCATCGGCAGACGCTCCTCTCGGAGCTGAACCACCGCGTGAAGAACACCCTCGCCATCACGCAGTCGCTCGCGCGCCAGACCGGCGCGCGCTCCACTTCGGTCGAGGAGTTCCTGCCCGCCTTCCAGGGCCGCCTGATGGCGCTCGCCGCCGCCAACGACCTCCTGACGCAATCGGGATGGCGGACGGCGCGTCTCGACCAGATCGTGGCGATGGCGCTCCGTCCGCATCTCGTGCAGCCCGACGGCCAGCTCAAGGCGGACGTTCCCGCCGCCGAGCTGCCGACCGAGCTGGCGCAGGACCTCGTGCTGATCTTCCACGAGCTTGCGACCAACGCGCAGAAATACGGTGCCCTCTCCAGCGAGGACGGCGTCGTCGCCATCACCGGGACGATCGACGAGACCGCGTTGCACCTCCTGTGGTCGGAGCGCGGCGGGCCGGCGGTGCGTCCGCCGGAGAGCCAGGGCTTCGGCTCGACGCTCCTCGAGGCGCTCGTGCACACGCGGCACCGCGGCGAGGTGGAGTTCGCGTGGGATGCGAGCGGAATGTCGTGCAGCATCCGGATCCCGCGGGAGCAGCTCGCGGAGCAATCCTAGCTGTTCAGCCCCGCGGCGAGCGGAGCGGCCTCGCTCCGGACGGGCTGCTCCGATCCCTCTTCCAGCGCTCCCGAGACCGCCGACCGCAGCTGATCCAGGCTGAAGGGCTTCCGCAGCACCGTGTAGCCTTCCCGCACGGCCTGCTCGGCGCTGCTGCTGTATCCGGTGGCAAGCACGATCGGGAGGCCGGGGCGAAGCCGCCTCACCTCGCGGGCGAGGTCGAGCCCGGTCAGGCCGCCCGGCATCAGGATGTCGGAGAAGACGAGGTCGAACGCCTCTCCGGCGCGGATGCGCGAAAGCGCCTCGGCCCCGCCGGCGACGATCGTCGCGTCCGCCTCGAGCTCAGCGAGATAGGCCGAGGTCACCTCGGCCACAGACGCATTGTCCTCCACGACGAGGACCCTCAGCCCGGGGGCGACCGCCGCGACCGCATCGGCCGGGGCGGAACGGGGCGCGGCGGCGCCCCGGCTGCAGGGCAGGTATATCGTCACCGTCGTACCGCGGTTCGGTTCGCTCCTGATGGTGACGGTGCCGCCCGATTGCCGGGCGAATCCGTAGACCTGGCTCAGGCCCAGGCCGGTTCCCCTGTCGATCTCCTTCGTCGTGAAGAACGGCTCGAAGACGCGGGACAGGATGTCCGGCGGGATCCCGGTTCCGGTATCGGCGACCGCGATGCTCAGGAACTCGCCTGTGAGCCCGTCCACCGAGGACTCGCCCTCCAGATGCTGCTGCTCGAGGCGGATCGACAATTCGCCGCCGCTCGGCATGGCGTCGCGCGCATTGACGGCGAGATTGATGAGGGCGAGCTCGAACTCCGCCGGATCCACCGTCACCGGGCACGAATGCGGCGGCAGATCGAGCCTCACGGTGATGTCGCCCCGGATCGAGCGCTGCAGGATTTCCTCCAGCTCGGGGATCCGCTGCGCGAGGTCGATCGGAACGGGCGCGAGCGCCTGCCGCCTGGAGAAGGAGAGCAGCTGGCGCGTCAGGCTCTCGCCCCGCTCGGCCGCCGTCGCGATCATGTCGACCATCCTGAGCTGCTGGGGGTCCGTGATCCGCCGCCGCAGGCGGTCGGCCCCGCCGGAGATGACCATCAGCAAGTTGTTGAAATCGTGCGCAATCCCCCCGGTGAGCTGGCCGATCGCCTCGAGCCGCTGCGACTGCCGAAGCGCGGCTTCCGCCGCCTCGCGCCGCTCGGCCTCGTCGTAGAGGCGCCGCGTCCGCTGCATTGCCATCCAGAGCACGCCGAAGATCACCAGCGAGGCCGGCAGCCCGAACGCCAGGTGCGATGCGAGCCCCCGCAGCCATTCGCTGCGGATCGCGGCCGTCTCCGTTCCGGCCACCAGGTAGATCGGCAGCCTGTCCAGCTTCCGGAAGCCGAAGCGGCGCTCGATGCCGTCGAGCTGGGCCACGGCGGTGTAGGACCCGCGTTCCCTCCCCCCTGCCGCCTCGCTCGCCAGGCGGCTCGCCGTCAGCCCGACCCTTTCCTCGGGCTTCGCCACTTCGGGGAAGCGCGCCAGCAGCGCCCCGTCGGCGCGGATCATGCCGAAATAGCTGCCGCTCGTCCGCGCGAGCTGCGCGTAGAAGCTCTCGAAATCGGCAGGTCTGAGCGACACGGTGATCACGCCGCCGAAGCTGCCGTCGGGCATGGGCCTCCGCCGGCTCATGCTGAAGAACGGCTCCGCATCCGAGAACCGGGGGAGGTTCACCGAACCGATATAGATGCCCGTCGCCGGATCGAGCTGCGCCCGGAAGTAATCGCGGTCGAGGACCGAGCCGGAGCGCGGCGCGGGATAGAGATAGTCCGAGACGAGGGGGCGGCCCTCCGCGTCCATGATCCAGAGCGAATGGATGATCGGGATCGGCTCGGACATGGCCGCCAGCCGGGCATGCAGCCGCGCCTCGTCGCGGCGGATCTCGTCGTCGGACATGCCGCGCGTGAGCTCGGCCACTTCGTGGCCGACCAGCTCGCCCGTCTGGAACATCCTCTGGGCGTGTTCGTTCAGAACGCCGAGGGACGCCTCGATCCGCTCGTCGGCGACCCGCCAGGTGCTTCGGTAGCTGGCCCACGCCAGATAGACGAAGAGCGCCGCCGGCAAGGCCAGCGACGCCACCATCATCCATCTCAGCAATCTCAGCGCTGCCCTGCGCGCGGTGCGCAATTGTCTATCCAGGCTTGTTGTTGGTCGCGCACGCTATATCCCCCGCGAGCGCCTGACGAGACCCTAATGTCTTGAAATCGCCGGCGCGGCGCGAGCGTACGCCGGACGACCCTTGTAGCTGCGGGATCTCGCGGCCCCCGTCGGGGCCGGCCGGGGTGTCGGTTCAGGCGAAGGCGTCCGGCATGGAGGCCTTCCGCCGGGCGATGAAGTCGAGCAGCTCCTCCTCGACGGCCTGATCGAGCGGCGGGGCTTCGTATTCGGCGAGCCATTTCTTGAAGAGGGCATTGCCGCGCTCCTCGGCGGTCTTCTCGCCTTCGGCGAGCCATTGCTCGAAGGAATTGTTGTCGGCGACGGTCGATCGGTAGAACGCCGTCTCGAAATTCGCCTGGGTGTGGGCGCAGCCGAGATAGTGGCTGCCGGGACCCACCTCCCGGATGGCGTCGAGGGCTTGGCCGTTCGCGGAAAGATCGACTCCCTCGCAGAAGCGCTGCTGCATCGCGAGCTGGTCGCAATCCAGCACGAACTTCTCGTAGCCGGAGACGAGGCCGCCTTCGAGCCAGCCCGCCGCATGGAGCACGAAGTTGGTGCCGGCGAGGACGGTGCCCGTCAGCGTGTTCGCGCTCTCATAGGCCGCCTGGGCATCGGCCGTCTTCGCCGCGCACAGCGCGCCGCCGGTGCGGAAGGGCAGCCGGAGCCGACGCGCGAGCTGGGCCGCGCCGTAGGAGACGAGCGCCGGCTCGGGGGTGCCGAAGGTGGGCGCGCCGGACTGCATCGAGATCGACGAGGCGAAGCAGCCGAACACGACGGGCGCGCCCGGGCGGCAGAGCTGGGTCAGCGCGGCACCGGCGAGCACCTCCGCCAGCACCTGCGCGAGCGTGCCGGCGACGGTGACCGGCGACATCGCTCCGGCGAGGATGAAGGGGGTTACGATCGTGCCCTGCCCGGCCCGCGCATAGGTCTTGAGCGCGCCGAGCATCGTGCCGTCGAAGACCATCGGCGAGTTGGCGTTGATGAGGGAGATCATCACGCAGTTCTCGGCGACGAAGTCCCGGCCGAACACGATCTCCGCCATCGCGACGGAATCGGCGGCGCGCTCGGGATGCGTGACCGATCCCATGAACGGCTTGTCGGAGTAGCGGACATGGCTGAAGACCATGTCGAGATGCCGCTTGTTCACCGGGATGTCGACGGGCTCGCAGACCGTCCCGCCGGAATGGTGGATCGCCGGCGCCATGTAGGCGAGCTTCACGAAATTGCGGAAATCCTCGATCGTGCCGTAGCGGCGGCCGCGGTCGAGATCGCGCACGAAGGGCGGGCCGTAGACCGGCGCGAAGACGGTCGCGTCGCCGCCGATCCGCACCGATCGCTCCGCGTTGCGGGCATGCTGCACGAACTCCGGCGGCGCCGTCGCAAGCAGGCTCCGGCAGAGCCCGCGCGGGAAGCGGACGCGGGTGCCCACGACGGTCGCGCCGGCCTCGCGCCAGAGCGCGAGCGATTCCGGGTCCTCGCGGAACTCGATCCCGATCTCCTCGAGCACAATGTCGGCATTCCGCTCGATGAGGGCGAGACCCTCTTCGTCGAGCACCTCGTAATTCGCGAGCCGGCGGCGGATCGGCGGAAGCTGGACGGCGCCTCCGCCCTGCCGGCGTGCGCGCCTGGCTTCCGCGCCACCGCCACGCCGCCTGCGGACCCCGTCCGCCTCGCTCGTCACCATCCGGCAATCCTCGCGCGCCTAAGGGCGCGGAATCATTGCTAGCAGCGCCGCGCCCGTCCGCCGCTCCGAATGCGGCAGGACGTGACGCGTCTGGATGTCCGGCGGCCGTCCGGGGTCGCAGTGCGGCGGGCGCGAGGTCGCTCCGCAAGCAGTTTGCAATTGCGGCCGGGGCGTATATTCACGGGGCGCCCGCGCCCCCGCGCGCACCTTTCCGGAGCTTTCCATGGCCGACGAGGACATCGATCTCAGTGCGCTTTCCGACGACGAACTCGTCGAGCAGATGCACGACGATCTCTATGACGGCCTGAAGGAAGAGATCGAGGAGGCCGTCAACATCCTGCTCGAGCGCGGCTGGGCGCCCTATGACGTGCTGACCAGGGCGCTCGTGGAAGGCATGCGCATCGTCGGGGACGACTTCCGCGACGGCATCCTGTTCGTCCCGGAAGTGCTCCTCTCGGCGAACGCGATGAAGGCCGGGATGGCGATCCTGCGGCCGCTCCTGGCCGAGACGGGGGCCCCGAAGATCGGCAAGATGGTGATCGGCACCGTCAAGGGCGACATCCACGACATCGGCAAGAACCTCGTCGCGATGATGATGGAAGGCGCCGGCTTCGAGGTGATCAACCTCGGCATCAACAACCCGGTGGAGCACTTCCTCGCGGCGATCGAGGAGCACAAGCCCGACATCATCGGCATGTCGGCCCTGCTCACGACCACCATGCCGTACATGAAGGTCGTCATCGACACGCTGAAGGAGAAGGGCGTACGGGACGACTACATCGTCCTCGTCGGCGGCGCTCCCCTCAACGAGGAATTCGGGAAGGCTGTCGGCGCCGATGCCTATTGCCGCGACGCGGCCGTGGCGGTCGAGACCGCCAAGGATCTCGTCCGCCGCAAGCACAACAAGCCGCCGCCGGGGTGACCCGGTTCAGGCGGCCCGCGGGACTACTGCGCCACCGTCTGGGCGGCGCCCTCGACGGCGTTCGCCGTCTCCTTCACGTCCTGGCCGGCGCCTCGGATGGTATTCTCGCAGGCGCTGAGCGCGACGGCAGCGACGAGAAGCGCCGCCATCGAAGCCAATCTCGCACTCGTTGACATGAGCCGTTCTCCTTACGACGTTGCGGGGGAAACCCGGTCTGTCGCGAACGGAATTGCAGAAGGAACGTTCCCGTGAACAGCACCAGGCCGGATGATGCCCGGCCGGCTTCCGGCGCACTGGTCATCGCGTGCGGCGCCCTCGCCCGCGAGATCGGCGCCGCGCTGCGCCTGAGCGGGCTCGATCACGTCACGCTGACCTGCCTGCCCGCCCTCCTCCACAACCGCCCGGAGCGGATCGCGGAGGCCGTCAGGGGCGCGGTCCGGGAAAATCGCGGCCGCTACAGGACGATCGCGGTCGCCTACGCGGATTGCGGCACCGGCGGCGCGCTCGACGCGGTCTGCCGCGAGGAAGGCGTGGAGCGCATTCCCGGACCGCACTGCTATGCCTTCTTCTCCGGCACCGAGGCGTTCCTTGCGCGCGGGGACGCGGACATGGACGCCTTCTTCCTCACCGACTTCCTCGCCCGCCAGTTCGATACGCTGGTCGTCGAGGGGCTCGGGCTCGACCGCCATCCGGAACTGCGCGACCTCTATTTCGGGAACTACCGGCGGCTCGTCTACCTGGCGCAGACCGACGATGCCGGCCTGGCGGCCAAGGCCGCGGCGGCCGCGGAACGCCTCGGCCTCGCCTTCGAGATGCGCAGGACCGGCCTCGGTGACCTCCCCGCCTTCCTCGCCCGCCTCGCCTGACATCCCGGCTAGCGCCGCCTCTTCTTTTCGTGCAAACGTTCGCACGACGGCGAGAACCGCAATTCGGGGAGGAGCGGATGAACTGGGAAGAGAGCGATCTGTCAGACGAGCAGAAGCTGACGCGGCAGACCTGCCGCGCCTTCATCGACGACGTGGTGCACCCCTTCATCCGGGCCAACTGGCGGCAGGAATGGTCGATGGACCCCGAGGGAAGGCTGCCTCCGGAGATCCTGGAAGGTGCCGATGCGATCGGCATCCGCACGCTCGCCGTTCCGGAGGAGTTCGGCGGGACGCAGCTCGATCCGGAGACCGAGGTGCAGACCTTCGCCATCATCTCGGAGGAGATCGCGCGCGGCGATTCCGGCCTCGCCGACAAGCTGGTCCAGAACTGGAAGGTCTCGGTCCTGCTGCGCAACCTCGCGCCGCGCCACCTCCAGGAGGAATGGTTTCCCCGGCTGATCGCCGATCCGCAGTTCCTGCTGGCACACTGCCTGACCGAGCCGCGCGGCGCTTCCGACCGCTGGCTGCCCTACAACGTGCCGGAAGCGGCGATGCAGACGCGCGCGGCGCGCCGGGACGGCGGCTGGGTGATCAACGGGCGCAAGCAGTTCATCTCGAACGGCTACGACGCCTCGCTCTATGTCGTCTACGCCAACACCGACCCGAGCGTCGGCATGCTGCAGGGTACCTCGAGCTTCCTCGTCCCGCGCGACACGCCGGGACTGACGGTGACGAAGTGCAACGAGACGATCGGCTGCCGTTTCATGAACAACGGCGAGATCGTTTTCGAGGACTGCTTCGTGCCGGACGACCACCTGCTCGTCGCCGGCGACGCACTCTCCAAGGCCGGCATCTACTTCAGACCCGGCAAGATCATCCAGGCCGCGAAGAATCTCGGCGTCGGGGTCGCCGCCTTCGAGCGCACGTCGGACTACGTCCAGAGCTACGTCCAGGGCGGACGCATCCTGATCAAGCACCAGGCGGTCGCGATCCGGCTCGCCGACATGGCGATGCGCATCGCCGCCGTCCGCAGCCTTCTCGTCCAGGCAGCGCGCGCCGTCGACCGCAAGGATCCGGACGGCGAGACGCTCTGCAACATGGCCAAGGTCTTCGCCAGCGAGGAGATCATGCATGTCTGCCAGCACGCGATGGAGCTCCACGGCGGCAACGGCGCAATGCTGGAATTCGGGATCGAGAAGCTCTTCCGCGACGCCTCGATCTTCCTTCACATGGACGCGACCGCCGACATTTCGCGCCTGAAGATCGTGAAATCCATGTTTCCGGAGACGGCCGGGCGCTATGCCGGCCCGGAGGCCTGAGCGTCCGCGCCACCGCAGCCGGCCGGGAAGGCGGAGAGCCCGGTCAGACCGGGAAGCTGATCATCACCCGCGTGCCGGGATGGCCGGCATCGAAGACCACCTCGGAGCGCAGGTTGGCGGCCATCGCGTCGACGATCCGCGAGCCGAGGCCGGTGCCCTTCGGCGCGCCCGCCGCGTCGAGGCCGATGCCGTCGTCCTCGACCACGAGGCAAAGCCCGTCCCCCTCGCCGGTCCGCCGGAGACTGACCCTTATCTCGCCGGCATTTCCCTCCGGGTAGGCGTATTTGTAGGCGTTCGTCACGAGTTCGGTCACGACCACGCCCATCGAGACCGCCTTGTCGGTCGGCACGGGCACCTTCTCGATTTCCGTCCTGATGGCGTGCGGGCGGCCGGAATCGCGCATGGCCGCCTCGAGCTCGCCGACGAGGTTGCGGAGATAGGCGTCGGCATCGACGTAGCGGACGTCGTCCGACGTGTAGAGGCGCCGATGGATCCCCGCGATCGCCGAAATCCGCGCCTGCGTCTCCTTGAGCGCCTCGACCGCCCCGGGATCCTGCACGGCGGCCGCCTGCATCCGCACCAGAGCGGCGACCAGCGCGAGGCTGTTGCCGACGCGGTGGTTGACCTCGCGCAGAAGCATCTCGGCATGGTCGCGGGCTTCGCGCACCGCGCGCTCGGCGGCATCCCGCTCGCGCTTCAGGCGCGCCTGATCGATCGCCCCGTCGATCGCCGCGCCGAGGAGTTCGAGGAAGTCGCCGGCGACGTCCTTGACGACGTAATCGGCGGCGCCCGCCTTGAGCGCCGCCACCGCCACGCGCGTGTCGCCGGAGCCGGTGACGTAGACGACCGGCGGCGGGTCCTCGAGCCTGCCGAGCTCGCCCAGAAAATCGAGCCCGCTCAGGCGGGGCATGTGATGATCGAGGCCGATCGCGTCGATGCCGCCCGCGCGCACACGCCTGAGCGCGTCGATCCCGTCGGGAGAATGCTCGACGGTATAGCCGCGGCGCTCGAGCGCCTTCTGCACGAGGCGCGCTATGCCGGGATCGTCGTCGACGTAAAGGACGCGAACGCCCTCGTGCGACATCAAGGTGCCTCCGGAACCTGCATCACCGAGAAGAACAGGCCGAGCTGGCGGATCGCGTTCGCGAAGCCTTCGTAGTTCACCGGCTTCGTTATGTAGACGTTCGCGCCGAGTTCGTAGCAGCGCTGGATCTCGCGCTGGTCGTCGGTCGTGGTGAGCACCACGACCGGCGCGAGCCTGGTATGCTCGTTGGCCTTCACCTTGGCGAGAATGTCGATGCCGGTCATGTCCGGCAGGTTGAGGTCGAGCAGCACCAGAAGCGCCCTGTTGCGGCTGACCTCGCCGCTGCCGTCCGATCCGAGCAGGAACTCGAGTGCCGACGTTCCGTCCTGGAACGTCTTGATCTCGTTGTTCACGCCGGCGCGGCGGATGTTGCGCTCGATCAGGCGCGCATGCCCTTCGTCGTCCTCGACCATTACGATGGTCACGGGGGTCGCGATGTTCATCACGCGGCTTCCTTGCGGTCGTGTGGGAGAATTTTGGGGAGCCTTACCCGAAAGGTCGTGCCCCGTCCAAGCTGCGATTCGAAGTCGATGTCGCCGCCGAGGCGGCGAACGAGCGTGCGGACATGCGGGAGCCCGATACCTTCCCCGGGCTTGTCCTGGGCGCCGGCACGCCGGAAGAGCTCGAACACGCGCTCGCGATCCTCGGGCGCGATCCCGCGGCCGTTGTCGCGGATCTCGTAGAGCACGCCCATGCGCGTCTCCTGTCCGCTCACCACGACGTGGCCCGGGCGATCCTTGGCGAGATACTTCACCGCGTTGTCGATCAGATTTCCGAAGATCTGCTCCAGCGCCACGCGATCAGAAATAATGCTGGGCAGCGGCTTCTGCACTTCGATTTCGCCGCCGTTCTCGGCAACTTGATGGCGGACCGAGTCGGCCGCGGTCTCGACGAGCGTCTCCACGTTGACGCGCTCCGCGTTGAGCACGCGCCGGCCCTCCCGCGAGAGCTTCAGGATTGCGCCGATCAGGCTGTCCATCTTGCTGGTCGACGACCTGATGAAGCCGAGCGCCTCGGGCAGCTCCGTCTCGATGGCAAGCTTCGCCTCGCGCGCGGCGAGATCCTCCTCGTCGAAGGCGACGGTTGCCATGTAGTCCCGGATCGCCGTGATGCCGGTCTCGAGCTCGCTGGTGAAGCCCATGATGTTGACGAGCGGGGCGCGGAGATCGTGGCTCACGATATAGGCGAAGCGCTGCACCTCCTCGTTGGCGCGGGCGAGTTCGCCGGTCCGCTCCGCCACGCGCTCCTCGAGCGTCGCGTTGAGCGCCTGGATCTCGCCGCGTGTCCGCTCGAGATCGCGCGTATAGCGGAACGCAAGGAACACGGACCCGCCCGCGACGATGACGATCATGACCGCGCCGACGATAAGGACCCATGTCAGCCGGCTCGCGCTCGCGAGCATGGCGAGCGAATTGGCGCGCAGGCGCTCGTCGACATCGCTGATCAGCTCCTCGGAGATTGCGCGGATCGAATCCATCAGCGCCTTGCCGCGGTCGGTCCGCAGTACCGCGATCGACTCGGCCGTCCGGCCTTCGTCCATCAGCGCGACAACCTCCTGCATCGCTTCGAAGCGCTGCCGGACCGTGTCCGCGAGGACCTCCACCCTCTCCTGATATTCCGGCACCTCGCGGGCGCGGTCGCGCAGCACCGCCACCTCGCCGCGGACGCGCTCCATCGCGTTCTGGTAGGGAGCCAGATATTTCTCCTCCCGGGTAATGAGGTAGCCGCGCTCGCTGCTCTCCCCGTCGAGGACGGTCGTCGTCACATTGCGCGCGGCCGCACGGAACTGCTGCCACTGCACGAGATCGTCGGCGAGCGTGTCGGTCCTTTCGACGAGCCAGAGCGCGGTCGCCACGATGCTGAGGAGAATCAGCAGTCCGAGCACGAGGAGGCCGATCGTGGCCCGGACAAAGGCGGTGTTGGTCAACGGCATGCGGCGCACACTAGGGGGAGTCGCGGGCGACGCAATATTCTTTGTTGCACCTCGGGCGATCCCGCTCGCGGGCTCGCGGCCGGGCGGCGGGCGGGGTATGGCCTGCGAAACGAACGACGGAGCGGAGAGCGCGGATGGCTGATCGGATCATCGTCTACTGGCGGGACATCCCGGCCCAGGTGATCGTCAAGGCGGGCCGGAAGGCCGCCAAGCGCGAGCTGCCGGAACGGTTCATCCAGGCGGTCGACCGCTGCGCGATGAAAGTGGGCGCCCGCGACACCGACGCCTATCTGGCGGAGTGGCGGCGCGGGACGCCGGAGCCCTGCGGGGACGATCTCGAAGCGGAGGCCGATGCGAGCCTCCTCCGTCTCGAGAGCGAATACGGGGCGGACCGGCTTCGCCGGCTGATCGAGAGCGACGGCTGGGAAGGGGCCTAGCCGAGCATGCCGGCACCGCGGCGCGGAATGCATCGCGGCGCGGAATGCATCGCGGCAGCCCTTGAGCGCAGCGATATTTGCATATAAAGACATCTTTATGTTGACACGTCGGCAGGCAGAGACATGACCCGAACCGTTCTGGCGTCGGCGACCCGCGAGGTCGCCATCGGATTCGACCAGCCCTTCTGCGTCATCGGAGAGCGCATCAATCCGACCGGCCGGAAGAAGCTCGCAGCGGAGATGGTTGCGGGGAACTTCGAGACGGTGGCGAAGGATGCGCGCGACCAGGTCGCCGCCGGGGCGATGGTGCTCGACGTCAATGCCGGCGTGACCGCAGTCAACCCGAACGAGACCGAGCCGCCGCTGCTGCGCCAGACCGTCGAGCTGGTGCAGGGCCTGGTCGAGGTGCCGCTCTGCATCGATTCCTCCGTGCCGGCGGCGCTGAAGGCCGGGCTCGAGGTCGCCAAGGGCCGGCCGCTCGTCAATTCCGTCACCGGCGAGGAGGACCGCCTCGAGCTGATCCTGCCGCTCGTGAAGAAATACGACGTGCCGGTGATCGCGATCTCCAACGACGAGACCGGCATTTCGGAAGATCCCGACGTCCGCTTCGCCGTCGCCAAGAAGATCGTCGAGCGCGCCGCCGATTACGGCATCAAGGCGGCCGACATCGTGGTCGATCCGCTGGTCATGCCGATCGGCGCGATGGGGACGGCCGGCCTGCAGGTCTTCGCCCTGGTCCGGCGGCTCCGCGAGGAACTGAAGGTCAATACCAGCTGCGGCGCCTCGAACATCTCCTTCGGCCTGCCGCACCGGCACGGCATCAATGCGGCGTTCCTCCCGATGGCGATCGCCGCCGGCATGACCTCGGCGATCATGAACCCGCTCCGCCCCCAGGAGATGGAGGCCGTGCGCGGCGCCAACGTGCTGATGGGAACGGACCGCGACTGCATGACCTGGATCCGGACCTACCGGGACCGGCCGGCGGGCCAGGCTGCGGATGTGCAGGCGACCGGCGGCGAGGCCGCCCATGCCGCGGCCGAGGTCTCCGGCGGGCGCCGCCGCGGCGGGCGCGAGGCGCG